>DAIOFF010000174.1:0-5543 GCA_036745855.1 Scrofimicrobium sp. | reverse complement strand
CTGCATATCTGATTGAACTGACTTTTTCTACTCATTCTTTTTCACGCACTACTCAAAAGTGGGCTGGGTTCCCTCTGAGTAGTTCTCAACTTGACGTAACGCATTGTTGACTTTTCTTGTCGGCACGAGGTTCGGGCCGTGGAGTGGAGAGATCGATGCGAACAAAGAAACCGGTTCATGTAAGAGCCGCATTGATTATTGTGAATATTGCTGCCATTTCCGGAGCATTGGTTGCAGTTTTGGCTTTAGTCGCGATGTTTTTTGGCGTTCGTCCTTTGATCTTTCTGACTGGCTCAATGAGTCCTCACATTAGGGCAGGCGCGTTGGCTTTAGCTGCGCCCGTGAGTGGGGATCAGATTGAGGTTGGCGAGGTCATTTCCACGGTTCGCGCCGACGGCCTTCGTGTCACCCATCGCGCTGTCGCGATTGATGAGGTTCAGGGGGAATGGCATCTGCGTATGCAAGGCGATGCAAATATGGGCCCTGACACGGAAACCTATGTTGTTGATGAAACAACACGCAGGGTTTTCTGGCACGCCAATGGACTTGGGAGGGTCGTTGGTGAAATGGGTGGCACATGGGCAATATTGGGCGCGGGCGGGTTGGCGGCGCTCGCGCTCATTCCGACCAAGCGCGACGACACTAAAAACGCGTCTTCTGAGACTAACTTTGGTGCTGGACGCAGGGATGTGGCGTGATGACCAAGCTTTCGACGTTCTTTTCGCAGATTTTGGTGTTTGTCATGTTAGTTGGCGTGGCTGCTGGAACTGGGGCTATACCCACGTTTGCGTTGTTTGAAGATCCGGGGATACTCACTGCCAGAATCGGCACTCTTGATGCTGATAGACCAGGTTTCACTGTGGTTTCTGCTGGTAGTGACCATTCCCTTGGTCTAACGGATGCGGGAGCCGTGTATGCGTGGGGTAAGTCCGCAGAGGCGGTTCCTCAAGTGGTTTTGGGGTTACCTGAGGACGACCCGGTTGTTTCTTTTGAAAGTGGATTCGATGGGTCAATCTTCTTGACAAAGTCTGGACGTGTCTTTACTTGGGGGCCTTCTCCATTTGCTTCTTCTGGCGAACTGCCGCGGGATATGACTGCTGCTATTCCAGGGAATGTAATTGGGGTTTCTTCCGGGGGTAAATATTTCTTGGCGTGGACTGATTCTGGGTATTTGTATTCGTGGGGTGATAACGGTAGCGGCAGATTAGGGCGAGGAGTCGAGAATGTTGCCGAGGCCGCACCGAGTTTGGTTCATGCCGCCAGCCCGATTCATGGGCGCGTTAGCGGGGCGTCAGCTGGACGGTATGGTGGCACGGCGTGGTCATCTACGGGTCACATTGTAGCTTGGGGTGAATGCTGGGGAATGGCTAGCGGGTTCACGCCGCTGGGAATCCCTGCAGGCAGTATCACGGACGCCAGTATTGGGGCAGAAACTATTGTCGCTTCTTTTGCGGGCACTGTTTATTATGCGAGCCTTGCAACAAATAGACGGTTTGTCCTTCAAGGGACCATAACCCCAGATGTTGTTGAAATAGATGCTGGTTTGGCTGATTCAAAAGGCGAAGAAAGCTTTATTGCCAGGACCTATGAAAATGTGGTTTGGGCGTGGGGAAATAACTCTTTTGGGCAACTGGGTTTGGGTGATAATGCGCCTTCATTTCCAAGTCCGCAGCAGGTGAGCGCACTCCTTGGAAACCAAGTCACTTCGGTCGCTGCTGGAAACTCACACACGTTAGTCGCGTCTGGGACTGTAATGTCCGCAGGTGCAAATGCGGTTGGACAACTTGGAGATGGGACTCCCGGCACAAATCAGAACGTTCATACTCCATTTCAGCACCCTTCATTTTGGGCAGATTCCTACTAATAAATTTCCATTTCGAGCAACAACTTGTCACTACACAACATGTATTAATAAAAGGAGAGAAAATGAATATCAAAATGTCTGGACGCGCAAAGCTTCTTTCTGCAGCGGGAATCATTCTAGCTGCGGGTGTCGCTACCACTCTTGCAGCATTTACTGACTCAGGGGAGGTCTCAACGCAGATTGCTTCAGGCACCATTGACCTAAAGTTTGACGGCGATGAAGATGGAAGTCCAGCGCCATATCCAATAGCGTTTGATGCCGATTTCCTGGCACCTGGGGAGTCTGCGATGGCGGAAGTCACGGTCTTCAACTCTGGAAACATTGATGCCAACCTGTCACTTCACGCTCCGATGATTATCAACAGTGAAATCTCACCAATAGTTTCACTTGAGAAAATGCTTGAAGTGTCAATCATGGACTCTGGTTCTGTTCTTTATGCTGGTCCACTTAATGAAGCAACCTTCGCTGATTTAGACATTAGCTCTAATGGAACAGCAACGACTGGGACCACTTTGACTATCAAGGCAACCCTTCCGGAAAGCACTCCCGTTGATGCCGCCGGACAAACCCTTGACATTACATTGCCATTTGTCGCGTCTCAACAACAATAAACTCATTATCTAAAGGGTCAGCTAAGCTTTTTGCTGGCCCTTTAGATATCTTCACCATTTTCCAACAACGGCCCCTAAATCCTCCCGTGCACTGACACCAAGTTTGTTCATGGCGCGATAAAGATGGTTTTCAACAGTGCGAACACTAAGCACCAACTGATCTGCAATTTGTTTGTTCGAATATCCACTAGAGACCAAGGTTGCAATCTGCTTTTCACGTTCTGTAAGCGCATCATTGCCATTTGATTTTTGCAGATTTGCTTCAACCAAGTTCCACACAGATGGCCGCATTGCCCGCCGAAGCTCATCTTTTTGTTCTTCAGATGCTGCGGAATAGAGGGCATAAAGAAACGGCATCCCAAGTCCTCCAGAAAACGTTGAGACTGCTTTTATCATCTCTTCTGCGGCTCCTTTTGCCGCCGCCTGATGTACCGCCAAGATTGGTTCAAGTAGCGCAGGCACTGCCACCTCCCCAGTCGTCAAAGCATCAGCCAACGCACTTTTACTAAAAGCTGAGCGGCGCTCGACTAAACAAAGTAACGCCGACACAAATGCGCCGCGGGATCTCTCTTTGCTGGCACCTTCAGACAAAATGGTTTCACTCCCCTTTTCGTCGCCATGAGTAAAAGCCAACGCGCTCCGGGCAACAATCCGCATGCCAGCAAGCACCGCAGGGAAAGTCTCAGGCAAACTCTCTAGCTCATGAGCAAGCGACTCTGCCGTAGTCATATCCTCACGCTCAACACCAAGAATGACTCCCAGAGCCAAAGTCCTCTCGTAATAACCCGCCTCAAAAGGAGCAGGCGGCCCCAACCAAAATGAGACAGCCAACGCCTGCCACGCTTCCTCATCACGGGCTTGCAGCCAAAAAGCCTCCGCCAACCGCAAAGACTGGGTCCTTATGCCAAGGGCATCAAAAGAAGAAAGCGCTAAGGCCAAGCCCGACCGCGCCAAGCCTTCCCCACCAGCCAAATCACCTTTTAACAGCAACGCGTCAACCTGCATTCCCCGCAAATACCAAGTAGCAGAACCCTGATGGTTTTGAAGAGGTTTTTCGATAATGGCCAAAGCTTTTTCGATTTGCCCCGATTCCAAAAGCACCCCTGCTTTCACAATTGCCTGCCAAGCTAACGCCTCAGACTCAACGGACTCATCATCCACGTCACGCTCCATTGCCTCCCTCAACTGCGAGACCGCTTGGTTTACATGCCAATCTGGCCAAACCACGGATCCAGAAAACACATCATCAATATGTCTCCCTTTTTTGCGAGGCCGCTCGGCGTCTAACCCCACCCGCCTCCACATCTCCCAAACTGCACGCTCAACCTCGAACCTCGAAACCGTTAACTGCGAATCTGAATCCCCCCGCACAGTCCCTTCAATGACCTCGTCAATCACACTTGACGGCGGGCGATTTACAAGGCCATCTAAATATGCAACAGCATTGGACATTGAAGGAGCCACCCGCCAGGCAGCCAAATGCGCGGCGTCTTGAACTAACGCCCTGTCCCTAACTGCGGCGCTTACCCTGGCGGCCTCATCAACAACCTCTTTATCCCAAGGCTTAGCCATGTCGGCCTCGGCAAAAAGAAATGCAGGAAAATATCCCTTCTCACCATTTCCAAACATAGGACCAATATGAAAACCAAAAACAGACTTTTGTGGTTTATCAAGCCCCGCCAAAAGACCCCGCGAAAGGATTGGGGGCGTGACAGCAAATAGCTCTTCCCCCTCCTCTTTGGCCGAAATAGGAGCAATTAGCCCCTCTTTAACCAACACTCCAACCACTGACTCATCAGCGATTTTCGTTAGTGCCTCAAGTGAAACCGGCCCCCTCCACGAAAGTTCCACAAGAGCACCCACCTGGGACTTTGTCAAAGAACTAGTCAACGCATGCACCACAGGGGTAAGCGACAAACCGAACTCTCTTGACGTTTGCCGCCAAATCCCACCAACATTCTCTGCAACCCCACTATGACGGGCAGCATCAATAAGCGAAATAACAGCCCCCGGAACACCCGCGGACTCACTCGCAATCATCGAAACTAAAGCAGTCTCAGCAAAAGCCCCCAACCTCTTAACAAGCAACTCTGCAACCATGTCATAAGTCATGGCACCCAAGTTGACACGCGCGGCCCTTCGGGACCGAAGCAAAACCTCATCCACCCGCACTTTCGGCGCACGGCTCACCACGCCACAAAACCTCACGTCCCGCCGGTCAAGCAAAGCCCCAAGCACCGACATTGAACCAAAATCCAACAAATCAGCATCATCGACCAGCAAGAGATTCTTGCCACCATGAAGCTCCTCATCAAAAAGCCCCACCAACTCAGAAAAAGTCCACGGACCAGTTCGACGCTCCCCCACAACAAGCTCATGCGCCAACAAAGCCGACCAACGCCCCCGCGCCCACGGCCTACCGCACACCTGCAAGACATGCCACCCCGCATCAGTAGCCCTCATGCGAATAGTGCGCAGAAGCTCTGTTCGCCCGCTACCAGGTCCCCCCGAGATCTGCACGTCATAGCCTAAATCAAGCCACTTTTGAACCTCTGCAAGCTCAGGTCTTTGAACGAATAACGTCATTTTTAAAGTCTCGCATTGATGGCTTTCCTCCACCACTTGAACCCGCGAGGCTACGACGTAACAGTCGAGCCGTTTCGCCCCAAAAAAGTGCATACACTAAAAGGAACTCAAGAAGAGGAAAATAATGACGAAAGGTCTCACATCTGTCGACAATGCACTTCGCTTGCTTTTGTTGTTGGGAGAACAAGAATCAGTTCGTATTTCACAAGCAGCAAAGTACCTTGGTGTTTCGCGATCAACAGCGCATCGTTTACTCACCACCCTTAAAGAGCATGGCTTCGCAGAGCAAGATAAGCCAAATGGCCCTTACCAAACAGGAGCGGCGCTATGGGAACACGGGGCCCGCGCAATGTCGCGCGTTGATTTGAAAACCATATCCAGGCCGCACATTATGAACTTGGCACAACAGATTGGCGAAACCTGCCACCTTACTGTTCTGGAAGGTAACTCGGTTAGATTCGTAGATGGAATAGAAGGCAGTC
>DAIOFF010000173.1:0-5569 GCA_036745855.1 Scrofimicrobium sp. | reverse complement strand
AACATTGTCCTAGAAGCAGACTGACAAGGCCCAACAAAAACACACAACAAAAGACCAAGCGTCCAAAACACTACCTGACCATTTGCATGAAGCATAAAAATAGCAATAGCAGCAATAACCATGGTCACCAAAGAAGCACTGATCACGATTTTTGGACCAACCGCATCATCCAATTTCCCAAGCCCAATTGTGGATACTCCAGCCACAACGTTTGCTGCAATCGCAAACATGATGACCTCAGACGGAGAAAACCCAAAAACCGACCCCGCGATTACGCCTCCAAATGTAAACACACCCGCCAAACCATCACGAAAAACGGCCGAAGCAATCAAGAAACCAAGCGTCGACCTAGAGTGGCGCCACAACCCTGCAATATCACGGAAAACACCACGGTAGGCGGAGACAATCGATGTGGTCTCACCAGTTCGGTTCGCATCATATCCATCAGGTGGATTCACCAACACTGGAATCGCAAAAACTCCAAACCACACGGCGGCAATCAACATAGAAATACGAATATCCATGCCATTTTCGCCAGTAACCCCAAAAAGACCAACCTCTGGATTAATGAACCCAAAATACAAGATGAGCAGCAGGATTATGCCCCCAATGTATCCAGCACCCCAACCGATACCCGAAATAGTTCCCCTATTCTTTGGCGTCGACACATAGTTAAGCATGCCGTTATAGTTCACCGACGCAAACTCAAAGAAAATGTTTCCAAGCCCCAGAAGAACAACACCAAAAACAAGCATCTTGAAAGAACCCGGCGTAACAAAAAACATGGCTACAAGACACAAAAACACCAAAAAGCTAAAAACGCCAACAGAGCGAACACCCCGCCCCGACTTGTCGGCACGGTAGCCATTAGCTGGTGCCAGCAACGCAACCGCCAACCCAGCTATTGTCATTCCCCATGACAAAACCCGGTTTGCAGTCGCGGAATCTGTGAACATATTGTCGGCAGTCAAATAAACGGAAAAGACAAAGGTAGTGGCCACAGCGTTAAAAGCCGCCGACCCCCAGTCCCACGCCGCCCAAGAAGCGACCTTACCTGCGGAGATGGTTTTCATACCTACAACCATAAAGGATAGGCACCAATCGCGTGGGCACACGATACTTTTCCTAAACGTATTTTCCCAACGCCTCGGAAACCTACTTCACAAAACGCAAATCAAAAATCAAACAAGTTAGCATTCACCCAGCGCTCAGCTAACTCCAAATCAGACTTTGTCGTAACTTTAAAAGCCGATTCGTCACCCTCACAAACAAACGTCGGTAACCCCATCCACTCAATCAACTGTGCGTCATCAGTTGCGGCCGTAGCTTCAGACAAACCCGCCTCACGAAACTTTTGATGGGCTTCCAGGACCACGTCTGTCAAAAAACCCTGAGGCGTCTGTATCGCCCGCAAACTCGTCCTATCAGGGGTTGCCACAACAGGCGCAGGTTCGCCACTATCAACCACCTTGATCGTGTCTGAAACCGGCAAACCAGGGACAACCGCCGGATGATCCAAGTCCACCGAATCCACAACGCGCCTGATCAAATCTGGGCCCGCAAAACACCGCGCAGCATCATGAATCAAAACTTTACTTCCAGGCGCGATAAGACCAAGGGCAGCATGAACGGACTCTTGGCGGCTTCGCCCGCCCTCAGTAAACCTGACACCAGCCCTGTTACTAGTAGCCTCTTGAAACACTGGAATCGCTCCGGGTGGAACCGACACAACAATGTCAGCAACCACACCGGAGCGATCAAGTGAAAACAGGCACCAATCAAGAAGCGTTCGTCCCGCGACTTGAACTAAAGCCTTCGGGACCGCTAAACCAAGCCGTACCCCCATCCCTGCGGCTGGGATGATGGCTGCAGCTTCGTTCACGCCTGCTCTGCCAGAGCTTCCATACCGTCTACCAGAGCCTGATCCAGTTCAGCAGTCGCGCCTTCCTCATCTGTCTTGCGCGCAAGGGCCAGCTCAGAAACTAGTATTTGACGGGCCTTTGTCAGCATGCGTTTTTCACCAGCTGACAAGCCCTTGTCAGAATCACGTCTTGACAAGTCCCGTACAACCTCTGCAACACGGACAATATTTCCTGTCGCAATCTTCTCTTGGTTCGCCTTGAAACGGCGCGACCAGTTTGAAGGCTCTTCCACGTCTATTGCACGCAAAACGCCCAATACTTCTTCTACGCCAGCATCGTCAACGACTTCACGAACTCCGACCAAGTCAAGGTTCTTTGACGGTACCTCAATCTCTAAATCACTTTGCGTGATGTGAAGAACCAGGTACTCAACCTTTTCGCCCTTCAGCGTTCGTTCTACAACTTTGACGATCTTCGCAGCCCCATGATGTGGGTATACAACGGTTTCGCCGACCTTAAACGGCATGAATCTCCTTTTACTTGCCCTGATTAGCTACAGCGTCAATCTTTGCCTGAGCTTCAGGATCAAGATAACGTCCGCCCTTCAAAATGGGCTTCAGTGTTTCTTCGTCCAGTTCATACACCAGCGGAATCCCCGTTGGAATGTTTACACCCGCAATATCATCATCAGAAATATCATCAAGGTGTTTCACGATTGCGCGCAAAGAATTCCCGTGCGCCGCAATCATGACAGTCTTTCCTGTCTGCAACGCAGGAACAATATCTGCATTCCAATACGGCAGCAAACGATCCAGAACGTCCTTCAAACACTCAGTTTGAGGGATGGGATCACCCGCGTAACGAGGATCTGTGTCCTGAGAAAACTCTGAACCCAGTTCAATCGGAGGCGGCGGAACGTCATATGAACGACGCCATTCCATGAACTGTTCATCACCATACTTTTCGCGGGTAGCCTTCTTATCTAAGCCCTGCAAAGCGCCATAATGGCGCTCATTCAGGCGCCAGCTGCGTTGAACTGGAATCCAATGACGGTCAGCTTCATCCAAAGCTAGGTTTGCGGTAGTGATTGCCCGGCGAAGAAGAGAAGTGAAAAGTAGGTCAGGAAGAACATTTTCTTCCCTAAGGAAAACCCCACCTGCGGCGGCTTCTTTTCTGCCTTTTTCAGAAAGGGGGACATCCACCCAGCCTGTAAACAGATTTTTCGCATTCCATTCGCTCTCACCATGGCGGAGCAGCACAAGCGTATAAGTCATGTGAGCTATTGTCTCATGTTCTTCGCCATCGTAGAAACTTTGCCGGTCATTGGACGTAATGAAATAGATTCAGTTACCGGCTGCTTCGCGATAATATTGTTCACGAATTTCTGCCGAAACACGTCCACGATCACTAATTGGAATACCGCGTTCAACGGCCCATGCGCGAATCAAAGGTGCATCACCTTTTGCTCCAACCGATGGTCCTTTTGCGCGACGGCCACTAACTTTCCGAGCGTGTTTCGTCCATTTATCCAAGTCTTTGTTGAACTCGGATAGATGTGCCTTACTGAGATCAAGTTCGTACTGGTGTTTTCCAACAGAGAAAACAACAGTTTCTTCAGCTACTGAACCGTCGACATCATCGACTAGTACATATCGAGCTTGTTTCATTTTGCCATTCCTATCTCTAGAGCGTTGACGTTAATAAGTCTAAAGGTATTTTGAAACATTTGTTTAATATCTGATGATATTCGATCACTTTTCGAGTTCAAATGCCAACATTCGACTCAGAGGCACCTTTGAACAACATAGCGAGCCGTATCACATCGGAAGAAAAACGTTGACACGCAACTTATATAGCGATATTAAGTAGTTAAGTACTCTGCTGGGAAGGGTTGTCTCATGCAATTTGGCATTTTTTCAGTTTCCGACATTACGGCTGATCCACTAACCGGATCAACTCCAACAGAAGCCCATAGGATCAGGGACGTTGTTCGAATTGCTCAACATGCTGAACAAGCAGGTTTAGATGTTTTCGCAATTGGAGAACACCACAATCCCCCATTTTTTAGTTCATCACCAACAACAACGCTGGCATATATAGGTGCGAAAACTTCTCGCCTCCAGTTGTCAACAGCAACTACGTTGATAACAACAAATGACCCAGTAAAAATAGCTGAAGATTATGCAATGCTTCAACACCTGGTCGGAGGCCGACTGGATTTGATGATGGGCCGTGGAAACACGGGTCCCGTATACCCATGGTTCGGAAAAGACATTCGACAGGGAATTCCTCTGGCAGTTGAAAACTACGCACTATTACGGAAACTGTGGACCGAAGACGTAGTGAACTGGGAAGGAAAATTCCGTTCACCTCTTCAAGGATTTACTTCTACACCGCGCCCTCTTGATGGCGAACCGCCTTTTGTTTGGCACGGATCTATTCGCTCTCCACAAATAGCTGAACAGGCCGCATACTATGGCGACGGATTCTTCCATAACCACATTTTTTGGCCACCAGAACATACTGAACAAATGGTGGCACTTTATCGTGAGCGCTTTGCCCATTATGGTCACGGCACACCCGAACAAGCCATTGTGGGCTTGGGTGGTCAAGTATTTATCGCCCGGAAATCACAAGACGCAATAGACACTTTCCGGCCATACTTTGACCATGCTCCTGTTTATGGTGGTGGCCCATCTTTGGAAGAGTTCATGGAATCTACTCCGCTTACCGTAGGTTCACCACAACAAATCATCGATCGTATACTGTCGTTTCGCGAATATGTTGGCGATTATCAACGCCAGTTATTCCTTATTGATCATGCAGGCCTTCCAACAGAAGTTGTTTTACAACAGATTGATTATCTGGGCGAAGATGTTGTGCCAGCTCTACGAAAAGAATTCGAAGAACTACGCGCTCCAGGTACACCTAGCGATCCACCACTGCATTCAGCTGTAAAGACATTATCTAAGCAAATTATTGAAAGCAGTCCCCTCAAATCTAACCGGAAACCTTATGCCCCAGATTCACTTCGAGGATATGCCGGAGAAGACTACTTTGGCCCACGAACCGAAAGCCATGGTGATTCAGTAACTGGAGCTTCATTCTATCCAGAGACATCCGCAGAAGAAGGAATTGAAGATGTCCGTAATCTGCTTGGAGAACAATGAAAATTGTCTTTATCAATGGTTCCATGTCTGAAAGCTCATCAGGAACAAAACTTTGTGATCAGCTTTCTGAATACATGAAAAAGTCACGGAATGACGTGACAACTGACCGCATAGATATAAGGTCCATGGCACACGAAATCACCGACGCAATGTTAACGGGTTTCGCCCCAGTTGAGCTGTTAGCGGCCCAAAAAGAACTTCAAAACGCAGATGCGATGGTCGCTATCACCCCAACATACCAAGCCTCAATGGCAGGACTATTCAAGATGTTCTTTGATGTGCTTCCAGACGATGCCCTCAAGAACAAGCCTGTCCTGCTTGCCGCAACAGGCGGATCTGCCCGTCACGGACTAGTCATCGATCACGCCATGCGTCCACTGTTTACTTACCTGGGCGCATTACCGATACGAACAGGTATCTTTGCTGCCACACAAGATTGGGGCGCACCAGGTCTAGAAGCCGGCATTGCTGAGGACGAGCCCCTAGAGCGCCGCATAAAGCGGGCAGCAGATGAGCTGCTTTCGATTACCGACCTAT
>DAIOFF010000172.1:0-5650 GCA_036745855.1 Scrofimicrobium sp. | reverse complement strand
GATTCGTCGGTGCAGAGGGCGGGCTTAAGGATTGTCGGGGGCAACACCGCAAGGCAGCATGGGGAAACCTGCAAGACCTGATGCGACCTAGCCCCGCTCTTAGTTTGCTTATTCCTTGGAGCTGCGGGCAGTCTTCCGCCGCCGCCATGCACCGTCAACTGCGATAATCACCAAACCAGCCCACACCAGGGCAAACCCTATCCACCGGCTGGTAGGCATTGGTTCGCCAAGTAAGAACACTGCGATGAGTAGCTGCAGGATCGGGGTCATGTACTGCAGTGTCCCGATGGTCGCTAAGGGCAGCCTCCGCGCCGCGGCAGCGAAAAGGAGAAGAGGAATGGCAGTAACGGGCCCCAGCAGTATGAGCAAGACCATGAGCCAGCCTGCTGATGCGAACTCGCCGGTAGCGCCCCAGGCAGATTGACCTGTGACAGCAAGGAAAATCAGGTATCCCAAGGCGATTGGGACAAGGATCAGGGTTTCGGTGCTGAGTCCTGCTATCGCTGAGGCTTGTGGCCCGACGCGATTTTTCACTAGGCCATATAGGCCGAACGAGAATGCCAACACCAGTGAAATCCACGGAATCCTTCCGAACTCAATTGCAATGACAATTACTGCTGCTGTCGTTAGCAGGATTGCAACGATTTGGGCGGGGATTAGTTTCTCTTTTAGGACGATTACGGCCAGGAGTGCTGTGACAATCGGGTTTATGAAGTACCCGAGGGCGGCGTCTGCAGCGTGGTGCGTTTGAACGGCACCTACGAATGTTCCCCAGTTGATTGCTATTAGCACTGAAGCGATTACGAATAATCCGAGGAGGCGTGGATTTCGAAAAATCTTTATTAGTGCGGGAAATGATCTAGTTATCAATACGAGAAATAGGCAAAATACCAGGCTCCAAATGATTCGGTGCGCAACGACTTCGACGGCACCTGCTGGTTCTAAAATCAAAAAGTACAGCGGTAAAACGCCCCATAGCAGGTATGCACTTATACCTGCCGCTAAACCGCCCTTGTTATTTGGCTGTTCACTGACCTCAATAATCTCTGACACTCAAGCCAGGGTAAAGCGCCTTGTTCTTGCAAGCAAATATGAGTGGTCATTTGTGCTGAAAGTCCTTTACTTGACAGGAACTTGTGGGTGGCAGTTCGACTCTAGAGCTATTGGGATCGCAGTGCTTCGGCTGGGGCGATTTTTATTGCCCGTCTGATTGCTAATAATGAGCCCATTATTCCAACGACTATTCCGCCAATAATTCCGAGTGGCACTAATGCAAAATCCATTACGGGCTGCCAGCGTTGGAATATTGTGACCCCCAGGATTGCTAGTAGTGCAAGGATTGTCCCACCGATTCCGCCTATCAAACCTATTATGGTTGATTCAGTGATTACAAGGCTTGCCAGGTGGCTTCGGCGGCACCCTATTGCCCGGCGCATTCCGAACTCGCCAATCCGTCTTTGGACGCTTGTGGCCATTGAGTTTGTAAGTGTGAGTAATGCTGCCAGCGCTGCGACGACTGTTAGCGTGAGTAGAATTGTTTGGACGCTTTCGTCGATTGTGTCGCGCATGGCTGTTGGGTCTGCTGGTGCCATTACTGCAAAGCTGTCGGCTAATACTGGGTTCCATGCTAGTGGCGCGTACTCTGCTACTTGCTGCGCCGCTCCTGGCGTTGTGCGTAGTTCGAGCCCCGCACTCATCAGCCTTGATAATCCTGAGGCAGATGCTTCGGTTGTTACTAGTGCATTTGGCAGTTCTGCCCTCATCCCTGCGTCCGCTATTGCTCCTACGACTCGAAAGGGTTTCCCTTTAATCCAAATGGTTGGTGAGGATATTAGTGGCCCTAGGTCAAGGGCGCGTGCTAGGTTTTTGCCTATTAGGACTTCGTCGTCTGTGAGTGGCTGGTCTGGGTTTCCGCCGCGGTCTATTTGGAAGAGTTTGGCGTCTGGTGAGTTTGGCAGGATGCCGTAGAGCCTCACGGGTTCGGGTTCGCTGTTGACTCGGACAGTGACGTCCACGTCTGCGTATTCGGCGATGATGGATGCTGCTTCTACTCCTGGGATTTCAAGGATTCTTTTGATGACTTCGGGGTCGCTTGCTTCTATTACTGCCCGGGCTTGCGCTTCGCCTTCTTCTCCTTCTCCGCTTGTGGACACGCCGACGCGCCGGTTGAGGTTTGCGTCGAATGCGTCGGTGACTTGGTATCTTGCGGTTTGTGCGAGGCCAAGGGTTGTTAGTGTTACTGCCACGCCTAATACGACCATCATGGCTAGTCCGATGCTTCTGGATAGCGCTGAGGTTACGGATGCCCATGCGTCATGTATGAGGGCGCTTGATTTTACTTTGCTTGGTTTGCCCGGCGGCGGTGTCGCTGCGGTATTTGTGATTGTTGTTGTCGAGGTCGTCTCGGGTTTTTCGTACATCACTCCGTCTTTGACAAGTAGGCGCCGACTGGAGCGCTTGGCAACTTGCGGGTCGTGAGTGACTACCACAATGGTTTTACCTTGATCATTTAGCTGGCCTAATAGGTCAAGGACAGTTTCGGAGTTTTTGGAGTCTAAGTTTCCTGTGGGTTCGTCGGCAACTAGGATTGGCGCTCCTGTTGCTATGGCACGCGCGATTGCGACTCTTTGACATTCCCCTCCTGATAGTTGGGATGCCCGGAATGCTGCTTTGTGCCCTAAACCCACGAATTCTAATGCAACAAGTGCTAGGTTTTTGGCTTGTTGTGATGGAATTTTTCTGTATTCGAGGCCTAGTGCGGCATTGTCTAGGACACTTCGACTTGGTATGAGGTGAAATGATTGGAAAATAAACGAAAACGTCTCTGACCGCAGCCACGCCAAGTTTTTGTCTTTTAGAGTTGATACGTCAAGGTCGTCAATTTTATATGTTCCATTAGTTGGAGAGTCTAAAAGGGCCAGAATATTCAGGAAGGTTGATTTCCCGGCCCCTGACGGTCCTTCTATTGCAACATAGTCGCCTTGTGAAATAACAGTTGTTGCATTTTTTAATGCGTGGACTGGACTTTCGCCAGCATAAGTTCTTGTCACGCCCGTAAAGCTTAGAACGGTCATGGCGTATCCACCCTGACATGGTCGTTTTCGTTTAAATCCCCTTCTTTGGCTTTAACGGCGCATTCGCCTGCAACGCATGCCAGTTCTGTGACCTCCACCTCGATAAAATTTCCATCCTTATTTTTCTTCAAAACAAAGGTTTTGGAATCTGGCATAGCGCTGATAGAACGCTTTGGGACTATCAGTGTGTCCTCAATTGCTTGGATGCGTGACACGGTCACTAAGATTTCTTCGTCTGGTTTAAGTCCGTCAGGTAATGGCCCGTCAATCGATTCGAAAGTCACCATCGAATTGTTGTTTGGTTGTCCTTGTCCAGACTCTTTATTTCCTTTTTCTTCGATCGGGACAATTTCTTTTATGACAAGTTCAACGGGCACTTGGTTTGAGACAAATGAAGCATGTAGGCCAGCAGTCAGTGCTGCGGCCACAGTTCCAGGTACTTCAGCAGATAGCTTTATTTCGCTGTTAGTGACTTGCACTTCAGCGGTTGTGGCATCAAGTATCACTCCTACTTTTGGAACTGAGTTGGTTCGAATAGATCCAGACGATAAAGATGGAATGAAACAGATTTCTGCTTGAGGGATAATATATTCGTATTCTTTTTCTTTTTTCGTTGGGGCTTCACCGGATTGTTGAGCTTCGCCGTCGATATTTTCTTCTTCGCTTTCCTTTTCTTCTAAAGGCAGCTGAATACTATGCTCTGCATATAGGTCATTGACTACTTCGATAGTTCCATAACCAAGTACTCCGTCGATACTTATTTCGTATCCAATTGCGACCAAGGCAGTTTGAAGTTGGACTACGTCACGACCTTCATCACCTGCTTTGAGATTTCGGTATGCAGGAAAGGCTCCGTCTAAGGCAATCACTGGACGATCATTTGCCCATAACAGTACTTGCCCATTTCTCAAGTTTTTTCCTGGTGCAATGTCCGCTCCAATAGCGGTTACTACTGTTGTTCCTTCACCAGGAACTGAGAAGTGAACGGTAGTTGCATTTTGGCCGGATGCTTTGGCATTCACTGTGAACTCATCACGCAGGTCGCCGCGTTTCACGGGTGTCACTACTGCCGCAGGCTCTGGGGGTTTTGCTGCTGCTTCACGCTGTGCGGTGGATTGGAACTTGGTGGCCACCAGCCAAGTCCCACCGATGAGTCCCATGACAAGCACGCCTATGAGTACACCCCAGAGCCACCTCGGCAATCCTGCTTTCCTACCGGTCAGCATTTTGAATATAGTCTTTGTATTTTTGGTTTTGCGCAGATATTGCTTCAAGGCGCGCTGAGTATTCCGCAGAGTTTTTTGCGATTATTTCTTCAGCCCCATTCCAATAGGCATCATATTGCAGTTGCTCGTATCCACTTGAAGCACGGCATTTGGCATCTGCTACCGCTATTTCAATTTCTTCTGAATCTACGTTGTCTGCCACCATGCCTTCGGCTTCATCTGGCGTGTACAGGCCAAATTTCTGAGCAACCGAGTCTGCGATCATTGGGGTCTCAGGTAAGTCTGCAATGCCTAAGGGTGCCATGCATTCTGTCCACTTTGCAGCGGCGTCCCTCAGCTCAGGTAGTTCTGCTACTCCATCAATATTGGGAGCCAAGTCTGACGCAACCTCGTCTTCCCCAACAAAGGGTTCCTCAGAGAAGACTTTTTCGTAGCAAGCGTCATGTGTGCTAGTCCAAGCAGGATCTTGTAAAAGTTCGTTCCTTTGAGTAGATGATTCTCTAAGTCGTTTCCGGTATTCATTGGGCGGATAGTGGTACCCGTAAGTTTCAGCTTTTTCAACAGTAAGTAACCCTGATATTCCGGGAAGATTGAATTGGGGTGCGCTTGGGTCATTCCAATCAAACACAGTGACAGGGTAAGAGAGCCCCTCCTCTTTCATGCATTTATCTATGGCAATATCTATTGCATAATCTCGAATACGTACATCGACTATTCGATACGGATCTGTTGGGAGCACTCCCGTTTTAATATCCTTTTTCACTAAGCCATCTTTGGACATGGAACCATCTGGTGGTACTTCATCAAGCGCCGCTGGAGCAATAGTCTCTCTACCTCCGCTTTCTGCCCCACTCACATTTTCTTCATTTGTGTCACCAGAGGAACAGCTTGCAAGGGAAAGTGCGCAAAGGAAGCCTAGCGCGGGAAGAATACTCTTTTTCAACACAATAATTTTCTTTCTATTGAGGGGCCATCGGGTATATTGATGGCCCCCTTTTGGTGAAACCAACTGATGGCACTACTAGCTGACGTACCCGGAGAAGTACGCTGAAGATGCTGTTCGTTACGAGTTCTATTTTTCCAACTACGAATACGCGATACAAGCTAACAAATGTTATAGTTTTCGTTCGATATTGAGTTTATGACACAGGTGTTGGGACTCCCTGCGTATCAGGATTGTGTATTCTTCACAGATCACTCAGTGGCGCAGACTGCGTGATGCTGGAGTACTAGAGGGTAAAGGTGATAAGTCCAAGAAGCAACGAAAAACACATATTACCCGTTGTTACAGGTCAAGGTCCCTCACGAAAAGCAGCAGAATCGGTGGAAGTTTCACACACCACGATGAAC
>DAIOFF010000171.1:0-5796 GCA_036745855.1 Scrofimicrobium sp. | reverse complement strand
GATCCGCCAATATCAATTCCGCAGGCAACGCCATCCATATCTTGTCCTCTCTCAGGCAAGCGTGAGTATCTGGGCTCCATCTTCCGTTATTACGATGGTGTGTTCAAACTGGGCAGTTCGACCGCGATCGGCAGTGACAACAGTCCAATCGTCATCCCATTGTTCCCAAGCAATAGTGCCAAGTGTAAGCATGGGTTCAATAGTGAAGACCATACCTACTTCCATTGTCTGTCCATATGCAGGGGCCGCATCGTAATGGGGGATTATCAGGCCACTATGGAAGGCCTCGCCAACCCCATGTCCCGTGTAATCCTCAACCACGCCGTAATCGAATCGCTTTGCATATGCGGAAATAACCTTACCGATGACATTAATCGCGCGTCCAGGTTTCGCGGCTTTGATACCGCGCATCATGGCTGCATGCGTGCGTTCAATCAGCAAACTTGATTCCTCGTCAACTTCGCCAACGGTGAACATTGCGCACGTGTCCCCGTGCACTCCATCTTTGAATGCCGTGACATCTATGTTGAGGATGTCACCTTCCTCCAGCCGCTTGTCATCAGGAATCCCGTGGCATATGACCTCATTCACCGAAGTGCAAATGGCTTTGGGGAACCCCATGTAGCCAAGGCAAGACGGGTACGCATCCTGGGCAACAATGTATTCGTGAGCAATAATGTCAAGTTCATCGGTTGTGATCCCAGGGCGCACGGCCTCACCAGCTAATGCCAGTGCGTCCGCAGCGATCTTCCCGGCCTTCCGGATTTTCTCAATCGTTTCAGGGGATTTGATGTCCGAGGCGGTAACGATCTCAGGGCCAGAATGAGTCATGTATTCCGGGCGGTCAATGTGCGCTGGCACATGCAGTTCTTTACTGATTCGCCCCGGTGAAGCGTTTCCAAGTGGAGCGCGGTTTGGATTTGACATCAGGACTCCCTGCTGTGTTCAGCGCTGGGGAAAGAACCAGCGCGGACTTCATCAACATAATCTTTTGCGGCGTTCTTTAGCCCCTCACCAAGCTCCGCAAACCGTTTAGCAAACTTGGGGCTCCAAGAAGTCATGCCAGCCATGTCTGACCAAACCAGAACCTGCCCGTCACAATCTGGACCAGCCCCAATGCCTATTGTTGGGATAGTCAAACGCTTAGAAATCCTTGCAGCCAAACTTGCCGGCACCATTTCCAAAACCACAGCAAACGCGCCTGCTTCCTCAACAGCCAACGCGTCTTGAAGTAAACAATCAGCAGTGTCACCACGGCCTTGAAGCCGCGGACCACCAAGGGCATGTTCTGCCTGAGGCGTGTAACCGATGTGAGCCATCACAGGAATTCCGCCATCAACCAAAGCTGAAATGAGGTGAGCCCGTGCAACCCCACCTTCCAGTTTGACTGCTTGTGCGCCTGCCTTCATCAAAGCGGCAGCGGATTCGAATGCCTGAACTGGCCCGGCCTCGTAAGAACCAAATGAGAGGTCCGCAACAACCAAGGGGTGGTTTGTCACCCGCGAAACTGCTTCCGTGGCGCGAATCATATCGGAGAGTTCTACTGGCAAAGTGGAGTCATAACCGAGGACTACGTTGCCAAGTGAATCACCCACCAAAAGCGCATCTACACCGGCAGCCTCAAAAATACGAGCCGTCAGGGCATCATAGGCGGTGAGCATCGTAATCTTTTCACCGCGCGCCTTTTCCCTTGCAAAATGATGAATGCGAACTTTCGCTTCAGAAATCATGATTTCTATCCTAGCTTTGATCCGGCGCATACTGCTCACGTCAAACCCACTAAGGTTGAGCGTGGAAAACGGGAGGAAATCGAATGTCAGTTGAATCCGAAGCGCTTGACCCCCTTGATGGTGAAAGTGTCGGACAGTGGTGTGATTTGTCGGTGGCCCGCGTGAGTGAAGCGGACACGCTTGATGAGTTGAAAGCAATCAAGATTTCAGTAGTTGGTGATAAGTCGCCACTCACGCTTGCGAATCGGTCGATCAAGAATCTTGATCCTAAAGATCGCGCGTTTGCAGGCCAGAACCTTGGGGGAGCCAGGGGGCGTTTGAATGCGGCGCTCGCTGCGCGTCAAGAGGTTTTGGAACATGAGGCCGAAGCCAGGGTTTTGGCAGATGAAAGCGTTGACGTAACGTTACCGGCGCAGCGGTTCCCGCTTGGTGCTAGGCATCCTCTTTCCAGTTTGATTGAGGAAATTTCTGATTTCTTTTTGTCTATGGGATGGGATATTGGCGAGGGGCCTGAGGTTGAGCATGAATGGTTCAACTTTGATTCTTTGAACTTTGACGCAGATCACCCTGCGCGGCAGATGCAAGATACGTTTTTCATTGATGGGACCACAGTAGGCGGGGCAACGCAGGATGCTGGCAACTTGGTTATGAGGACTCATACCTCTCCGGTGCAGTCCCGCGAGCTGCTTGCTAGGGGAGTCCCGTTGTATTTGGCTTGCCCTGGGAAAGTATTTCGGTCGGACGCTTTAGATGCCACTCATACCCCTGTTTTCCATCAGGTTGAGGGCATTGCGGTTGACAAGAATCTGACGATGGCTGACTTGAAGGGCGTGTTGGATAAGCTTGCGAAGCACCTTTTTGGGTCAGAAGTGAGAACCAGGTTGCGGCCTTCGTTTTTCCCATTTACCGAGCCAAGCGCTGAGATGGATTTTTGGTTTCCGCAGAAAAAGGGCGGGCCAGGCTGGATTGAGTGGGGAGGTTGTGGGATTGTGAACCCGAACGTGCTGATTGCAAACGGTGTTGACCCTGATGAATATTCTGGTTTTGCGTTTGGAATGGGATTAGAGCGCACGTTGATGCTTCGTCATGGGATTGCAGATATGCGCGATATTGTCGAGGGCGACATGCGTTTCTCACAGCAGTTTGGACTTTTCGGGAAAGGGGCCTGATATGCCTTATGTTTCGCTTAGCTGGCTTAGGGACCATGTGGAGGTTCCTGAGGATGAAACGGTTCAGAAGCTTGCAGAGGACCTGGTTGCTGTCGGGTTGGAGGAAGAAGAGATTCACCCTCCAAGCGTGATTGGGCCCCTGGTGGCTGGCCGGGTTTTGTCTCTTGTTAAGGAAGAACATTCCAATGGGAAAACGGTGAACTATTGCCGCGTGGATGTTGGGGAATATAACGATGAGCCTGGTAGTGGAAAAGAGAAGTCTGATCTGCCAAGTCGCGGGATCATTTGCGGGGCGCATAACTTTGATGTGGGGGATTACGTTGTAGTTTCTTTGCCTGGGGCGGTTTTGCCTGGCCCGTTCCCGATTGCCGCGCGAAAGACTTATGGTCACGTGTCTGATGGCATGATTTGTTCTGAACGTGAGCTTGGCCTTGGAAATGACCACGATGGAATTATTGTGCTGTCTGAGCCGGTCGCGCCTGGAACGGATATGATTGCGCGTCTTGGTCTTGGTGAGGAAGTTCTCGAAATCAATGTGACCCCTGATCGTGGTTACTGTTTTTCGATGCGGGGTATTGCGCGTGAGTTTAGTCATTCTACGGGCGCGAAGTTCACTGACCCTGGGATTGTTGAGGATTTGCCTCCTCATTCGGACTTGGCGTTTGGGGCTGAGGTGGATGATGAGACCGCTGCTGATAGGTTCGTAACCCGGATTGTTCGGGGCATTGATCCAAATGCGCAGACACCAAAGTGGATGGTTGAACGCCTTTTGCAGGCGGGAATGCGGCCGATTTCTTTGCCGGTTGACGTGACGAACTTTGTCATGCTTGATTTGGGGCAGCCTCTTCATGCTTATGCGCTTGACTCTGTTGCGCAGCCTTTTGTTGTTAGGCGCGCTGTGGCTGGTGAGCCGTTTACTACCCTTGATGGTGTTGAGCGGGTCTTGGATAGTGAAGACATTGTGATTACTGATTCGCCCAAGGGCGGGCGGGCTTCGCGCATTGTTGGCTTGGCAGGCACAATGGGCGGTCTGGATTCTGAGATTGTCGAGGGCACAACGGATGTGGTGATTGAAGGAGCGCATTTCGATTCTGTGTCGATTGCCCGCACGTCGCGTCGTCATAAGTTGTCTTCTGAGGCTTCAAAGAGGTTTGAACGCGGCGTTGATCCAATGATCGCCCCCGTTGCTGTCAGTCGAACTGCGGACTTGTTGGCCAAATACGGTGGCGGCACGGCTGATGACACTGTGTTTGATTACTGCAAGGTGAAGATGCCTAGTCCGATTGATATGTGGCTGTCTGAACCAGAGCGTCTAACAGGCGTTGAATATGCGCCTGAACGGGTTGTGCAGTTGTTGGAAGAAATCGGTGCCACAGTCGATGTGAGTGGTGACCGGGTTCGCGTAACTGCGCCGACTTGGCGTCCAGACTTGCGCATGCCTGCTGACTTGGTTGAGGAAGTTGCCCGCCTTGATGGGTATGACAAGATTGGCACGCGCGTTCCGGTTTCTTCTGGTGGCACGGGTTTGAGCCGTAGTCAGCAGGTACGTAGACGCGTTTGTGATATTGCGGCTCAGTTTGGGGCTGTTGAGGTTTTGTCGTATCCGTTTGTTGGTGATGCACATGACCGCCAGTTCTTACCTGCTGATGATGCGCGACGCGGCGCTGCGAGACTTAGAAATCCTCTTGCTGAGGACGCGCCACTTTTGCGAACGTCGTTGCTTGATACGCTGCTGGATACGGCGGAGCGCAATGTTTCGCGTGGTAATCCGTCATTGGCTGTGTTTGAGGTGGGAACCGTGACACACCCGGCTGGCACAAAACCAATGGGGATTGTTGGCGTTGATCGGCGTCCTAGTGATGATGAACTTGCTGCTTTGAACGCTGGGGTACCTGCCCAGCCTTTACATATGGCTGCCGTATTTGGTGGCAGCCTTGGTGAAAGTAGTGTGATTACGCAAAGCCGTAACTGGGATTGGGCGGATCCGATTGCTCTTGGTAAAGCGATAGCGTCTAACTTGGGGTTGAAACTTGAGACGACGCGGGCTTGGCTTCCAGCTGGTACTGAGCGGATTCCAGGACCTCCAGTTCCAAGCGCGACTGATCGTTCTGAAGATGTCATGCCGTGGCATCCGGGGCGCGCCGCGACACTTTTTGTTCGCCTCGGCAAAAAACTGATTGTGCTTGGAACTGCGGGTGAACTGCATCCAAGGGTGATTGCCGAATATGGTTTGCCCGCGCGTTCGTCCGCGATTGAACTTGACCTTGATTGTTTAGTGTCTGCTCTGGCGGATACGCCTGTGAAGGCAAAGCGAGTCTCAACTTATCCTCCTGCTAAAACAGACCTTGCTGTTGTTGTTGACGGTGCAATATCGGCGGCGGATGTTGAGCGGGTCATTCGGTCAAGCGCTGGTCCATTGCTTGAAAAGATTCAGTTGTTTGATGTTTATGAGGGGGCGCAGGTAGAAAACGGGAAGCGGTCGTTGGCGTTTTCTTTGACACTTCGCTACCCTGACCAGACGTTCACTCCCGAGCAGGTGGGTGAAACGCGCAAGAAGATTATTGGAGATCTGCAAAAGCGTTTGAAAGCGCAATTGCGGGCGTGAGTAGCGAAGATTTTGGAAGGGGCTAGCTGTGAAGGTTTTGGTGACTGCCGCTAGCAAACATGGTTCAACGACGGAGATAGCGGATGCTATTGCGTCACGACTTAGGATCGACGGGGTGGAGGTCGATCGCTTCGATCCAGAATCTGTTCAGTCGGTTTCTGACTATGACGCGGTGGTGGTTGGTTCCGCCGTCTATATGCGCCAATGGATGGAACCTGCACGGGCGTTTGTTAAGCGTTTTCATGCGCAACTTCGTAAGATTCCAACCTGGGGTTTTTCGGTGGGAATGAGT
>DAIOFF010000170.1:0-5807 GCA_036745855.1 Scrofimicrobium sp. | reverse complement strand
ACTCCCAGTGTCTTTTTTGACATTGCACTCATCCTTTATCAACTTTGTTCTTCAATGAACACCTGAAGTTTCACATATGTTCTGACAAAAGAAGATGTGTATTGTCTACTAAACGTTTTAGTCGATGATCTAAACGTTTTGGTAAGGCTGTGAGCAAGTAGGTAATGAACCACGCAGTGGAAGACCTAAAGCTATCTGGGGGCCGGGCCGGTTGTGTTCCGAAGGACCAAAGTCGTCGGAAGTTGGCAAATCACGGCTTCATCTGAGTTGTCCTGAGGTGTCTGTACAGGAGTGACCCCGTTAATGCGAGCCGCCAGAATCCTCATTGCCTCCCCAGCTAAATCGGTAATGGGCTGCGAAATCGTGGTCAAGGAAATTACTGGGTCACGAGATATGGGTGCATTATCAAAGCCAATCACACTAATGTCTTCAGGCACTCGAACCCCCTTTTGTCGCAGTCGTCCAACAGTGGCATGCGCGCTGACGTCGTTGTATGCGACTATTCCTGTAGGGCGATCAGCCGGTCGCATCTCAAGTATTTTGTCTGCAGTTGAGACCCCCGCGTGTAAATTATCGCCCGCCTCGAAAATCAAAGCCTGGTCAGCAAGGCCCAAATCGTTCATTGCAGAGCGATATCCAGTTTCGCGCTCAGCTGCCATCGACTTATCTAAACCCTGTAAATGGGCGATTTTGCGATGACCCAGGTCATAAAGATGCCTAACCGCCATTTGGCTGCCAGCTACGCCATCCGTGGTTACGACGTCTACGCCAGGACAGTCGACTGTCCGGCATAAACTAAGAACTGGAACTAAACGCGCTGCTTGCTCTATTCGCGAATCTTCCAACGTGGCTCCGGTGAGGATAATCGCATTACAACGTTCAGAAATCAGTAGGCGTAGACAGTCCAGTTCGGAGTTACTTTCTGTGGCTCCTGCCAGGACAACTTCCAGGTTATGCCTACGGGCAGAAATGTAGAGGGAATCGAGTAGCCCTCCTTGAAAGGACTGTTCAACCTCGTAAACAACCCCAACAACCGCGTTACGGTTTCGCCGCAGCGTTGATGCGCGCCGGTCGGGACGCCACCCGAGCTGGTTGGCGGCCTCTATTATGCGTCGCCGGGTCTGCGGTGCAATCCCCTTACTTGAGCTGAATGCAATCGAAACCGTTGCGATTGAGGTGTCTGCCAGGCGCGCAACGTCCCGGATTGTCACCTGTGTGGGCTTCGGAGATATCTGTCTTCCCCTATCAGAATCTCCTGATGTCATTTGAACCTCTACCCATCTTCTAATACGACCACCTAAGGGTGCTTTCGTCTGCGATAGTAAACCATACTGATACCAATTTTTGATTTGCTATACAGTTTTTTGCTGGTGCCATCGCATCATTCGCGTAAAACGGGCGTATATATCCTTCATGAATCTGCTGGGCTCTTGCGCCTCCACAATTTGATGGGTTTTTGTACGCCCAACAAATCAGGTCCGCATTAGTGGCTGAAAATAAGGATGAAAACAGCCATTAGTGCGGACCTGATGCTTCAAAAGGTGGGTGGCCAGTATCCCGTGACCACCCACCTGTAAAACAAAGCGTAGAATTACACGGATTAGTTATCTTTACTGAATTGTTCTTCGAGCTCTTCAAGTGTTAGGTGTTTGGTTTCTGGAACGAAGACGATCGAAAAGATAATAGTTAGGACGTTGATTCCGGCAAAAATGGCGAATGTCATTCCACCACCTAAGTTTTCTATCATCATGGGGAACACCCACGTGATTAGAGCATTGACTGTCCATAGGCAGAAGACTGCAATGCCCATGCCGAAGCCGCGCATTTTTTGAGGGAAAATCTCTGATAGTAGCACCCAGTTTGCAGGTGCCTGTAAGCCTTGGTTGAAAAAGAGGAAAATCATCATTGCCAAAAGGACAATCAAGGAAGCAGCCGCCGCTGGGGGATTAGCTGGATTGGGGTCTCCGTTTTCAAGCAAATGTGGTTGGACTTGAGTCCAGAACACGGCAGAAATTAGGATCAAAGATAATATGATTCCTGCTTGACCGCTAATAAGCATTGTGCGCCGTTTGAGTTTGGTGATAAACCAAAGTCCGCAGGCTGAGCCAACAACTGAGATCACGCCGTTGGCGACTTGAGCAGTAATAGAGGCGGTTTCTCCTTGCCCTGTGGCCATGAGAATCTTTGGGGCGTAATACATCAAAGTATTTATCCCTGTTGTTTGTTGAAGGATAGCAATGCCAATTCCGATTAGGACAAGGCGGCGAATCCATGGGGTGCGAAGATCTTTCCAACCGCCTTTTTCAAGGTGCTGGCTTTCTTCGTTGAGTTCGATGATTTCGCTGACCTCTTCGGCTATTTTTTCGTCAGTTCCAGTCCGAACTCGTTTTAGTGAACCAATAGCGTCATGATATGCCCCTTGGGCTGCCTGCCACCTGGCTGATTCTGGCATTTTGTGCATGCCAATCCAAAGGGCGATAGCTGGGAGGGCGCATAGGAATAGCATCCAGCGCCATGCGTGGGACCCATCTACTGTGTTTGCGATGATGGCATTAACTGAGAAGGCAAGTAGTTGTCCAGTTACAATCATTAGTTGGTCGACTGCAACCAGGGTTCCGCGGATACTTTTTGGGGCCATTTCTGCCAGGTAAACGGGAACTGTTGTTGAGGCACCGCCCACTGCTAATCCAAGGATGAATCTACAGGGATACATAACCCAAATGTTGGGGGCGAAAGCAGTTCCTAATGCACCGAAAAAGAAAATAAACGCCAGAGTGATTATGTTTTTCTTTCTGCCCATTTTGTCGGATAATCGCCCACCAAAAAGTGCGCCAAAGGCTGCGCCGAAAAGTAAGAAGGAACCAACCATGCCTTCTTCACTGGCAGTTAGTGCAAGGCCACCGTCTGCAACAGCATGCCTCATATATGGAAGCGCCCCAGAAATGACGCCAGTGTCGTATCCGAATAAGAGTCCTCCTAAAGTCGCAACACCTGCAACTATCTTTGGGGAACGCTTTTTTCCTGATGGAGGTGTGTTTTTGATTAAGACATCCAGGCTTTCTGGTTTTGCACCTGGATTTGGTGGAACTTCGATTTTTTGGATGTTAATGAAGAATCTGACATCTGTGTCCATATCTTTGATATTGACTTAGCGCCTCAGAAATAAAGTCATTTTGACTAAGTAAAAGAAGGGTCAGAACAGCAACATTGCTGTTTCCCATTTGAAGGCGCGCATTAAAGTTGTTGTTTTCCGTGCCTTCCATTTGGCCGACACGGAAAACGGGTACCTAACTGGCGGCAAGATCAGTTAGGTTTGTGTCACTCACATTTGGTTTGCGGCGGCCAGTAGATTCTTTGCAGAGATCTCTAGGCCTTCAACATTGCCGTATTCGGCATCTTCATGCTCAATGTTGACAACCATATCCGGGTTGACCTCGGAAATCGCGTTCAAGAATCGTGTCCAGTAATCGGTGTCGTGGCCAAGACCGAAAGCAACAAAACGCCATGCAGGATCATTTGGCCATGAAGTGCACCAATAGTCAGCTGCAACGGGTGTCTTGTTCGGCGCATCTGCAGGAACGTGTCCGAAGTCGGTATCTAGGACCCCGCGGTATGCGACGCCGGGGAAGATTTTGGTGTCTTTGGCGTGGACGTGGCCGACGTAGGACCCCAGACGTTTGATGGCCTCGATAGGTTCTGCCTGCTGCCAGAACAGGTGGGATGGGTCCATGTTTACTTTGATGTTTGTGGCACCGGTTTCGTTGATGAGGCGTTCGAAAGAGGGCACGCTAAAAACAAGGTTTCGGGGGTGAAGTTCAAGGCAGACGTCAACGTTATTGTCGCGGGCTAGTGCGTCGATTTCGCTCCAGAAGGGAACCATGACTGACCACTGGTAGTCAAGGATTTCCATGTCGATTCCGTTCCACGGGTTGACTACCCAGGTTGGGTATTTTGCGGTGGCATCGGTGCCTGGGGTACCTGACATGGCGACTACTTCGCTAACGCCTAGCGCACCAGCTGCCCGAATCGCCCGTTTGAGGTCTTGAGCGTGAAGGATACCTTCATTTGGAAGCGGGGAAGTGGGGTTGCCGGACGTGTTGAGGCCGGTTAGTTCGACTCCGTGTTCTTCAAAGATTCCTAGGTAATCCTCAGCGGCTGCCTTTGAACCAACGATTGCATCAACTGGTGCATGAGGTGAGGGAATGAAACCACCAACGTTGATTTCTGCACCCGTGAGTCCTGCGGATTTTAGAATATCGAGCGCGTCGCCTAGTGGCCGGTCTTGTAGGCAGGCCGTGTATGCGCCGAATTTGAGTGTCATTTGATTCTCCTTATTTTTTCGAGGTTTAGTTGATTTCGATGGTCTTGCCGCCGGCTGCGGCGGAGCGGGCAATAGCGTCTGCGATGCGCATTTCGCGGTATCCGTCGGCGAATGTTGCGCAGGGTGTTAGTGCGTTATCGGTTACTTTGGCAACTTGCTGCAAGAACGCATATGCCTGGTAGGTGAATTGTTCAATCTGGGTTAGGCCTACGCCGCCGAATGCCATTGATGAGCCTCGGGCGAAGTATGGGAAGTCTGGGTTGACTAGCACTTGGCGGGGACCGCCGAGGCCTGTGGGTGAGTTGGTGTCGTCCACCATGATTTCTCCGCATCGGGCTAGGTCCCATGATGCGCGGCCTTTGGTTCCTAGTACTTCTAGTTGAAGTGAGTTGGGCATGTTCCAGGCGACGCGTGAGCATGAGAATGTGCCGACTGCACCGTTTTCAAATGTTGCGGTAAACGCGGTCACGTCGTCGTTTTCGACTTCTTCCATTTCGACGTTTTTGGTATCCAATGCGGTGCCGCGAGTGACATGACCGGTGGCTTTGGGGCGCTTTGTAATTACTTTATTCATGACTGCGCCTGAGATGGATTTGATTGGTCCGCAGACTAGTTCTGAGGTGTCGATGAGGTGTGAGCCGACGTCGCCAAGTGCACCAGAGCCCATTGGTCCTTTGTAACGCCAGGCCATGGGCGTTGTGGGGTCTACGCCGTAGTCGCACCAGTAGCGTCCATCGAATTGGGCGATGTCGCCTAGGTCGCCATTTTGGGCAAGTTTTGCGATCTTGGCGATTGCGGCGTTTCTGCGGTAGGTGAATCCGACGGCGGTTACTGTGTCCGCTGCGGCTTCGATTTCGGCCATTGCTTTTGCGTTTTCGAGAGTGTCAGCAAGCGGTTTTTCGCATAGTACGTGTTTTCCGGCTTTGATGAGTTCGGCTGCGATTTCCAGGTGAAGGGCGTTTCCTACCACGATGGACACAATGTCGATTTCAGGGTCGTCTGCGATTATGCGCCAGTCGGTTACGGCTTTGTCGTATCCGTATCGTTTGGCTGCGTCATCTGCGAAGGGTGCGTATGCGTCAGCAATGGTGGATAGGTGAACTTTTGGTAGTCCAAGGTCGTAGACGGTTCCGACTTGGCGCCATGCGTTTGCGTGTGTGGTGCCTGCCATTCCGGCTCCGATAACTGCGACGTTCAGGGGTTCTTTGGACACTGGTGCCTCCGTTGGTAGTTATCCGATTTTTACTAACGCGCGTTAAAAAGATTATGGACCATCGCTTTTGTTCTGTCAAACAATTTGGGAGAATTGATCGAGGTCATGAAGCGTTCGTACGTTATTCTTGCGATAACTTGTAGAAAAAGGAGGAGCTGTGGTCAGACGGCCGACCCAAACGGACATCGCTCAAAAGGTGGGGGTGTCCCGCGGGCTTGTGTCGCTTGCGCTGTCGGGGTCGCCAGGAGTGGGGGAGGACACTAGAGAGAAAAT
>DAIOFF010000169.1:0-5875 GCA_036745855.1 Scrofimicrobium sp. | reverse complement strand
CGAAACACTCACAATCAATCTCCAAACTGGTTCACAACCAGACTGCCAGACAGGGTTTTAGTTGATTTTCTGCGCTTTTTGGCAACCCAGATTACTGCAGTCCAGGTTTTAGCAACCCAAAGCTGTAGGTGGGTAGATGAGACGCTCATCCACAGGTAGTTT
Organism: Scrofimicrobium sp.; assembly: GCA_036745855.1. GTDB lineage: Bacteria > Actinomycetota > Actinomycetes > Actinomycetales > Actinomycetaceae > Scrofimicrobium. Next base: position 5,713 of record DAIOFF010000169.1, on the reverse strand, counting down.
TCTCCGGGTTATCTACAGTTTTGAAACAACGGTTAGGCATCATGAATCTAATGATGCATTCTTCCCTCATGGCTCCTGTTGATCTTTCACCCTTCGGTTCTGCATTTTGTGTCACTGATGCGAAAGAGGCCGATATCGACAAAGACCAACTTCGTCGGGTTGCTTTAGAATCTCTTTTCCATGGAGTTCGGTCAATAGAAGCCACACCAAAACAAGTACTTGCAGCCTTGATGCGGCAGTTGCCAGAACAAGCAATAGTCTGCGGCGCGACGGCCGCGGTCCTACATGGTATTCCTTTGCCCATCGGATATCCGCAAGATAAGGCTTTAGCTAAACCATCTATTGGAGTACCTAAAGGCAATAATCGGATTAGGAGGCGTGGAGTCAACGGTAGTCAGCTTGCCATCACCGATGAAGAAATCATGTGGCTTGATGGAATAAAGGTCACGACTCCAGAGCGCACATGGCAAGATTTGTCTGGAACATGGCAGAGTTCAGAATTGCTGGCGGCCACCGATTATCTGGTGAATGTTTTTTGTGGGCCATCAACCTTAGAAAAACTTCGTCACCAAAATGCACTTCATTCGAAGGCTAAGGGCTACAAAAGACGGTGCTTGGTACTGGAACGGGCAGCCCCGCTAGTTGAGTCACCAATGGAGTCGTTGACGCGCAGCCTTCTTCTGGACGCAGGTATTGAAAAGCCTGAATGTAATCCAACACTAATTTTTCCTGATGGAAAACGGCTTCGACCAGACATGCTTTTTGTCGATCAGCTTTTGGTAGTTGAGTATAACGGCGGCTACCACGGTACGGACAAGCAATGGCAAGCTGATGAAGAGCGTCGCAGGTATCTTATTTCTGCTGGATTTAAAGTAATAAATGTAGTTATGGAAAGTCTTAAAAACCCCGAACACTTGGTTGCTGACATTCGGATGTCTTTAGCGACACGTACCCACAGCAAACCTAAAGTGAAGGTCTCCATACAACGTCGATATTTCTGAGTTGTTGCATATAGCGAATATTCGAACTACCAAAACCGAGGTAAGAACATTCTGGGTTGCCAACCAGCGATTCAACCAAAATTTTGCGCTTTTTGGCAACCCAGATTACTGCAGTCCAGGTTTTAGCAACCCAGATGAGCGGATGCCTTCCTGAACCTAGACATCAGCTTTCGCCAAAGCATCCTTAACTTTGATGCGTGAGCCAGTCTTTAGAAGTGAAGCAGTATAGATCCGTTCCCCAAGGAGCGTCACTAGGCCAGTTGTAATAACCAGTAAGGCTAAGGACACGATGGCTTCCCACCACTCGGCCTCACCAAAAAACAACCTAGTTGGCATCGCGACTGCAGCAGTGAAGGGAATATATGAACAGATAGAAACTAAAAGTTTGCTGCTTGAACCAATGGCCACAATCATAAATGGAGCCATCGAAATTATCATTCCAGGCATCAGCACAGAACCAGAATCTTCAATCCTAGAAACCAGGGAACCGCCTGCAGCAAATATTGATGCACAAAGTAAGAATCCGAACACAAAGAAGATAGCAAACCACACCAGCGGCGCCCCCAACATGTCTAACAAACTGTTTTGTCCTGTTGCGATCATGGCGATGATTGTTACCGCCGCGATCGATGCGACCTCGCCGAAAGCTAAAATCGAGTTCCCCAGTGTCTTCCCCGCCAAAAGTGCGCGGGCTGGAACTGCAGCTAACAACAACTCAACAGTTCTGGTCTGTTTTTCGACAATAGTGTTTTGGGCGATTGTTGACCCAAATGTCATAGTCATCATCATGAAGACTATTCCAAAAATGTAAGGCACCATGTAACGCATAAGGAAACTTGCAGCGTCCGGATCTAAAAGCTCAACCACTGGGCTGACACTGAATGCGGCGACAAGCTCTGTGGGGGCGCTCTCATCAGCCACAATCTTGAACCCTAGAACCCCAGAATCTGGCACCAAAGCAGCATCGACTTCCCCGTCGCTAACAAGCGCCCTAGCTGCATCCTCAGAATCGGCCTCTGTGACCTCAAGGTACGGGATTCCAGAAGTATATTGAGCGGTTCCTGACACGACTGCAATCGGGGTGTTTGAGGGTTCTTTAGCCGACAGCCACCCACTCACCAAAACACCAGCAATCGCAAGGACTAGTAAGAATAGGTACGAAAAAATGAAGGACTTAGACCGGCTCTGCGCAGATATTTCTCGCTTCGCAACAAGCCAAGCCGCGGTGGGAACACTTACACTCTTTGATTCGTTCATTTCGCTACCTCTACTTTTTCGTCTGCTTGATCGACAACAACCTCACGGAATATTTCCGTCAACTTCAGGTTTTGCTTGCTGAAATCAAAGACTTCACCAAGCCGCATCGCCTCGCGCAAAACATGGTTTGCTACTTCATAATCTGCAACTTCAATTTCAGCAGTGTTCCCTGCCAGTTCAGTAACGATTACGCCTTCAACATCGCGAATCCACCCAAGGTCCGCGTCCCCGTCAACCCGGTACCGAAGCGTTCCATAGTCGTCCCGCAAGCGGTCGATTGAACCGGTTGCTCTCACTTCACCGTCGGCGATGATCACCAGGTCATCGCAGAGTCTTTCTACAACATCTAGCTGGTGCGAGGATAAAAGGACTGGAATCCCCTCAGCGGCCCTGGCTGACAGCACCGAAACGATGACGTCAACTGCCAGCGGGTCAAGGCCAGAAAATGGCTCATCTAGGATCAGCGCTGTTGGCCTATGAACTAGTGCAACTGCCACCTGGGCGCGCTGTTGATTTCCGAGCGACAGATTCTCGATCGGGTCTTTCGCCCGTTCGCTCAGCCCTAAGACCTCAATCAGTGCATCTGCCTCTTTGGTGCCGTCGGCCTTTGAAAATCCATGCAGCATGGCAAAGTACACCAGTTGCTCTCTTAGTCCCATTTTTGGGTATAGGCCGCGTTCTTCTGGCATGTACCCAAATGAACGACGCGCTTTTTGGTCAAGAGGAATGCCCCTGAGCGTGACTTCACCAGAGTCTGGGGCTAGAACCCCAAGTATCATTCGCATGGTTGTTGTCTTGCCTGCACCATTGCCGCCTACGAACCCCGTGAGCCGCCCAGGTAGTACATCAAAGCTCACGTCATTCACGGCAATGCGTTGCCCAAATGATCGCGTTAAGTGTGAAACACTCAGTGTCATCCCTGTTCTCCTTTTACTGTATGAACTCTATTTTCGGCGGCAATCGACGCACGCACATCCCCCCGAAGAACGAAATTCTTGCTACAGCCTGCGGATGAGTCCGCGGGGCTATTTCACTACACCATGTCTGTGTGCCCACACGACTGCTTGAACGCGGTCGCGAAGGTCAAGTTTCAGCAAGATGTTTGACACGTGAGTTTTGACGGTAGCGATGCCAACAAAAAGTTGTTCTGCGATTTCCGCGTTTGAGTGTCCTTCAGCAACTAACTCAAATACTTCGATTTCTCTGGCGGTAAGAGCCTCTGTCTGTTTGTTCTTTTCGATGGGGTGAGGTGGGGACGATGCTAGCGCTTTTTTGATGACGATTTTCGTGAGTTCTGGCGCTATTAGACCATCCCCTGCCGCTGCTGCCCGCACGGCGTCTATAACGGTCTCTGGTCTTGAGTTTTTCAGCAGGTAGCCGCAGGCACCTGCTTCCAGGGCTTGAGTTAGGTAGTCTTCTTGCTGGAACGTTGTGAGAATCACTACTGCACAGTCGAGGTCTGGGTCTTTTGTTATTACTGCCGTTGCCTCTAGACCACCCATCTTCGGCATCTGCACGTCCATGCAGATGACGTCAGGTTTCAACGAACGGGCTTGTTCGATTCCTATTTCCCCGTTTTCTGCTGTGCCAACCACGTGTATATCTGGTGATGATTCTAGGATCATGGCCACGCCAGTTGACATTAGTGGCTGGTCATCAACTAACAGAACTCGGATTTCTTCGCTCATGCCTCCGCCTTTAGGGGGAGACGCGCGCGGGTTACGAACCCTCCACGGCTTAGTGGCCCGGCTTCGAACTTTCCGCCTACGGCTTCTACCCGTTCACGCATTCCTATTAGTCCTAGGTGTGCGCCTGTTTTGAACGGTTTTACTCTGTTTGGCGGTTTTTTGTTGAAGACTTCTAGTTCTACCCATTCTTTTCCGAGGCGAATCCGAATAGATGCTTGTGTTCCAGGTCCTGCATGTCTAACCACGTTGGTTAGTGATTCTTGCGTGACCCGGTAGATGGTGAGTGAGACAAGTGGGGGCAGTGCTGGGATTTCGGGGGATTCGTAGAGGACGTTGAGTCCAGCGTTTTTGGCTTCTGCCATCAGTTCAGGAAGTCTGTCAACGCCAAGGGAGGCGATTGCTTCTCTTTGGTCGCTATCGGCAGGTGCCCGAAGTGTGTGGAGGATATCTTGTAGTTCAGCGACGGCGGACCTGGAGCTTTCCTCGATTTGCCCGAGGGCAGCAGTCGAAATGTCCTGGTCACCACTTAGGCGCGCGGCCCCCGCCTGCACGCCCATGACAGCCAGGTGGTGCGCCACGGAATCATGCAGTTCGCGAGCAATTCTTATCCGTTCGATTGTGATGGCTTGTTCTTCCAGATGGCGTTGCTCTTTCGCAAGGTCGTGGCTGGCTTGGAGCAAACGCGCCTGGTTTGCTGCGAAGTTCCATGAGTTCCATCCAAACCAAATGGCACCAACATAGTAGAGAAGATTGATCAGGAAGTTGATTAGGAAGTACGCCACCAAAGGTGAAAGTGCGAACCCAACGGCATTTTCAGCCAGTTTGTCTTTCAAATCGGATTTTGTTGCCATCATGAAGAGGGAAGCCAACAAACTGATTATTTGCGCCACTGCCAGTATGCCTACGGCGAGCGCTGCTCGGTTTCGGTTCGCTTCCCAAGCACCCACCGTGTAAAGGGCCAGAAATAACGCAATGATTATGATGAATGATTCTGGAACTGGCATCCAAGCCGCCAAAGTGAACCCCAGGTTCACCACTATTGCTACTGGGATTGGTGCGATGCGCCTAGCAGCTAGCGGCAAAGTCGACACGGCTAGTGCTATCACTGAAAGCCAGTCTGGCGCATCTGTTTTGACGATGCCCGTCATTTTCCAAAGCGCCATCGATAAGACACTAGCTAAAAATAGTCCGGCGGCCGACAGAGCATCGACCTGTTTTTGTTCCCGTGTCGGCGCAGGCCTCCTCCATCCAGGTTCGTCTGGGTTTGTCACGTTCTCCACCAAAACACTGTAACGGACTCTGGAAGAAAAATACTCCGCCACGAGACGGATTGTCAGAGCACTTTTGTGATCTATTGACCCCAGGTGTTTTGCCCAGAAATGAAGATAGTTGCATTAACCACGCCTAGGCCTAGTCCCCTTGCATCAATGTGAAGTAGAGTGTGAAGTATGGACGAACGACCGACAGTAAGTTCTAACGGACACCGCCACCTAAGTGGCGCTCCGCTGATCCGGGTACTATGCCAGATTACATGGCCTTCGTTTCCTGCATTCAACCCCGAAGAGGCGATTTCTCAGCTGGGCATGACATTAGTTAATAAGTACCCTATTGAAGAGACCCGGCGTCAATATGAAATGGTTCTAACACCTACTGGAGTTCGGCAGGATACAGGAGAAAATTTGTATCGATTGTCCTCAGTTGATGGCACCTGGAATGTAACATTGGCGAAGACGTTCATTTCGTTGGAGACTACAAAATATTGCGGAC
>DAIOFF010000168.1:0-6008 GCA_036745855.1 Scrofimicrobium sp. | reverse complement strand
GGCTTTTGTTTTTGTGGGGCTTTTGTCGGTCGTTTTTCTACTGATTGTTGGCAAGTGTGAGGCCACGGTTTCTGCTTCTGATCCAACACCTGTGGTTGGTGAGGTGGTGGGGCTGAGCGCTCAGGTTCGCCAAAGGTTTTTGGGCCGTTCTGCGCTGACTGTGGTGTGGCGTATTGATGGGCAAAAACTTCGAAGTGCCGCGGTGAGTCAAACGCGAAAGATTTCTTTGGCGCATGAGCAATGGTATGCCAACCGCCGCGGCTCAGTTCGGGTTCAGGTTTTGAAAGCAGAGTTCACGGATCCGTTAGGTTTGGTTGTTGGCGTGATCCGCATGCGCGGTGATATGGATCTTTTGGTTCTTCCCAGGGTTCTTACGTCGTTGCTGGAAAATGGCGATATTGCTAGGTCAGTTTTGGATGATGAGGGCGTGGCAGCAGTCCAAGATGCAAGTGGTTCGCCAGCTGGCGCGGTTCGTGAGTATCGAACGGGTGATGCTTTGAGGCAGATTCATTGGAAGCAGAGTGCACGCCAAGGTGAGTTGTTGGTCAATCTGAATGAAAGTCCTTTGACCACTAGGCGTTCGTTGTTTCTTGTTACAGCAAAAGAGGCATATAGCAATATTGATGATTTTGAGTTTGCGGTTTCGGTGGCTGCAACTGTCGCAGTGATGTGGGTTCGCCTTGGCCATCGTGTTCTTTTGAGTAGTGGCATTCCAGGGGGTCGGCTAGAGGATTCTTGCTGGGTTGAAAGTGAGGGGGATGTTCTTCGAAATTTGGCTGTGACTGGCATTGAAGTTGCGTCTGATGCTTTGCCTTGGACTAGTGGACTTGAAGCTCAAGCGGTAGTAACGGGGAATGTGCCAAGTTTTCTTTATGTGACTTTAGAGCGGTGGCAAGGCGGTGGTTCGTTATTTGTCACTAGTGAAGTTTCAAGTTTGCCGCTTCCGCCGGGGTGGGTGAGGGTGCCAGTTCCAAGACAGGTTTCGAAGCTAGCTGGTAGTTTTGGGGTTTTCAATGGGTAAGGAGCAAGCGATTTTGGCTCGTGATGGTCGTCTTCAGGGCGTGTTTTTGCGGGTGCGATTGTGGGCGTCTGGAGTTTTCTTGATGGCACTTTGGGTTTTGGTGCTTTCATCCCTTCGCCCAGTTTTGATTCTTGACGCATGGTTTTCGACAGCCACGTTTATGTGTGCGCTGACCATATCAGTTGGTTGCCTTTTGCAGACTATTTGGCCTAAGTGGCGTGGCGCTGCTGGGTTTCTCGCGATTTTTGCTGGGTTTCTATATTTGTTTTGGCGGTTTCATAGTTCTGGACGTGACGTTCTATGGTGGAATGCGCCTCGTGAAACCCGTGAGGAAGTTCAAAAAAGTATTGCTGATGGAGTGGCACCGCTTGAACCAATAGCTTCTTTGATTGACGTATTACTTGTGGCTGTTTTCTTGGCATTGTTTATTACTGCAATGCTGTTTTTTGGTCTAAATAGTCCTTTTGCTGCGGGAATATTTGTGTCACTTCTATTGCTCGTAACGCCCGCAGTAACCCGGATACCTCCAAGCTCATTGACGTTGCTTACTACGGGCTTGCTGCTTTGTTCTTTGGCGTGGCTGGGATCCCCACAGATTCGTATGTCGGGGCTAGTTGCCTCGTTTAGTGCAGTTGCAATCGCTGCTGGAATCGTTGCTGTTATGCCAAAAACCGCTGACCGTGTGTGGAACGGGGCGGTCTTAGTATCTCCTGTTTCAAGCACCGTACCTGACGTGACTATCGCTTTAGCTGATGACCTGAAATATCGAAGCAATACTGTTGCGTTCACCTATGACGTACCAAATGCAGGGACATACCGTTTTACTCTTTCGACTTTGGCTGATTTTACTGGCGGACGTTGGCTGCCAGAAGACGAACTGAATGCCACGGGATTATCGGTTTTAGATGCCCGGTATCCGGTTTTGCCGCCAACACCTGGAAAACGAGAGATTTCGGATGATTCTAGGTTTACGTTCACTTTTTCCATGGAAGGTCTTGTTAGTTCTTGGCTGCCTTTGCCACAACATGCAGTTGCGGCGTTACCAGCGGAAGAAGGCCTCGACTTAGAAGAATGGCAATGGAGTAAAAGCGCGAACACAGCCAGATCTGAGTCGGCAATGACCAAGCGTGGCGACAAATATAGTGTCATTGGCACGCAGCTGCTGGCAAACCGGTCATCGGCTGAGGACCTCTCCATATCAGGGGATGAACTATTTCCCAATGGAGATAATGCGCCCAGCGAACTTGAGCCTTACCTTGCTCTACCAGGCGAACTACCAAGCGAAATCGTTGCGGATGCCGCTGAAGTTGTCGGCGAACTAGGTGATCGGGCAGCTGTTGCGGGTGCGCTTCAAAGTTGGTTCCATAAGGGTAATTTCGTTTATGACTTGAATGCCCCTTACGAGCCGGGAATGGATGCAGACGATCCTTATGCGGTGATGTCGAAGTTCTTAGAAACAAAAAGTGGTTTTTGCGTTCACTATGCAACGACGTTTGCTGTCATGGCTAGGCTTCAAGGTGTGCCCACGCGGGTAGCCGTTGGGTATGCGAGCCGAGCGGAAAACCTCGAAAACAATGTTGTTCGCGGCAGGGAACTGCATGCTTGGCCTGAAGTCTATTTTGATGACATCGGTTGGGTTGCGTATGAGCCGACGCCAGGTGGGGCTGGATTTAGGGCAGATACCGGTACTGCCGAAACTGAAGGACCTGAGATTGATCCAACTGAGACTCCAAGTCCCACAAGTGAGCCAGCTCCAACGCCTACCGAGCAAACCCCAGAACAGTCCCCACAAAGCGGAGCGGGTACTGGGGGCCAAACTTTGGATAAAAACGACAGTTCGTCTTATGAAGTAGGCATTGTTTTGATTGGTGCTCTGCTTCTATTGGCAGTTGTATTTTTGCCAATGACAGTTAGGCGAATTCGGAAGTTTTTGCGTTTGCGAGGCCGCGGTAAGGTGAACCGGCTTGCCCAGGGGGCATGGGATGAGTTTGCGGATACTGTTTGTGACTTGGGTCTTATTGGTGGAAACGTCGGAGGTGGTCCGAGGGCAAGAACCCCTGAGGCTTTGGTTGAGTATCTTGGTGAAAATGGTTTTCTCAGTCCAGGGGCATTCCAAGCGGCACGTGATCTGAGCACGCTTGCGGCAGACGAGCAATATAATCCGTTGGCCTCGCCAGCTCACTCTAACCAGGTTAAGTATCTTTTACAGATAACGACATCTGACCTTCGCGCAAGCGCTAGTAAAATGGCTCGGATCAGAGCAGCAATGGTGCCTAGATCAGTTTTTACGAACAAGAACAGGTCTTGAACCTATCGTCTACGATAGGTTACGATATGTCGGTAGGTATCGATTGGTATGGAGGAAATCATGGTTGATAATCCAAACGAAAAAGACTGCGGATGTGGTGGCGAATGCGGACGGCAGTACAGATATGCCGCCGACTACGACTTCGATTGGCCCCTAGCAGGTATACGGGATATGGCAGGGGCTGCACGCCAAATGATGGGCCACCATGCGCATGGGCGGGGACACCGCCGGGCGCCACGCGGAGACGTGAGGACTGCGATCTTGGCGTTACTATCTGAAGAACCAATGCACGGCTACCAGCTAATCCGTGAAATAGAAAAACGCACTGGTGGCATGTGGCGTCCAAGCCCAGGATCGGTCTATCCGGCACTGCAACTGCTAACTGATGAAGGAATGGTTCGCATTGAAACAGTAGGTGAGAAAAAAGTTTATTCTCTGACCGAAGAAGGACAAAAGGCCGTTCCAGAAGGCGAAGGAACACTGCCGTGGTCACCTGTGGCCAAAGATGCAGAACGCATCTCTGCACTTCCCAAAGCGGGCATGAAACTAGCGCAAGCACTTTCGCAGTTCGGCCCAGGCACGCCATCTGACCAGGTAGAAGAAGCAATCGAAGTCATCAATGACGCCAGGCGCAAGATCTACTCGATTCTTGCAGAGGGCTGAGGATGGCAGAAGCTAAAGGCAATCTTGGTCCAACCAAACATCAAGCAAAGGCCAGATATCGAAAGATCGTCAGATTCGCACTGCGGGTCATGCTGATTGAGTGGTGGTTTGGCTTTGTACTTCCCAGGTTTGGTTTGATCAGAATTTCTCGAAGGGGCCGGGCGGAACGATTCAGAAAGATTGCGAAGCGTTTTCATGCGCTTGCGGTTGATCTTGGCGGCCTCATGATCAAGGTGGGGCAGTTCATGTCCGCACGGATGGATGTCCTTCCACCTGAAATTACTGAGGAACTGGATGGTCTACAAGACGAAGTTCCGCCCGCCCCTTTTGATGGTATTCGTGTGGTTGCCGAGGCCGAACTTGGCCGGTCCCTGGAATCAGCTTTTGCGTCTTTCGATCCAGTGCCAGTCGCTGCTGCCTCCTTGGGGCAGGCACATAGGGCAGAACTGACTGAGGCTATTGCCGAGGACACGGGATTTAAGGATGTTATCGTCAAGGTTCAGCGCCCAGGAATTGACACGATTGTTGATGTTGATTTGGCGGCGCTTCGCAAAATTGGTGCATGGCTTAGCCGAATAAAAGCTGTGTCGGCGCGGGTAAACGTTCCAGCATTGGTGGAAGAGTTTGCAGTGACCAGCATGCAAGAGATCGACTATCTGCAAGAGGCCAGTAATGCTGAGCATTTTGCTGAGGACTTTCAGAATGATCCGCGTGTGAACGCGCCGCAGGTGGCATGGGAGCGCACAACGGTTCGTGTCTTGACTTTAGAAGACGTGACGGCCATCAAAATCACAGATGTCCAATCCTTGCAGGACGCGGGAATAGACCCTGCTCAGGTTGCCAATGAATTGGCGACTGTAACTCTTGACCAATTGTTTGTTCATGGTTTCTTTCATGGAGACCCACACCCTGGGAACATTTTCGTAACTCCGGGGCAAGAGGGGGAAGAGCCAACATGGTCGATCACCTACGTTGACTTTGGAATGATGGGAGAAATCCCAGACACCCTCCGTGAGGGACTTCGCGAGTTGTTTGTGGCGGTTGTGGCTAGAGATTCAAAAGGTATGGTCGATTCCATCCAGAAAGTCGGGGTGCTACTTCCATCTGCGAACACAGATGAACTAGAGCGAATGCTACATGAGCTCTTTGACCGCTTTGGCGGTATGGGCGTTCAGGAGCTAAGCAAGGTTTCCCACGCAGAACTGGGCCAGTTTGCTGAACAGTTCGGAGAGACCATCCGGTCAATGCCTGTCCAACTGCCAGAGAACTTCCTTCTTATCATCCGCGCAGTTTCTCTTTTATCAGGTGTCTGTAGCGCTCTTTACCCTGAGTTTAATATTTGGGAGGCCGTGGAACCCTACGCCAATGATTTGGTGCGCAGTGAGGGCGGGCGCACTATTCAGCATTTTGGCAAGCAGATTACTTCCACGTTTGGGATGATTGCAGGCTTACCAAAGCGAATCGATAAGCTTGCCACAGCAGCAGAAACTGGCAGTTTACAGGTGAAGACGCCAGGGGTGGACCGTGAACTCAGGCGGGTTGAACGCTTACTTAAGCGTGTCATTTCGGCGGTTGTCTTTATGGCCTTGCTTATTTCGGGGACTCTTTTGCGCACCCAATATCCAGGTTTCGGCAACACATTCATGTTGATCTCAGTCCTGCCGTTGTTCCATGCCTTGTTCTCAGGGATCTTTACTGGGGGGCCACACGGACGACGGTAGCTAAACCCCCTAGTTACGCCTCAACCAGGTCCTCAAGTCTGGTTCGCTCGAACCCTGTTTTTGTGGTGTCGTGGTTCTTGTTTGGAGCCGGTGGGTTTATTGTCTGGCCGGTGGCCTATAGCTCACCGGCTATAGGTTTTTCCCACTGGCTGTAGAGCGTTCGATCTTCCGACGATGACCGTATAGTGGCTCTTCTGTAAGTTTGTTGTTGGCTGGTCGGATTTTGGTGGGGCGTGTGGTCTGGCCCATTCTGGGTTGCCAAAAAGCGCAGAAAATCCGTGAAAACCCTGTCTGG
>DAIOFF010000167.1:0-6011 GCA_036745855.1 Scrofimicrobium sp. | reverse complement strand
CCAGCGCAAGCATCATAAGTCTCGTAATCCACATAGCGGTCGTACTCACCGCCCACCCCCCAGCCGTTTACGCCATCTTCCTTTCCCAATGGGTTCGGTGGAACCTCATCGATCCACTGCGCCACCGCTTCCATACCAGTAAGGTCAGAACACGCAGGTTCTTCATTAACGGGTTCGAGGGGAGGAGTCTCCACGGCCTCGGGAGCGGACTGTTCCTGATCACTGCCGCAACCAGCGAGCGTGAATGCAACCCCAAGGGCAAGAGCAATAAGCACGAAGCCCGCGTGGAAGCGACTTTGAGGCGCTACTTTCCGCAAAACGGCCAGTTGGACTCCGCAAAACGGCCAGTTGGACTCCGCAAAATGGCCAGTGCGGTCAGAAACACGAAAATTCCAACTCCCCATTATCAAAAGTTGAGCCAGGATTTTGGGTATTTGCGAGGCGTTCTGGCAAACCAAAGTCTCTAATCACCATTGATGAAATATCAGTCCAAATCCACCTTAGCCAGGGAAAAACTGTACCATTTCCCTTGACTGCCTAATTAGAGGAGACAAGATGACACAATCTCGCTCAAATCGTCCTCGAACACTCCGTTACATTGCTCGGTTATCTGCCGTAATGCTTCCCTCCGCAATGGCGATTACCTTAACTGGTTCTGCAGTATATGCAGCAGACGAACCTGGGCGGGACTCGCCTCGCGAAATAACCGATTCTATTGCAGCAGTTGCACCCTACCAGGATTCCGTGATCTCAGTACCTATTGAAGATGGAGAGGCTGAAAAGACGTTTGGTGAGGTAAAAGTCCGTGTTCCTATTGATCCGAAATCCCCAATTTCTCTTGGAACCATTGAAGACCCAGAATCCACGCTGACTATCACGCTTCCTACACAAGTAGATGTCTCCCTGGCCAAAGCAACCGATGATGGCACGTTAGTATATTCAGCGACTGACGATGGGAGCGCGATTGGCGTCCAAATAATTGATGATGGCTCCGTGCAAATCCAAACCGTTATTCCTGATGCAGATGCACCCACAAGATACACATACGAAATTGAATTACCAGCAGGATCGTCAGCTCGAACGGAAAATGATGGATCAGTAAGTTTCATTAACTCAGGCGGAGTGTGGCTTGGTGGAGCAACAGCCCCCCGGGCAAAAGACGCTGACGGAGACGATGTCCCAACTTGGTTTACGGTAACCTCAAAAGGTCTGACGCAAGTAGTTGACACTTCAAACGTCACCTTATTCCCAGTAGTCACAGCCCCTCATCTGGGCATCACCATGATAAGTAAGATCACTTACTCCAAGTCAAAGCAAGGAACGACCGTTCATGTTTCCCCTTCCATATGGGGTAGAGCGCATGGGATTAACCGCACCACAGTGAACTCATTTAAATCAGAATATAAGGCAAAAGTATCTTCAGAACACAATACAACCCAAATGATATGGCAGCTGAATTGTCACGCACAGTTCGCACCATCCAAGACCTCATGGAACCTCGATAGTTGGATCCACCGGGAAAGCTACATGCAATACATCATCAACCGCTGCAATTAGAAAACCGTGGAGGCATTTTTGGTAACGCCCGATACACCATGACTCGCTTCCCTGGGGTATCCCGAGTTCTAGAGATAGCAAAAGGGCTAGCACTGGTTTCCCAGCACTAGCCCTTTTAGAAGTATGAACTACTTCAGGGTGACGGAACCGCCAGCCTCTTCAATGTCAGCCTTGGCCTTCTCAGCGTCTTCCTTCTTCGCGCCCTCAAGCACGGTGTTAGGAGCACCATCAACCAGTTCCTTGGCTTCCTTCAGTCCAAGACCTGTGAGCGCACGGACTGCCTTGATAACAGCAATCTTCTTGTCGCCTGCAGCTTCTAGGACTACGTCGAACTCGGTCTTCTCTTCTTCAGCTGGGGCATCGCCAGCAGCAGGAGCAGCAACGCCAGCAACTGCAACAGGAGCAGCAGCGGTAACGTCAAACTTCTCTTCAAAGAGCTTCACGAACTCAGAGAGTTCAATAAGGGTCATTTCTTCGAACTGAGCAAGCAGTTCTTCATTAGTGAGCTTCGCCATTAGCGTTTCCTCTCAGTAATATTTCTTGATCAAAGCACCTGAGAGGACCTCAGGCGGCTTCCTTTTCTAGCTTTTCTGCCAGCGCATTGCTGAGCTGTGCAACCTTGGTAGGCAGTGCATTGAATGCGTATGCAGCCTGCGAGATCTTGGCCTTCAAGGCACCAGCGGCCTTACCAAGTAGAACCTCACGGGACTCAAGGTCAGCAAGCTTCGTCACGCCTTCAGCGCTCAGTGCCTGCCCATCCATCACACCAGATTTAATAACCAAAGCAGGGTTTGCCTTGGAAAAATCGCGGAGTGCCTTCGCGGCCTCCACAGGTTCACCACTAACGAACGCAATAGCTGTCGGGCCATTCAAATCTTCCTCAAGGAAGTCGAATCCAACCTTCTTCGCTGCAAGCGTTGCCAGGGTGTTCTTGACTACCGCGTAGTTGACACCGCCCCCCAGTGAACGACGGAGATCTTTCATCTCTCCTACACTGAGACCACGGTATTCAGTCAGCAAGACTGCGCCTGAGTCACGAAATTTCGTCGTGAGCTCATCAATCTTGGCTTCCTTATCGCCTTTCGCCATAATCACCTCCCGACGAATCAGTTCCATCACGGACAAGTCCAAAACCGCCAACAAAAAACCCGGTATGCAGGAGCACACCGGGAAAGTCCAGTTCACACCTGCGTCGGGTCTTATGCCCCAAAAATGAGGTACCGACGGTCTTTGGCCAGATACAAACCTATCAGACTATTGTGACCAGACCACCCCGCTTTCGGGTGAAGCGCACCACTTTCGCCGGGTTTTTTGTCCAAAACCGGTATTGCGTTCAAGACGCCCGATTAGCGTAAACGTATGACTGCTATTGAAGAATCCACTAAATCAGGACTTCGCCGGGAACTGACCAGCCGCCATCTTCAACTAATTTCGATTGGTGGTGCCATTGGCACAGGCCTATTCATGGGGTCCGGAAAAAGCATTTCCTTGGCTGGCCCATCGGTTATTTTGGTGTATGCAATCGTTGGATTCATGCTCTTTTTTGTCATGCGAGCCATGGGCGAACTACTGCTTTCAAAGCTTTCTTACAAGTCATTTCGCGATGCAGTAGCTGATTTACTTGGCCCAAATGCCGGCTTTATCACCGGGTGGACCTATTGGTTTTGTTGGATTGTCACTGGCATTGCTGACGTCGTCGTAATAGCTGGTTATGTGAAGTATTGGTGGTCTTCCCTTCCTGGTTGGATCCCATCATTGGCTACCGTTCTTTTGTTGCTAGGCCTAAATCTGGTGGCAGTAAAAATGTTCGGCGAAATGGAGTTCTGGTTCGCTATGGTCAAGATCATTGCCATCGTTGCGTTGATCGTGATCGGTTTGGTGCTAGTTACTGTTCATTTCAAGGCACCTGACGGTACCGAAGCCAGTTGGGGTAACTTCCTTGGTCAAGGTGGGTTTTTTCCAAACGGTTTTTCGGGATTTCTAGCAGGATTCCAAATAGCAATCTTCGCTTTTGTCGGAATCGAACTGGTCGGCACTGCCGCCGCAGAAACTAAAGAACCTCGCAAAACTCTTCCAAAAGCAATCAATTCTCTTCCACTTCGAATAGTCCTTTTCTATGTGGGGGCCTTAACTGTCATTATGCTTGTGACACCTTGGGACCATGTTTCACCAGAAATATCCCCTTTTGTGCAGATGTTTTCCCTTGCAGGTTTCCCAGCTGCTGCAGGCATCATCAATTTCGTAGTCTTAACCGCCGCGGCCTCGTCAGCAAATTCTGGAATATTTTCTACGTCACGCATGATTTATGGGCTCTCACTTGAAGGGAATGCGCCAAAAGTGATGAGTAAACTATCAGACCGCCAAGTCCCTAGTCGCGCACTCATCTTTTCTGTGAGTTGCTTACTTCCAGCAATAATCTTGCTCTACGCCGGGTCATCTGTAATGGAGGCATTTACACTTGCAACAACGGTATCTTCCGTTTTGTTCATTGTCGTATGGAGCCTGATAGTGATTACGTATATGAAGTTTGTTCGTGTGCGACCTGCCGACCATGCGGCATCGATTTACAGGATGCCCGGCAGTCGTTTTATGCCGTGGATATTGCTGGCGTTTTTTGTTTCTATGTTGGTGGTTCTGGCTTTAGAGGATGACACGCGCGCCGCTTTGTTAGCAACGCCGGTTTGGTTCATCTTGCTTGGTGCCGTCATGCTAGTTAGGAACGCAAGGAGTAAAAAGGTCGAAGCGTGACAGCCATTTCAGTTCATCCACTGCTTGCTCTTTTTGTTGTTGTCGCTCTTGGAGCCCTTTTTGGAGCCATCCGTTTCGGCCCAGTTCGTTTTGGGGCGGCAGGGGCTTTGTTTGTTGGGTTGATTCTGTCGGCACTTAATCCAGAGTTAAGTAGCGACTTTACACTCATTCAACAACTTGGTTTGGCACTTTTTGTTTATACCGTGGGAATAGCAGCAGGAACATCATTTCGTTCGGGTTTACGAGCGAATATGCCGCTATTAGTTATAACAATAATCGTGGTTGCAACTAGTGCACCTTTGTCTTCGCTTCTTGGTTTTCTACTTGATACCCCACCGACGCTAACCGTTGGACTTTTTACTGGAGCCCTCACTGCTGCCCCTGCGCTAGAACTTGCAACTCAGATTACTGGTAGTCCTGATGCAGCCGTTGGATACTCATTTGGATATCCAATTGGCGTCATTGTTGGGATTGTTTTTGTAACGCTTTCTGCTGGGAAACATTGGTTAGAGAAACGAGATACTCCGTCTCTTGCTGGCCAAGGACTTCGTGCTGTGACGGTGAAAGTGAAACATGAGGTGGACCCACATTCGATCGCGGCTTGGAGGAATCAACGTGTACGTATGTCATATGTCCGCCGGGCATCAAAGACCCGCGTTTTGACGCCAGGTGAGCCGCTTCTTGCAGGCGACGAGGTAGTTTTGGTTGGTGAAGATCCTTTTGTTGACGAGGTGTCCTCGCAAATCGGCACTATTTCTAAAGTCCACCTAGCGGATGATAGGTCGGATGTAAGTTTTGAAAGAATAACCGTTTCAAATCCAGAGATTGCTGGACGGACAATTGCTGAACTTTCGCTGCCGCATAAGTTCGCAGGATTAGTGACAAGAGTTCGTCGCGGCGATTTAGATTTGTTGGCACGTGAAGACCTTCCACTGCAACTAGGGGACCAAGTTGCAGTAGTAGTTCCACGAGAACACCTGAATGATGTCCAAGATTATTTAGGTGATTCTCACGCAAAGATCGCAGAGATTAATGCTTTAGCTTTGGGCCTTGGACTGACACTTGGAATGTTATTTGGAATGGTTCCTTTCCCGTTTTTTGGCGGTCAGACAATTAGCCTTGGTTTTGCAGGTGGTCCACTGGTAGTGGGAATGGTTTTGGGGGCGCTGCGGCGCACCGGCCCTCTGGTATGGGTGATGCCGATTTCTGCAAATCTAACGATTCGACAACTGGGGATTTTGTTTTTCTTGGCAGCCTTGGGCCTAGGTGCGGGCCCAGCTGTAGCAGAGATGTTGCTCAGCAGTTTAGGATGGCGGGCAGCATTACTCGCCCTACTCTTGGTCGCCTATTGTTGCGGATTTTTCGCACTATTTGGCTGGCTATACCGCTTGTCTGCCGCACGAACGGCTGGAGGAATTGCAGGCTTCTTGGGTCAGCCTGCCGTACTGCAGGCCGCCCAAGCTCAAACGAAAGATGAGCGCATAGAGTCCGCTTATGCCGCACTTTTTGCGGCGTCAATTATTGCCAAGACGTTACTGGTTCCTCTGGTACTTGTGTTTAGCGCATGACGAGGGGAATGTTCTGTTTTTCCCGACCCTGTCCCCTCTACGAAAGGCCTTACCATGCCGCGTTGTGCCTTATGCAATTTATGTGGCAGTCTCATTGCTGGCCGAACGCTAGGCAAAACTAAATAGAGTATTCGGCGA
>DAIOFF010000166.1:0-6091 GCA_036745855.1 Scrofimicrobium sp. | reverse complement strand
GCTCTGGTTCCCATTTTCTGCGCCATAACAGTACTATCTCACAGCATTAGTCTGCTTGTACGGGACTGCTGCTTGGATTGGTGACAGTTTGTTGTCACGCTGCTTTTGCAGTGTGTGGGTGGGATTGCAATAGCCGCCATTTCCAACTACTTCCTTTGGAGTATTGCTCCAGTAATTCGGTGCTAGACCATTCGAAAAGGCAGTCTCTTGAACTTCGCCTACCGCTTCAGAGTCAGATTCGGTAGCCTCTGATTGCGCGCGAACTAATATGCTTATTGCATGATTATTGCAATTCCAGTGACCGAAGATGGACAAGTAGACCCCCGGTTCGGCAAAGCTCAAGACGTCGCCATTGCTGAAGTAAATGGCAGCAAAGTTGATAGTTGGGAGGTACATAGGGTTGCTTGGGGAGAACTTCATGACCAGGGAACTCACGGATCCCACCACGCTAGAATCGTGAGATTTCTTCTAGATCATGCGGTCGAGGCCGTCGTAATAAACCACTGCGGCGCGCCCATGATGAACACGATGCAGAAAATGGGCTTGACTATCGCAGTCAACGCGACGGGCCCAGCTAAGGAAGCCGCACTTCAAGCAGCTCAGGCTTTTGCGAAGACTGAGTAACGTGGCCGCTTGTGATGCCTTCGGTGCAACGATAAAGCACCAATACGATTTAGCTAACAGAGAATGACCGCCTTCAAGGTGTTAGATAGCACAACGGAATAGCATGTCGGACAACCGTAATGACTTTAGAGCAGCATAGTCCAAGGAAATATGCACCCCCCAGTGTGTTCATGGTAGTCAAGATACAAAAGGATACTCGCCGCGCTAACAACAACGAACTATAAGATATACTGTAGCCCTCTCAGAGTCGAACGTATCTAAATCGGCAGTGTTAGAGCTCGATTGCATGGGAGGAATGAAATTTACGTTGAATGGAGAAATAACATGTTTTCTATGAGAAACATCATCAAAGGCATCGCGTCTGTTTTCGTGGCGGGAGGGCTTGTCGTCACGCCCGCGGTGATCGGACTTCAAGGGGGTAATGCTAACGCTGCACCCAGCTGCACAAGTGGCTATACGTGTGTATTTAAGAATAAAAATTATTCTGTAGGAAATGTGAAATTTACTGAATACATTGGATCATTCCGCTATTGGAAGTTTTCAGATGGGTCGAGTGCGAACGACAACATTTCTTCAGTGTATAATAATGGACGTACCAATTCCTATCTCTTTCAACATGACAATGGACTCGGTCGCTCCCTCCTCATAAAGGCAAAGGTGGAGTATAAAAATCTTGTCGATAATTCTTTCAATGATTATGCTTCCTCCGCCTACTACCAGGTATACGTGAAGTGATAAAGCGCGCAGAAAGACGACAACACCAGAGGCATGGTGTTTTACTCACAGCCATTGCCATAACATTCGTCTTTTGCGTTGCAGGGTGTGGATCAGGAGCCGGTCTTCCCGCTGCTGGTGACGAAATGTTGTCTGTGAATCCTTCAATCCTAGATAATGTGGTGCCAGATGGCACCACATCGGAAAGTGGTTTGGTCATCAAAGACGTGACGACAGGTTTTACTCCGGGCGAGCCTTATCGGAAGATTGATACGCGTGTTGAAGAATACGCTGGAGATATTTTCAATGCTATTTGCCTTGCCGAAAGTGGATATTCTATGTCGGTTCGTCACTTCGACTGGAATGATCCTACTTTGCCGAAGTATTACCCCCCTAGTTTGTCTCCTTCGTTTACGGTTGAACGCGCCGAAGAATACGGGTACCACAGAAGCCCCCTCAGTCCATTTGAAAAAGGACAACTTGAGGTGCTGCGTAAACTACAAGATCTTGATTCTGATCCAGATTTGGCAGCAGCGTGGGATTCTTGTGATGCCCGGAGAATGTCCGAGGAACCTTTTCTTAGTTACTACGGCATCACTGATGTGGCGTTGTACGTGAACGGCATAGAGGAGTTACCTCAAGTTCGTGCGGCAGCGAAAGAATGGCGACAATGCATGAGTGACTTAGGCATTCCAGATCTTCCCGAAATGCCAGGCGTAGCAGAATCCCTCCAGGAGGAGTTCGGCCTTAACACACAAGTAGGCATTTCATTGGATACTGCGGCTGAAGAATCCTCCCCCAGCGAAAAGGAGATCCGTATCGCTGTCCAAGACGCGAAGTGCCGAGAGACTAGCCGTTTTGAACAGCTGGTTTACGACGCCGAATGGGCAGCGGAAGAGGAGAGAATCGCGAAGAATCCTGAAGAGTTTGCTGCTCGACTGGAGGAAATAAGCAAGGGAACACAAGCCTATAAAGATTACATCGCAGAAAATTCCTAGAATTGACGGCCATCTTGTTGCAGGACAAGGGCAAGGCATCTGACGGTGCTTGATACCTTAGTGTGACAATCTCTAAGGTATCAAGCACCGTGGTAGGTAGCGGGTTCCGAGTATCCTTTTCATAAAGGTCTTGTTAAACGTGATTTGTGTAAGGAATACTTTGGGAGAGCTTGGTTAGGTGAGAATTTCTGATAGAGGCATAGCAGGCAATATTGCGATACACCGGTGGCTTTGGGGGTTGTTCGCTGTTATTGCGGTTGTGATCCTTGTAGTAGCAACTTGGATCGCCGCTTCGCAATTTCAATCTCCTGCACAACGTGAAGCAGCCGCGGGGCCACCTTTGGCTGAGCCCGTTGTTGCCCCAGTTAGGCGAGGCGAATTGGTTGATCAGTTAACGATGAATGGTCGAGCAATCGGACAAGAAAACCAGAGTATATCGTTTTCTATATCCGACGATAAAACCACAATAGTGACTGCGTTGGGATTGGGCACGGGTACGGGGGAAAGGCTAGAACCTGGAATGGTTTTGTTGTGGGCGAACGGTCGTCCTGTTTTTGTTTTGGAAGGTACATTCGGAGCGTACCGTGATTTGCGGCTTGGCGATGAAGGACCAGATGTGAAGCAATTGCAGCTTGCGCTAATCGGTGTTGGATATCACGTCACGGCTGATGGCGAGTTTGGCCCGATGACACTGGACGCGTTGAGGAGCCTTTATCAGAAGGCTGGAACTGAGATGCTCCAAGTGCGGATAGAAGAGACGGACAACCAAACGGCCCAATCTGGAGAAGAACTACCAAGTTATCGCTACGAAGATGTGTTTTCGCAGGCAGAAGTGGTTTTTGTTCCCAAAATTCGAGACGGAATACGTCTTGAGGCATTTCCCAAAGTAGGGACCGTATTGGATGTAGAGACTGCCCAGATACGAATTTCTGGCTTTGAAGCTAGAATATCGGCCGAAGTTCCGGGTCCAGTAGCAGCATCTTTGAAAGTTGCCATGTCCGCTTCAATAACGCTTGACGGAGAGGTGATACCGTTGTCAGTCAGTGAGATTGTAGCGACTGAAACTGAGCAGCGCACAGACGGCGATGTGTCGAGCGAGAACAGTTCAATGGTCTACTTCGATACGGTACAGGGCGAATTGCCCGCTGGAATCCCAATCGGCGAAGACATTCTGGTGACGATCTCAAGGGTAGCGCCAGTAGAGGATGCTTTGCTGGTTCCCAAACGCGCGATTTTCTCTACTTCAGATGGAAGCACCTACGTCTTGAAACAGAGAGAAACGGGGGAATTCATGCAGGTACAGGTGCGTGAGCTCGCGTGTGTATCTGGGGAGTGTGCGATCAAATCGGAGGACCTGAATGAAGGTGACCAGTTAAGAGTGGACGGCCCATGACCACCTTGACTTTTAGAAACATTACAAAGACATACTCTGGGAATTATCATGTTCAAGCCCTACGTGAGGTGAGCACGGAAATCTGTCAGGGAGACTACGTGGTCATCGAAGGGCCGTCAGGATCAGGTAAGTCAACTTTTCTCAACGTTTTAGCGTTGTTGGATGTAGCGAGTAGCGGAGAATATCTTATCGACGGGAAAAATGTCACGACTCTGAGCGACAAGGAACGGGCACGCTTACGATCTGAGACTTTTTCTTTTGTATTTCAGTCGTTTCACCTAATTCCGTCTCGAACTGTGCTGGACAACGCTATGCTCGGATTAACTTATCGCGCCGTAAGCGACGAAGAAGCACGAGCTCGCGCGTCGGCGTCTTTGCGTTTTGTCGGCCTTGAACAAAAGGCAGGGTTTCGGGCATCGCAGCTTTCAGGTGGCGAGTCCCAACGGGTGGCGATCGCGAGGGCTATAGCTACGGGTGCGCCAATTTTGATCGCGGATGAACCAACCGGAAACCTGGATTCAGGCAACTCTAGAAAAATCTTGGAGTTGCTTGACGAGCTTCATGCGCAAGGAAAGACAATCGTAATCGTCACGCATGACCAGGAGGTGGCGGAACACGCACTGAGGCGGCTTTCGATTCTTGATGGAATCATGACCGAAGAAGATCCACCAGCAAGATTCGTCGAACAGACTTTTTCCGATTCTTTCTTCATGGGGAAGCCATCCAAAGTACGTGTTAGGTCTTTTTTCCGGGATGCAGCGACATCCGTTTTTGCGTCTGCGACCAGAAGTGCCGGTCTGATAACGATGGTTATGTTGGGGGTGGCAGTGATGTTAACAACCATGGGACTTGCACAGACAGCACGGTACCAGGTCACTGATGCATTCGATACAAATGCCAATCGTCGGGTCAGTATGTTCGTGTCGGGAGACAATACGAAAGAAGCTGTGAAAAAGCTTATTGCGGACAGCGGACAAGAAACCATTAACCGTATCCAAGGAGTGCCAGGAGTCGAGGCAGCAGTTCTTTTGACTGAGTACCCCGATATCGAAGTCAAGACTCGGCCAAATGATGAACCAAGAGAAGCCCGTTTCTATGGAGTTTTCCCTACTGAACTTAGTCCTGCACTGTTTGACATTGACCGGCATGGCATGGCCGAACATAAACTTGCTGAGAACGAAGTCTTAGTGGGTAAGGATTTTGCACGAGCGCTCGACTTAGGCCCAATGATAGCCGCTCCGACGATTTGGTTGCAGGGACAACCGTTTACGGTTGTCGGAGAAGTCATCAATTCGGGGATGCGCAGCGAAATTCCAAATGGTGTTATTGTGTCCGAAAAAGCTGCTTCAGCGATGGCTGTTCCATCAAGTGTTGGCATCGAGCTACGGACTCAGCCTGGAGCGGCTCAACAAGTCGCGCAATATGCACCTTTGGCATGGAATGCAACATACATAGATGACATATCTGTCTACGCTCCTCCCAATCCGAATGATATGCGTGACACAATTGACCAAAGCGTAAATACGGTTCTAATGACGCTGACGTTGGTATCTGCCCTTGCGGCACTGTTGACCTTAACGAACTCTATGGCGACCGGCGTTCAGCGCAGGACTGGAGAGTTCGGGATGCGTAGGGCGATTGGATGCCAAAAGAGCCATTTGGCTGGTTTAGTAGCAGCAGAATCAACGATTATCGGTGCTATCGGCGGGATTATCGGGACTGTAATAGCAATCTTGACAATTTTGGTCGTGACAATGTTCCAAAGATGGCAGCCTGTCATGGATTTTTCCCTGGTCCCCTACGGAATTGTAGGTGGGGTATTGGTCGGTGTTCTGGGCTCCCTTTTGGCCATATATCGTGCAGTTCGCATTACACCGGCGGAGGCATTGCGGAGCCACTAAAGTCACAACTCAACCCGCCTGGATCTCCCATCAACCTAAAGTGTTCGAGTTTTACGGCTAAGAACTACGCAACTTTGCGCAAGTCCAACTTTACGATAGAGACTACTGGGAGTCATGTCAAGTGCCATAGATAAGGTAAAAGTGAACCGCTCCGGGGTTGGTGCCGCTTTGGTGTTTAGGCAGCGGCACTTTGTTTGCTGCTGTTTTGATAGTACTGGTTTTCGGCTTCTTGTGGGGGAAGGTAACCGATTTTGGAGTGCAGTCTTTTGGTGTTGTACCAGTTCACCCAGTCAAGAGTTACGGCTTCGACATCGTCGCGGTTCTTGAGGGGACCTGTGCGAAAGGGACTGTCCTTTCGTACTGCCTCGTGTTTGTATAGGCCCATCACTGATTCTGCTTCGGCGTTATCGTAGGCATCCCCAACAGTTCCGATCGAGGGGCGTAGTCCTTCTAACTCGATG
>DAIOFF010000165.1:0-6128 GCA_036745855.1 Scrofimicrobium sp. | reverse complement strand
CGGGAAACCGGGCGGGTCAAATCGTGAACCGGAATAACAATCTGAGTGGACAAAGACTTCACTTGGAATCCCCAAGTAAACCTGCAAGACGCGCCTGTTGGGCGAACGTGGGGACCTCACCAACGACCTCGTCAAATGTCCCAGTCGCCAACAAATGCCCGTCCTCAAGGTAGAACAACTGATCAGAGTCCTTCACGGTTGAAAGTCTATGTGCCACAGAAATGACCGTAACCTCACCGCGCAAAGCATGAACAGCTTTCGCGACTTCGGCCTCCGTTTTCGTGTCCAAAGCCGATGTGGCCTCATCCAAAATCAATACCAAAGGATCAGAATAAAGCGCACGCGCAATACCAAGACGCTGGCGCTGACCCCCCGAAAATGCCATGCCGCGTTCACCGATTCGCGCAGTAAGGCCGCCTTCACGGTTCTTCACGGTCTCCCAAAGCTGAGCTTTCTTGAGGCACTCAATTACCTTGTCCCGGTCTATATCCCCCGACCAAGTGAGCGCCACATTTTGCTCAATCGAACCATCAAAAAGCGAAACTTCCTGAGGCACATAACCAACGCGGGCACGCCAAGACTTCATGACATCCTCAAGCCTTTGCTTTCCGATAAAAATGTCGCCCTCTTGCGGCATAAAAAGCCCCAGAAGCATGTCAACCAGCGTTGACTTACCCGATCCGGACTCTCCAACCAAACCAGCTGTCGAACCAAAAGGAATCTCCAAAGAAACATTGGCCAACGCTGGCTGCTGACGTGTCGGATACGTGAAAGTGACATTTTCTAAACGCACCGATGTTGGATGCCCTGCAAGCGGTTCATTACCCAACTCAGTTGCGGCAGCCCGGTAGCGTTTAGCGTCTTCAATATCGAAAAGCACGGCCTCAACCTGAGACTGGCTGGCATTCAGCTGATTCACCGTCGACTGGAAACCAGTGAGGGCAGGCACCAAACGCAAGCCCGCAACCGCAAACATGACGACAGCGCCAATTGCAGCATCAAGGGAACCATCAATCAAATAAGAACCAAGCCCAACCACCAAAAAACCGCCAATGAGCGCCGAATCCAAAACGAACTTCGGCACAGACGCCAAAAACTGCATGTTCGCCCGGGCCCGCGTCGCGTGAGCGCGGTTATTTTCAACAACCTGGGCAACCTCGCCAACCTTGTCACGAAGCGTGACTTCCTTGAACGCACCCACCATGTCAGTCATTAAAGACGCCACTTTAAACGAATAATTACGGTTCACTTTTCCAGCCTGAACGGTTCGCCGACCCAAAACAAACTGAAGTAAAACTGCAATAAGACCAAGGTAAACCAATGTGATAATCGCAGTCACCGGTTGGACAATAAACAATGTGACAACAATCGTGATGGCAGAAACAATCATCGCTGGAAGCTGCATAAGCGGCAGAATCAAACCCGCATTTATAGCCGCAACACCAACGTCAGCCATCCGCACTAACTGAGAAGTCGTCCGCGAAAGCCTCTCAAGCCAAGGTGCCCGCAAATATGCGTCAAACAGTTCAGTTCCAAGAGCCAACTCGAATGTGGCAAACTTCCTGGTCGCGAACCATTGTTGTGTCAGGGACAAGAATGACCGCACCAAAATAAGGCCCGAAACAAACGCGAGCAACACAACATACCGGTCAGGCGGGAACTCACCAATAATAGGAATATTGACGGGATTTCCCTGCATCATTGATGTCATAGAAAGCCCAAGAATCATTAGGGCAGCAATATCCAGCAGCGCCAACAATGAAGACAAAACCATGTAAACATACATGTAACGCTTCGCACCGGACGGAAGATACGGCATGGCCGCATTCATGTTTTTCCACGCGTTTTTCAAGAGGCGCTCCTCAACATGTCAATCACAACAACAACGCTAACATGTCGCGCCGACGTTACTTCTTGCCGGACCCCTTATGGCACCCCTCCGGCGTGTAAACGTGTAGTTTCCCACCCTGTTCGTCATGATTAGACGTATGGCTGACCGAGATCCCGTGCGCCGCCCTAGACCGCCGCGCGCCCCCAGTGGGAAACCGGCACGACCGGGACGCCCCACGGCCTCGCAAAAAGAAAACCGCCCAGTTAGATCAACCAAAAGGGGACTTGTAGATTCCCCAGTTACAAAACGCCCAGGTTTTTTTGCCGGAGGAGTCAGCTTCTCACTGCGCGCCCTCATTGTGGTGATAGTCGCAAGCGTCGCACTATTGGTCTCCGTTCCAGTTTCGTTGCAATGGGTGGACCAAGCGCGCGAATACAAGGCGGTAGAAGGCGAGCTTGACGAGGCCATTGCAAGGCGCGCCGAGCTAGAAAAAGAACTGGAAAACTGGGAATCAGACGAATATGTTGCAGCCCAAGCAAGAGCCCGGTTAGGCTTCGTACAAAAGGGGGAAACTCAGTTCTCAGTGACAGACGCCCCCGAAAATAAAAAGACTAGAGAAGAAGAACGCGCCGAACAGGGGCCACCACGCCCCTGGACCATGGTTCTTCAAGAACGGTTGATTGAGGCAGACAAAGGTTGATTAGGGATCTTCAAATTACAGACGTTGCACCTGCTGGAAGCGTCGCCACCGCGGCAGACCTAGCCCGCGTCGAAGAACAGTTAGGGCGACTTCCGCGCGGTGTGTGGGCTGTTGGTGCGCGAGACGTTCAAGGCGACCCACTAGTAGTTGTGACGCAGCCGCGGCTTCCCAATGGCACGCCCTTTCCGACCCTCTTTTATTTGACCTCACCTGCCCTTGTTTTTGCGTGCTCAACACTTGAAGCAGAACATGTGATGGCTGACATGAATCAAACAATCCCAGATGCCTACGCGTCAGCTCATGAGGATTACCTCAAAAGGCGTAGTTTACTAGGTGAAGTTCCAGAAATCTCAAACTTCTCCGCAGGTGGAATGCCAAACCGCGTCAAATGTTTGCACGCACTTTTAGCCCACACATTGGCTGTTGGCCCCGGAATAAACCCCATCGGTGACCAAACTTTGGCACTAATAAACGAACGCAAACTGTGGGATTCTTCCCCCGATTGGTCATTTCACCTAGGTGTCACAGTACAATAGACCCGGCTGCCCCCATAGCCCAATTGGCAGAGGCAACAGACTTAAAATCTGTGTGTTGTCGGTTCGAGTCCGACTGGGGGTACTGAAATACCTGATCAGAGCCGATTAGCTCAAAATTGCCCAAAATGCTGACCAGGGAAAATGTAGAATCACTGTGGTTTAACTGTGTCCAAACGCTTCGAATCGGTGCTAGAAGATGTCGCCTCAACTAGGTGCTTTTCAGCAATCTGGCTCTTCGGACTTGGGTGGGGTGTGAAAGGGGACTGTGGAGATAAATGGGTAATAAAAATCCTGCTCGATGTGAGCGGAAAAATGACAGTTACTAAGGTTATGAATCAGCGAGGTCAGCAAGCCATCGGTTTCTGAGCTGACCGCGCTCAGCAATAACGTTGTCGTCGTTTACTGCCCAAAACTCCCAATCCGTTTTGGATTCTATGAGGGTATATAGCGTTGCTAGCAGCCCACCCTTGAAATCCCGGACACTAATATCTGTTCCTTCATCTGGATCAGCGATATCGAAGCTTGCGCCGGTCTCGGGATCGCCGTACCTAGCAACTGCTGCATCAGTGCCGAACCTGGTTACCTCTAGGTCCGTTTCGTTCTCGACCAGGGAGACAACTGAGTTAAGATCAGCACCAACGTTTATGAACCCGTCTAGCGCTTCCATTCGACAAATCTCCGTCAACAGTTATGAATGAGAATATTCCGATTCTATCGTAGTGTCGCCACACTTCTTGTGCGTAGCCAACTGCGTGAGTGACGTCTAGTCCGTCCAACACTGGGACCGCGTGGCACGTTACGTGGCTAGTTTTTGATGAGCTGATTCCATGATGTCTGCAACGTCGTCTAACCGTTCCAGCCATAAGTGCGAGTACGTGTTCAGGGTGGCAGTCGGACTCTTGTGTCTAAACATCACCTGTAAAGTGGTTCTTCGGATTTTGGTGGGTGTGAAGGGGGACTGTGGAGATAAGCGTGTAGCCCAAAATGGGCAATAAAAATCCCGCGGTCGATAGTCGATATGCAGCTAGACTGCTAGTAATTCCTCAGAATACCGAGCGATAAGGTCTTTTTGGGGCCCCCTTGCCTTTGGGATAATGTCTTCAGAAATCATTTTCAGCAGATTCTTCTCAACAGGTATATTGCGTCTTACCGCCTGGTAGAGATAATCCTCAACGGTGTCTGCCTCGTCCGCAATCGGAAAATCTTCGAGCAAATATTGCCTCATATCTGAAGGCAGTTGAGAACCCACCTGCTCATCCAGTGCAGCGCCAATAGCAGCAACGGGATCAGATGCAGGGCTCATGCAATCAGACTACTACTTGAGTCATGGGACATCGACGACCTGGCCAGGCCCATTAATCTTGGTTATTCCGCGCCCACCCACGGGATAGACGTTCCATATTTCAGTCCTGGAGCTGGAATGATACCTGACCTGAACGTGTATCAGAACCCCACTTATCCGCGCCTCATAATGATCTATTTCCCGCTGGTGAGGATGGGAGCTCTCTGAAGTACCTGCTTTTTGGCTTGCTTTGCCTTTTGGACATCCCCAGTTCCTTGTAAACAAGTAAACGGTTGAAGTTATCCCGAAGACCTACTACCTTTCGCAGGGGCCAGAAAGTGCATAGATAAGATGACGCTCATCTTCCTTTAGCGACAGACGTATTCAATGAGATTCTGAGAGGTGGTCCATGGTTGAAGCATGTGTTGTCGGTTTGAGTCCGACTGGGGGTACAAATTTCGCCTAGGTGATTATTACGAGGGCCACGAATCAGGTCCGCACTAATGGCTGTTTGGCGTATGGTTTTTCAGCCAATAGTGCGGACCTGATTGTTGTCTTGAGGAATCAAGGTAGCTCTGGGTCTAGTGCCAGTCAGGGCTACCCGCACGCCCAGTCGAATGTGTCGGATTCAAGGTCGATTTGGGCATTGCCGTCGCCCCCAAAGTTCAGGCCAACAATCTCTTCAAGCTCCATGTACCAGGGCGTGAGTCCTTCTGGCAGGCCTTGGACGTGGAATGATGTGCCGCCTAGATGACACATGCCGTAGAGCTCACCTGCCCACGGAAGCAAGTCGTAGTCTTTGTTGCGTGGTGAGGCGTATCCGGTTTGCGGGTCACTTTCTCCGGCTTCAACTTCTTGGGGCGCTAGCCCCGCGTTGGGGTCATTTCGGGGCACTAGGTAGATGTCCACTTTGGGTTCGATTTGGTCCCAAGCGTTGCAGCCCTCGCTTTCATCTTCATAGTCGTCCTCGTCTCGAAGGTCTTCGAGGGGCGCTTTGGGCCCGCCGTCTATCTCTTCTTCGGTTAGCCACATGAGTGCGAACTCGCCATCAATAATGTCTCTGCGCCTTCGAAGCCTGGGGTGTTCTTCGGCTTTTGCCAAATCTGACAAGAATGATTCTGATGAGTCAGAGTCGATGCCTGGATAACTGTCTTCTTCGGCGAATTGCCCCTCACCAGCGAAAAATGCGATACCAGGATATTTTGAACCTTGCCGTTGGAAGTCTTGTGGTAGCCGCAAAGTGAGGACGTGCATCATTGGTAGTCCTGTATTTGTACTGCGCGGCCAGTTCTTCCAGTCGATTCCAGGGCCTTCGCTTCCAGCCCATCCATCGGGTTTGCGTGCTGGAACCGTTGTCACCACAGCGTCATCGACCGTTGGCGTTTTTGCTAGTCCATCGTTGGAGCTAAAAAGTAGATTCCATGCGGTTTGTTTTGCCATAGGGCAACCTTAGCCATATTTGGGTTCAGAATTGGCTTAACGTGGACAAAGATTTACTTTTCTCACGCCGGAATCTGGCAAAAAACCGTATTCTCTTGGGTTTTGTGTATAAGTTATCCCAGACGTCACGAAGTAGGTACCGTACCATTGTGACGTCTGCAATCAAGATTTGTGGTGCTTGTGAACTGGTTCCTGGGCCTGCGCCGCGCAAACTTATTGCTTGTAGGTTCTCGTAGTTGGCGAACCGGGGAAGTAGGTGCTTGGCGTTTTGGATGTCAATGTATCCGGCCATGGCCTGCATGGTGATCTGATCCTGCTCGTTGATGATCTTCACCTGGA
>DAIOFF010000164.1:0-6145 GCA_036745855.1 Scrofimicrobium sp. | reverse complement strand
AAGAAAAGGAATATTTGGAGACGCCGAACTAGATGCCCTCTGTGAGAGCCTAGTTGGCGCTTCACGCAGAGGGCCTAAATATGCAATTTTCGATAATAGTTCTGCAAGTTCTTTTCCGATTTTGTCTACTATCACCCCTGTTTTTTCTAACGCGGATGCCAAAGATCCTGACCACATGGGAAGTTGATTCCCCCGGTCAGCGATAAGTTCCAGATCAGTTGCTTTTATTTTGGCAGGGAGCAATCCTCGCTTAGTGAAATCTACGGCTTTGAATCCCGCTTTTTGTAGGACATCCATTAGTTGTCTGTAGATAGATTCCACCTCCAAACCAGAAGCGGCACGCCTTAGCTCTTCTTCAACCCTCGCTAGTTCTTGAAACTGTGCAACGGGAAGTTGAAACTTCCCTGTCACGGGGCTTACTTGCCACGTCAGTTGGTGATCGACGAACATTCCACTAACGCTTGTCGGTTTGGCGTTCCCATCATCGTCAAGGAAAAACTCAAGATCAACCTTGCGTAATTGGCTTGGAATTGATGCGGAATTGACACCACTGGGCGGCGAAAAAGTCACCCCTAAACGAAGATGTTTACTAGCGTCATGCTTGTGAATAATCCCACTATAACTACCGAGGCGTGTATCTGGACCATAAGGGTTTAAATTTGGTTCGTCAATTGATTGTTTCAGCAACAATAATGACTGCAATATTGACGATTTTCCGGCCGAATTTTTCCCAAGTATAAGTGTTAGCGAACGCAAAGGAATAGTGACAAGAGAACCGACACCTTTGAAGTTTTGCATCCGAAGCTCAACTAGATGAGAGGAATGAAGTGAAATCATTTCCGGCGGTGAAATGAAAGCATCAAGATCTGATGATCGCCTTTCAAGAAGTACCGAAGGAAGCGCAGAGTTAGACAGAAGAAGTTGATTGACGGTCTTTAGATCTGACAACCATTTTGGCGAAACAGGTTCCTCATGATCGTCAAGCCAAAGTTTTAGTTGCTCAATAGCGTCACCTGTCTTGTCCCAGCCTTCAGCGCGTCCAGAGGCAATAGGCTTTAGGTTCACAAGAAGAATTGGCTTGTCTGCCACCGCCGCCTCGCCAGAAATCACCCACAAGCACGTAGAGGTAGATGCGTCAAGAACAGACTTTGAAGGTAACTCAACTATTGAACGCACCCTGCCAGACTTCAAAATCCGGTCACGAAGATTCCCGAGCTTCCCACTCCTGAAAGTAGACCTTGTTGGCAGCAGCACGCAGGCACGCCCCTTTGGCGAAAGTGATGCACTGACGCGTCCCACCCAACGAATCTCTGCTCCACGAACTTCCCTGTCGCCCCCAAAAAGCTCTCCCATACCCAAAGGTGGCGTAACTAAGATGGCATCATACTTGTCATCATCTTTTTCTGCGGTCCACGCCCCCGTGTGCACTTGCGCATTCAGACCTGCAAGCTCCAACCGTTTTCTGGCCAGTCCAGACGCTTCAGGATCTTCTTCAACCCCCACAAGTTTTGAGTGAGGATAACGGCTACCCACGGCTAATAGAGTCGTACCAATCCCGCAAGCGGGATCAAGTACGGTCTGCGGGTTCCCAGACAGTTCGGCCATTATGCTCGCGACAAGTGCGTTAGGTCCTTGTCGAAGGCCGCTGCCAGATAAACGGGTTTGCCGAAGTAGAAGCAGTTCTTCAAAGACTTGAAAATGCTGGTCTTGGTCTGCATCGTTTAGTTGGTCATTGACGGCGGTGCGCATTCGCGCGATGGCGGGCGCGCTCAACCGGCGCAGCGGGTCATCATCGCCAAGGGATGTTTTGTCGTTCGATTCAGTGTTTTTCCAGTGAAAGAAAACTAGGCTGCAAGCAGCGTATACGGCAGCTTCAAAGGATTCTTCTCGGGCTGATGCAATCAGTGCGGAAGCTATTCGACGAACTGTGTCCATTTTCAAATTTTACATCGGTGTTTTCGAAAGGGGCTCAACGAACTTTGAAACTATCAGTGCAAATCCTTCCATTCGTTCACGAAGTTCGATTTCAAAAGGCCTATCTGTGGCTAGTGCCGCTTGCCGCGAGGCATCCATGTAGATGGCTGTTAATGCACGTGCGGCATGGTGGGCAGGAAGTGTGAACCGAAGTCCGGCGCGCGCCAGGGCTTCTACTAGGATGCCTGGAATTCGATCCAAGTATTCTTTGTATATTTTCATGAATCCACTGGCTGCGTCCGGGTTGCGCAGTGCGAAGAGTTCTATTTCGCTCATCAAGGTTTGCCAGCGGCGTTCATCCCCTGTTCCAGCGATGAGGGAGATAAGGACATCTCTGATTGTGTCAGAGTCCAGGGTTTCTCCGTCTTTTGGTTTTACAAGTGCGAGTGCATTTGGAAGGGCGTCCAGTTTTAGTTCGATCTCTCGTTCTGCGATTGCGAGGAGTAGTTCGTCTTTGGAATCGAAGTTTGAGTAGAACGCACCTCTTGAAAACCCTGCTGCTTCTGCAAGCATTTCGATTGAAGCTGAGGCAAAACCTACTTGAGAAAATACGTCCACCGCTGAGTCAAGTATTCGTGTGCGAGTTTTCGCCCGCCTCCCCCTAATAACTTTTGTCACTGTTTCTCCCTATCACTGTTCCTCCTAGTCTCTTGTTAGTTCTACCCCACAGAAAATTCAATACATCAGTGTATCCAATACACAACTGTATCGGATACACTGATGTATTGAGTTGTTGTTTGCAGATCCTTTGAAGGAAATTATGTCATCTCTGCTTTATGTGTTGGCCAGGCGCGCAATCCGTGCACGAAAATGGGTGGTCGTCATTTGGGCAATCTTCTTGGGATTAGTCGGCGCGGCGGCCGGACTTTTCGGTACGGGTCTAGATGACTCCGTCAGCATCCCCGGAACTGAATCTGGAAATGCTCTTGCCCAGCTAGAAGCCACCTTCCCAGAAGTGAGTGGCGCATCCGCACAAGTGGTAGTAAGCGCTCCTGACGGCACAAATGTAACAACTCAAAAAAGTGCCATTGATGACGCAACTGACGCATTGATGGAAATACCATTAGTCCGCGCCGTAACTGCCCTTGATGACCCACTTATGCCGGCAGAAGTCTCCGAAGACAAGACGACGGCTCTCATTACCGTCCAACTAGATGCACTACAGACAGACGTCTCTGATTCCGTAAAAGACTCTCTATCTAGCGTCGCGACTGATCTGAAAAACGAACTACCAGATGGATGGACGACTCTCATAGGTGGTTCCTTATTTGCCACAGAATTCCCAACCTTGTCCTGGACAGAAGGCCTTGGCTTGGTTGTGTCACTAGTCGTACTGGTCATTACCCTTGGTACGCTTGCCGCGGCCTCAATGCCACTTATTACTGCGATCATTGGCGTTGCGGCCTCGACAGGAATCACATTTGCAGGAACAGCGCTGTTCACTATTAACTCCACGACTCCGCTATTAGGGATCATGCTCGGTTTGGCTGTTGGAATCGACTACTGCCTTTTCATTGTTGCAAGGCACCGCGACCAGATGAAGACAGGTATGAACTGGGAAGAGTCCATTGCGCGCTCTGTTGGTACCGCAGGTTCAGCGGTCGTTTTCGCTGGTATCACAGTCATGATTGCTCTTCTAGGTTTATCGGTTGCAGGTATTCCCTTCCTGACAGTTATGGCTTGTGCTGGCTCACTTTCCGTTGGCCTTGCTGTTTTAGTCGCGCTGACACTTCTGCCTGCTTTACTTGGCTTTTTTGGCCCTAAGGTTCTTACAAAAAACGAACGCAAAGCAGCCCTGGAACCCCCCGCGACCCCAAAAGAGAAGAAATTCTTTACGCGATGGTTTAAGGCCGCCACAAAGCTGCCTGCAGTAACTTTGGTTGTCTTTATCGCTTTCCTTGGCTTTCTTGCCTTCCCAGCCACCGGCCTGCGTTTAGCTCTACCAGACGCTGGCGTACTACCTGAATCAAACCAGGCCAGACAATCCTATGACTTAGTGGCAGAGAAATTTTCGGCCGGTTACAACGGGCCTTTAATCATCACCACACCTATTTTGAAGTCTGATGATCCATTGAAGTTGATGGATGACATGGCTAACGAAATACGTACGCTTCCAGGAGTTGGCGCAGTACCGCTGGCTACCCCAAACATGAACGCAGACACCGGAATCATTCAGGTAATCCCAACTGGTGCCCCAGATTCAGAAGAGACTTCACAGCTAGTTCATGATATTCGTGAACTTCACGATCAGTTCGAAAAAGATTTTGACGTTGATATTTCAGTGACAGGCATGACTGCTGTTGGCATTGACGTTTCACAAAGGCTATCGGATGCCCTTTTGCCTTTCGCATTAGTTGTGGTTGGGTTGTCACTAGTCTTGCTTGCTATAGTTTTCCGTTCAATTGCCGTGCCTATTACAGCCGCGCTTGGTTACCTGTTGTCTGTCCTGGCAGCATTTGGCGTCGTCACCATGGTGTTCCAGCATGGGGTGCTGGCAGGGGTATTTGGGGTAACCCGCCTTGGTCCAGTTATAAACTTCATGCCGATTATTCTGATGGGTGTCCTTTTTGGCCTTTCAATGGATTATCAAGTGTTCTTAGTTTCTAGAATGCGTGAAGACTTCGTCCATACGGGGCGTTCTAGGTCCTCTGTTAGGACTGGCTTCATGGCCTCAGCAAAAGTCGTTGCTGCTGCCGCAATCATTATGGTCTCAGTGTTTGCAGCATTCGTGCCTCAAGGTGACACCAACATCAAACCAATCGCCCTTGGCCTTGCAGTTGGTGTCGCCATCGATGCTTTTGTCGTCCGCATGACGCTCATACCAGCCGCCATGACTTTACTTGGAAAGTGGGCGTGGTGGATTCCGAAATGGCTTGACAAGATACTTCCAACCCTTGACATTGAAGGCGAAGGAATCGTCCGCCAACGGGAGCTTCGAAAGTGGCCTGATGAGGGAATTTGGTTGGCTGCAGAAAATGTTCCGGTCGGAGAAAGAACCGTTACTATCAATGTTCCCGAGGACAAGGGACTTTGGGTGTGCGGATCCAAAGAAACTGTCAAAGACTTTTTAGCTATGGTCACGGGCCGCAAACCCCTAAATGGGGAATGCTTGAAAGTCGCAGGCTATTTGCTCCCTGAACGCTCAGGCGCTGTCCGCAGACGCGCCGCACTTGCGCTTACCTCGGAAGATCTAAAAATTGCTGTCCGTGAGAACCCCGAAATTATTGCGGCATGGATGGACTCACCTTGTGACATTCCAAACGGCCCTCACGTGGTTATCGGCACTAGCTCAAACGAAGAGCCAGACCCATCTAAGTTTATGGTCCTCAACCTCACTCATGAAGGAGTCCTCGTATGACTCGCACAAATCGCACTATTGTCTCGCTTCTGGCCGCAATGATCGGTTGCGCTTTAGTTATCTTTTCTCTTGTTAGGACATCGACGCCGCCAAGTTTTGTGGGCGCAATCGTGAATATGGACGAGGCCCAAATGGTTGACGGGCAACTGGCACCTATGGGCAGACAGTTGGCCGCGCAGCTTGTCAAAGAAAATGATGATCTGACGTGGGAAGTCACAACAGAAGACCGGGCTGCCGCAGGCATGAAGTCTGGCCAGTATTCGGCGACAGTTACTATTCCAAAGAGTTTTTCGAAGGCGGTACTTTCTGCGAAGGACCCCGCAGCGGCTGAGCAAGCACAGTTTGCTGTCGAGGTCGCACCTGGTAGTTCGGTGGAAAAAGAAGCCATCGTCAGTGACGTCACTTCTGCAGCATCTGTGGCATTTGGGGGGCAAATCTCAAAGCAGGCCGTGACTGGATTGCTTTCTGGGGTCGACACCATGGGCAGCCAACTTGGAGAAGCAGCCGATGGCGCTGGTCAGCTGGCAGATGGCGCTTCATTTGCACAGTCCGGTTCCAAACAGATTGCTGGTGGTATAGGTGAACTTGCAGATGGCGCTTCAAAGGCCGCGGATGGGCTTAGCGAACTAGCAAGCCAAGCTCCGGGGTTAGTTTCTGGTCTAAGCAGCGCCGCAACTGGAGCGCAGGCAACCGCCGATGGTGCAGGTCAGTTGGCTTCCGGACTTGGGGTGCTGGCAAATGGCACCGATCAACTAGAAAATGGGGTAAATACGGCTGCCGACCAATTCCAAAGCTTGGCTGATGGTGTGTCTG
>DAIOFF010000163.1:0-6147 GCA_036745855.1 Scrofimicrobium sp. | reverse complement strand
AGTTCACAATGATCCTGGTAGAGGGTGGCACATTCATAATGGGGGACGACAAGCGCGCTGGCGATACTGGAACGCAGGTTGAGAACCAGGCTGGTGAGCACGAGGTCACGCTTTCGTCATACATGATCGGTGAGACCGAGGTAACCCAGGCGCTTTGGGATCAGGTGATGAATGGTAGTCGCGACAACGGAAGCGTCGACACGCCAGTCGCGAGTATCACCGTGCCAGACAGTAAGGAGTTCATCACCCGGCTGAATGAGCAAGCCCATGATGCGGGCATTATCCCTGAGAGCCAGAACTTCCACATGTTGACCGAGGCACAATGGGAGTTCTCTGCCAAGGGCGGCAACAATAGTAAGGGCTTTCGCTATGCAGGTAGCGACGATTTGGACGAGGTTGCGTGGACGAGCGATGACGGCCCGAACGTGCATCCCGTCAGGCAGAAACAACCAAATGAACTTGGCCTTTACGACATGAGTGGGAATGTGTATGAGTGGGTTGCTGACTACGCCGCTCCCTACCCGAAGGAGGATCAGACTGACCCACTCTACGACCAAGAGACGGACAACTACATCAAGCGTGGCGGTAGCTTCTACTACAACGATGAGTACCGATTCACCACCACCTATCGGTATTTCTACGCTGCCACCGACTACACGATTGGCCTACGGATAGGACTTTCCTAGCCTGAGTGACGGCCAACATTAAAAGGAACTCGATCAGGCTTCACCAAACTTAGGTCCGCACTAATGGCTGAAAAACCACCATGAATGCAGCCAAAAGTGCGGACCTGACAACGCTATCGTGTCACTCCCGAAAAGGGGCGCAGTCAGGACGCCGAGCCGGGAACTATTAGCCCACTTTCGTATGCCAGGATGACCAGTTGCGCGCGGTCGTGAGAGTACACTTTTGTCATCACGCGGTTGACGTGTGTTTTTGCGGTGTGGGGTGAGATTACTAGTTCATCGGCGATTTCTTGGTTTGACATTCCTCTTGCAACCAAAAGCAGCACTTCCCGTTCGCGTTCGGTGAGTAGGCCAATTTCGGGGGCAATGCGCGCGGGCATTGCTGCCTGAGCATTTGGAGTAAGGACACAACGCTCAATCAGACTGCGCGTTGCGGCAGGGGATAAGAGTGCTTCACCCGCGTGGATGGCACGCACAGCTTGAGTGATCTCATCTGGTCGGGCTCCTTTTCCAATGAACCCGCTTGCACCTGCACGAAGGGCAGAAACAACGTAGTCGTCTTCTTCGAAAGTGGTCAAAATGAGCACGCGGGTACCCGCATTTTTAGGATCAGCGCAAATAACTGACGTGGCCTCGATCCCATCAAGTTCTGGCATCCGAATATCCATTAAGACGACGTCTGGGTGCAGCTGCGCAGTGAGTCGTGCGGCCTCCTTACCATTGGGGGCCTCGCCAATAACCAAAATGTCCTCATGCCCACTCAAAATCTCGGTGACTGCCTGCCTGATGAGCATTTGGTCATCAACTACAAGAACTTTGATCATAGGTTTCCCTTTGTTGGTATTGGTAGATGGGCGGTGAGCTGAAAGCCATCGTGCAGGCGGTTTATTGTGACGCTTCCGCGCACGGAAGCTACGCGCTCACGTACCCCCACCAGTCCAAGGCGCTCTCCAGGTGCCTGCGGGTGGTTTTCTTCCCCGTCTGCAATCGGGTTTGTGATCGAAACGAAAACGTCATCTGTCACAGAAACCACGACCTCGGCAGTATTATTCGAACCGTGCTTATGTGCGTTGGTTAGGCCTTCTTGTATTATCCGATATGCAACAAGGTCCGTCGCGCCCGTGACCGTGCTGATATCCCCCTCAACCAGCAGATTTACTTGAAGTCCTGTTGTGTTCATCTGCATGATTAGATTGTCGAGGTGCGCCAGCCCCACTTGCGGTGCCTCCACTTTGTCCGACGCACTACTGGTACGCAAGTATTGGAGTAGATTGCCAATCTCACCCAGCACTTCACTGGCTGCCGTATGGATTGTGGTGAGTGCCTTCTGGGTTTTTTCTGGGGACGTATCCAAAGTGTTTACAGCAATCCCCGCGTTGAGGCTTATGACCGAAATGCGGTGAGCAACCGTGTCATGAAGGTCCCTGGCTATGCGCAGTCGTTCTTCTGCGACACGGCGAAGACTTTCGGCCTCGCGAGTCTCTTCAGCGCGCCGCGCACGTTCAGTAACCGCAATCATGTATTCGCGCCGGGATCTGGAACTGTCTCCAAGCGCAGTCGCGACAGCAATGCCAGCGGAAACTTGGAACACGCGCGGGTCAACGACCCCCCACTCTGTGGTAGTGAAACTCAAGATAGCAACCACTATTGCTCCCGCCGCGCCAATAGCAAAAGCAGTGCGACGCAGCGTGTGACTTGCCATTCCAAATGCTGCAATACTTGCCGCGATTCCCACACCAACAGATGAAAAGCTGATGAACACAGTGATGCAGTACGTGATGGTGCATGCAGTGAATACTGCGATCGGCCACCGCCGCCGAAACGGCAAGAAGACGCATACCAACAAAACTGGAACCACTATGAAAGCCGGGAAAATCGGGTGAAATGCGGGTGGCCGCGGGCCTGGCATAAATGAGAACGACAGAACGGCAAACACCGCGATTATGTCCCAACACCAGTTCGGCAATCGTGAATGCAGCCCATCTGGGGGTGATTTTTCTCGCGAGGTTTGCGACGCTACCATAAGCCCATTTTGTCACGCGGGTATTTCGGATAAATCACCCAACCGCGCCATCCGTGTACCGCGATCGTGGTATTTGAAGTGTCTGCGTTTGGGGGACGCAGAAAAACCCGCAAGTAAAGAAACTTATTGCAGGGCGTTAGCTACCAATATTGTCTTGGGTATAGGGCTGCGCAATCGTGTGGAAGGGTTTCAATGTATCGAACGATGCTCAAACAGGAGTTATTCGGAAGAAAACGTCAAACAATTATTGTTGCGGCAGGATTAGCTATTGCAATTGCACTTGTGATCATAGTTTCGGCGTTATCCACTGGGGTGAAGGACGCGCAAGCGAAAACTTTAGAGAACATGTATGGCGTTGGAACTGACCTGACTGTTACTGCGCCGCCGCAGGCACCTGGCTCTGGACGCGGTGGCCCAAGATTTGAGTTTGAGGCCTCAGATGGGACAACAAATGAAGGCACTACAAAGATTGATCAATCAGTCTTGACCAGCCAACGGGGACGGGGGACTCTTGAAGCTTCAGTTCTTGACACGGTTAGTGAAATTGATGGTGTAGCTAGTGTGACGGGTGTCCTTAGCCTCGAAAACACAACTTTTACTGGCGAAATGCCTGATTTTTCCGAAATGCAACAGCAAGGGACAATGCCCAGTGGGCCAGACGGTATGCCAGGTGGTATGCCATCAGAATCCAACAGAGGTCCCGGCGGCCCAGATGGGGAAGGCGGCAGTGAGTTCGGAATCGAAAACTTCACCGTATTGGGCGTGGATCCCACAGAGATGGCAGTTGGTCCGCTGTCGGGGGCTAACCTGACGGAGGGGCGCCAGTTTTCTAACGCCGACTCAGACGGATTGGTTGCATTAGTTGACCAGACTTATGCAACCACAAATGAGCTAGCCGTGAACGATATTGTCGAGGTCGCGGGTAGTGAAGTGACCATCGTCGGAATCATTGCATCTGGCACCGATTCTGCGGATACAGCCGCGAACCTTTACCTACCAATTGATTCAGCGCGGTCATTAGCCGACATGGATAATGTGGTTTCTACCGTTTATGTGAGTGCAGATTCTGCGGCCTCGACGGAATCAATCCAAGCGGCGCTTCAAGCAGCGCTTCCAGACGCAACTGTGAACTCAAAGGCTGACTTAGCTGAGCAGGTGTCGGGCTCGCTCTCAAACGCAGCATCACTCATTACGAATCTTGGCACATGGTTGTCGGTTATTGTCCTTGTCGTCGCCCTTTTGATTGCGGCGTTGCTTACCAGCTCTGGGGTCAGCCGCCGCACCCGTGAGTTCGGCACGCTGAAGGCAATTGGCTGGTCAAATAGTCGCGTCGTAGGCCAAGTTGCAGGTGAGTCATTGATACAAGCACTCATTGGCGGCGTCGCAGGCTTGGCACTTGGACTGGGTTTGGTAGGCATAATTAATTGGATTTCGCCAACTATAAGCACAAACGTGGGAAATCCACCCACAGGTTTCGGGGGTTCACAGCCGCCCGAAGGCGGATTCCCGATGGGGGATATGCCAGGCAGAATGGGCCAAGAAGTTGCTTCATCCGCAGACATTGTCCTTGGAGCCCCGGTCACCCCCTGGATTGTGCTGGGAGCCATCGGGCTTGCCGTATTTGGGGGCCTTTTAGCCGGAGTCGTTGGCGGGTGGCGGGCCGCGCGACTCAGCCCAGTTGAGGCACTGCGCTTTGTCGGATGAATACGTCCAACAAGAATCATT
The DNA here is from genome assembly GCA_036745855.1 of Scrofimicrobium sp. GTDB lineage: Bacteria > Actinomycetota > Actinomycetes > Actinomycetales > Actinomycetaceae > Scrofimicrobium. The sequence continues at coordinate 1,713 of DAIOFF010000163.1, read as the reverse complement.
TGCTCAAAACAAATCTACCCATATAAAGGATGTCTCTAATGACCATGGCAGCCACGCAAGAATCCGTTGTCAACAATGAACCTGCTGACTCAACCATCTACCGCCTCATAAACATCACCCGAACTTACCCAACGAAAAAAGGCACCGTGCATGCTTTGCGCGACGTTGATCTGACTATCAATGTTGGCGATTTCGTAACCATTCAAGGGCCAACTGGTGGAGGAAAATCGACGCTTTTACAGTTGCTGGGCGCACTTGACCGCCCCAGTTCGGGGGAAATCAAACTGGGGTCTGTGGACTTGAGTGAAGCTTCAAATGCCAGTCTGACCAAGATTAGAGCGAAACAAATTGGGTTTGTGTTTCAGTCATTCAACCTCATTCCAACCCTCACGGCGGCGCAGAATGTGAACACAGCTCTGGAAGGACGCAAGCTTTCGAAGAAGGAACGCAGCGTCCTTGTGGCCAATGCTTTGAATCGTGTTGGTTTGGAGCAGCGGGAAAATCACCGGCCAGGTGAGCTTTCAGGCGGACAACAACAGCGCGTTGCCATCGCAAGGGCAATTGTGGTGAAGCCGCAAGTGCTCTTGGCCGATGAACCGACTGGGAATCTTGATGAGGCCATGCGTGACGAGATCCTTTCGGTTTTAGAAACGCTGAACGCAGAAGGGCTAACTATTGTCGCAGTCACCCATGATTCGGCAGTCGCGAAACGCGCGCATCGCCGTCTTCACTTGGAAAACGGGAAACTGCGCGAAATATCCGATTTGGCGGCCTAAAAGGACCTAACCGAAAGGCACCGTTTCATTCTTTATCCGGTAAAGGAAGTGGCGTTATACCTGCATGGGTGAGTCTTTGAACGCGGCCAAACTTATCCATTTCCGCCCGCGTGAATGGGTATTTCGAATCTTTTTTAGAAAGGATGTTGTAGCCAAGAAACATCATGATAAATCCCATGAAGAATAGTGTATAGATGACCGCTAATACCCAGTCCCACCAGTGGATCAGGTTCAATTTGTAGACCTCAAATAGGAACCAAATGCCGAGCGGAGTGTGTCCGAGAATTACGGCAGCAAGTCCTGGATTGTAAAGAGTCTTTAGTTGTCTGTTGTTGATGATTCCATGCATGATTAGCTGGCCGAAGCCAAATAGGACGGGAGCCAAGCCTATCCAAATAATAGTTGGGAAGAAGATTGCAGCCGCATAAAAAACCCATCCGGCCATATTGATGAAAGCGGCATTATTTTGGTTTAGCGGATATCGGTCTGCGGGACCGCCTTTAGGTTGGGCGGCCTCGTTCAAAATCCAAGGTTCGCCGCCAGGAACCCCGTATTCTTCAAACTGATGTAAAAGCAAGACCACCAAGTTTAGAAGCAAGATCAATTGGAGTCCGTCAACCTTTATGAAAACTTGGGTGAGTAATATTAAGAACGCCAGGGCTAGCCCAATGTTGTACCAGTTCCGCCTGATGAAGTTCATGATGGTATCTCCTTGTAAAACTTGGCCAGCGAAGTAGTCGCGTCCTTCTTGATCCCGAGGGTATCCTCACATCCAAATTAAATCAACACGTATCTAATTATTTATGGTGGCGTTAGACTGGTGAGATGAGCCAAGAAAAGCGGTCGCCCCGCGCAACCAGAGGGCGCCCACCCGGAGAATCGAAAACTAGGGGCCGAATACTGAATGTGGCACGCGAACAGTTTGCTGAGAGGGGAT
>DAIOFF010000162.1:0-6218 GCA_036745855.1 Scrofimicrobium sp. | reverse complement strand
AGTTCCGGGGGTAAAACATGTCACACGAGGCAAGAGAGGTTCTTCTGAAAGTGAAAAACAGGACTAAAGGCCTAATTTTTTCTTAGTTTTGCAAGGATTGACCCATCGTCGCTTTTAATACCGGTTAAGCCGGTAAAATTGGAAGCTAGTTCAGATATCCTGTTATCTAACACAGCAATTTCCCAGACAAGGCGAAGAAGATGACAAATACGTCAAGCGCTAAGCGGGGCACTGTTGCACGAGTATTGCTTGTCGCAGCTGCTTTCGTGGTCGGGGCAGCAGTGGGTTTGGCTGTATTCACATTGACCTATGCCAAGGGAACATCGTATCTATCTGATGAACCTGAGGCATGTATCAACTGTCATGTTATGCAAAAGGAATACGATGGGTGGAAGGCTGGCTCGCACGCTAGCTTTGCTACTTGTAATGATTGCCACTTGCCGCATGACGGAATAGCCAGCAAGTATTTGGTTAAGGCAGAGAACGGACTTCATCATGGAGCAAAGTTCACGACGGGGTCGTTTCCAGAAAACATAGAGATCCGTGACTCAAGCCTGCAAATCACCAATGCAGCCTGCCTTTACTGTCATTCAGAACTGACCGAAGATGTCCGCCATCCTGGCAACTATTCAGATGCGGGCGAGTTTTCTTGCGTCCGATGCCACTCAGACGTGGGCCACTGAGGGCAAAAAAAGAGGAGAAGATAATGTCCGAATCCACCGTTTCCAAGGGCCGTTTTTATACGCGTCCATGGTTTCTAATCGTGGTGGTCCTTGGTGCTGCGCTTGTTACATTTGCCGTGACTGCGCTCCTGATGAATGTTCAGGATAGGCAACAAGAAAGCGCTACGAAATTTACGAAGGTAGTGGAAATAGACGACACTACCGTTGACCCCGAAATATGGGGCCAAAATTTCCCGTCACAGTATGAAGGTTATGTCAGGACAAAAGAGTTCGTACCTTCAAAGCATTCAGGTGTTCTTGAAAAGCATGATGTCCCTGGCGATCCAAGGAAAGAAATCCCCTCGTCAAAGATCGAAGAAGATCCCCGTCTTAAGGTGATGTGGAACGGTTACGCATTCGCTGTCGACTATCGCCATGCACGCGGACATGAGTACGCAAAAATAGACCAAGAGAATACCCTCCGTGTGAAGGAGCCTTTCAAACAGCCTGGTGCATGTTTGAACTGCCATGTATCAACTCCGGCCTTGATGAGCGAGCTTGGAAATGGAGACATTGACAAGGGCTTCGATGCCATGAACAAAATGCCGTTTGCTGAAGCCGTCGCAAAAGCAGAGCACCCGGTAGCTTGTATCGATTGTCATGATCCAGAGACCATGGATTTGGTGATTACCCGTCCAGCCTTGAAGAACGGTCTGAAAGCATTAAAGGCCTCGGAAGGCATCAAGGACTATGACGTGAACCGTGATGCTACAAGGCAAGAAATGCGTTCTTATGTTTGCGCCCAGTGCCACGTGGAATATTACTTTTCAGGCGATGATAAGACACTTACATTCCCGTGGGGTGAGGGACTTGACCTAGACGACACATGGGAATACTACAAAGAAGACGGTCACGTTGACTACGAGCACAAGACCACAGGCGCAAACATCTTGAAGGCACAACATCCAGAGTTTGAAACCTGGTCACAAGGGGTCCACGCAGCAAATGGCGTTACTTGCGCCGACTGCCATATGGGTTACCAGCGTGAAGGTGCAACAAAAGTCACGAACCACCAGATTTCCACCCCAATGCGTGATCTGAATGCCTCCTGTGGAACATGCCATGACACAGACGATGGAGTTCTTGAAGAACGAATCAACACTATTCAAGATCGCTTTATCGAATCGCGGGACCGCGCAATGGACGCACTGGTTGATTTGGTTGGGGACATCGAGGGGGCTTTGAAGGACAAGACTCCAGATAGTGCGATTGAGCTAGCTCGTGAATACCAAAACAAAGCAAGCTTCTATCTGGACTACACATATTCAGAAAACTCCTATGGCTTCCATGCCCCAGACTATTCCCAAAGGTTGGTCTCTCAAAGCCTGGACGCAGCGCGGAAAGGGCAGTTGGCTTTGGCGGGAAAGACGGCTGAGGAACTAGAGCCGTCTGAAGTCACAACGCAGAACCTGGCTCACTCGGTTCGCCAAGAAGGCGCACAGTCATCAGATGAAAAGTGAAGAAGAAACTGACGGCCCCGGCGGCGACGCTCCGCTTGATGAAGCAGAGCTAGCGGCGGTCAAGGACTATCTGAGGGAGGCCCCGGAAGGGGCCTCCCGCTGGGCCTCAGAGCAACTCAAGAGACTTGAATTGGGCGAAGAATCCACGCCCGAAGCTGACGATGAAACTACACCTGAGGCCGTTGATGATGATCCCGTTGATCTAGACCCAGATGACGACATCGTTTCAAGAAAAGTCGGTGCCAGCAAAGGACAGGCTTCTTCTGGTGGGCGCTACTTGGTAGTCGCTGCTATCGTGGTCGGCGTCGTCTTTGGTGTTTGGTTCGCTGGCAGGGATCAAGTCACGGAGGCTGCTTCAGAAACCCCAAATCTGGGAACAGAAACTTCAGATGTGAGTTCCTTCGACCGAATGGTTGAGCTGGAATATCAATTGAGTAAAGATGCAGACAACATTGAGGCACGCCTAGAACTGGGAGTTTTGTTATTCGATAGGAAAGATCTTGACGCCGCGAAGGAACAGTGGGATGCAGTGATTGAACTGGATCCGAAGAATCCGAATGCCTGGTATAACCTTGGATTCTTGTACCTTTCATCTGAGCCTCCTGACATGGACGCCGTAAAAGAGGCGTGGGGAAAAGTTGTTGAATACGCTCCAGATTCAGACATGGCAAGAAACGCCGAAATGCATTTATCTGGACTGTCGAGTTCGCAGTCGGGCGATACAGAAAAACAATCATAATGGTTGCAATCCTTCTTGCTCTCGGTGCCGGTTTGGCGGCTTTCGTGTCGCCGTGTTTTTTACCTATTGTTCCGGTTTTGGCGGCTTACTTGAATGGAACCGGTACAAAGCAAACACAAGAGTCACCTGTCATGGCCATGGTGCAATTCACGCAGTTTGGCGTTGATGGTTTTGCAGCAAAGGTGGTTGAGACCGAGGAAAAGCCAGATACGAAGTCCAGCGGGGGTGCCTTAAAAGGCTCTCTTGCTTTCATGGCGGGATTTAGTTCAATATTCTTGGCTTTTTGGGCGATTGTTTCTGTGGTGGGTTTGGTGGCAGCAGATGCCAAACCGATTTTGCGAGTGGGCGGAGGAATAATTCTTGTATTCTTCGGCGCGGCAATGATGGGAATCATTAAGGTTCCTCAAAAGTTACAGAATATTGGGCCAAAAATCGACATGAAAGCAGCTTCGCCGTTGCATGCATTTGCGTTAGGCGGGGCTTTTGGGGCCGGAGCTTCGCCTTGCTTCGGGCCGCTTCTGGGGGGCGTCTTGGGGCTGATTCTCTCAGCGAAGACCTCTATGGCGGGACTTGGTTTATTGCTTGTGTTTTGTGTGGGCTTGGGGGTTCCTGTGGTGTTGACGACGTTAGGTTTTGACAAGTTTTTGGCCCATATGAAATGGACGACGCGATACGGTCGCCACATTCAGATTATTGCGGGCATCATAATGATGTTTTTTGGTGTCCTAATGATTTCCGATTTACTCGGTTCGTTTAGTGCTTTGATCTGGAACTGGAGTTAGAGGAAGATCATGTCAGAAGTCAAAGAAGACAAAGATTCGGCAGCAAAGTCGAGGTCGTATGGTGAAGAAACGCGCAGCGTTGCGCCTTCGGAGTTGTTCCGGTCGGCCTACAGGCTGTTTTACTCAAAGACTGTTGGATTGACACTTATTTTGTTAATGGCTTTGTTTGCGATTCTGGGGACAGTCATTACTCAGGTTCCTGCAAACGTTTGGGCCGATGAAGGATCGCGCGTGGCATTTCTTGACTCTGTGCGCCCCGTGTTTGGTGGATGGACGTCAATATTAGGTTTTCTTGGTTTGTATCACGTTTTCACCTCAATCCCTTTCTATGTTGTGGTTGCGTTGCTTGCGCTTAGCATCATCGCGTGTACTGTTCACCGGCTTCCAGAGTTGTGGCGGCGGGTGAAGAATCCGCGAACCTACGTGGCAGCGCAGTTTTTTGATCGCGCGCCTTATCGCCAGGAAATAGTATCCAAAGTGCCTTCTGGAAAAGCATTGGACTTGGTGAAAGTTGTGCTGAAAAAGCGCCGTTTCCGGGTGATGAAAGACGAAAAGTCGCCTGATAATGGTATTTACGCTGATCGTAATTGTTGGTCTGGAATCGGAACAGTTATTGCTCACCTGAGTTTTGTTATCATTCTGGCAGCATTTACTGTGTCGTCTACCTGGGGTGTAGAAGAGGATATAAATGTTCCGGTAGGCGGATCAAAAGATGTAGATGCTTTACCTGGGGTCTCGCTTGAAGCTGTTTCGTTCTTGGACGAATACACGGAAGATGGACGACCGTCTGACTATGTCACGCACCTTATTGTTCGTGATGAAGACAAGGTAGTCGCTGAGGACGATGTGCGGGTCAATACTCCGTTGTCCTATGGAGGCGTTAGTTTCCATCAGGCGACGTTTGGTATTGCTGCTGACATTGAGTTGAGGGACACAGAAGACAAGGTTTTGTACTCGGGGTCAGTTCCCCTAACCGGACAATCTCAAGGTGGGGCGAATGCCGTCGGCCAGTTCTTGCTGGACGGAACGAACTTAGAGATTGTTGTGGCAACAGCGGCTTCAGGTCGGACAGATTCATCTATTCCAGCCGGTAGCGCAGTTTTTGAGGTGTACGAGGTTCCCTCAGACACTCCTCTTGATGTCGCCTCAGCCCAGCAGGGGACGGCAGTTGAAGTAGGCGGAATTTCGGCTACTTTCGAGCGGGAGAGACAGTTTACGGGCATTCGCCTTCGCCAGGATCCAGGCGCGCCTTTGATGTGGGCGGGGTCGATATTGCTGGTTGTTGGAATGGTAATCACATTCTCATTCCAGTACAGGCGGTTTTGGATTCGGGTAGAAGAGGACGAAAACGGCGGCTCTAAAGTGCGTCTAGGGGCTGTTGGAAAACACGACATAACTTTTGAACGAGTTTTAGAAAAGATTACGGCTGACATTTCTGGTCAGTTGGAGAGCGAGAAGAAAAATGAGTGACATAGCACAAATGGCGGAATATCTTTTGACCGCGTCACTGGTATTCATAGTCTTAGCTTTGGTTTGCAATCTTGTTGTCATAACGACACGCCGGGAGGCTCCTGTAAAGAAGCGGGAACTGGTAGCCGCAGGTGTGGGCGGGGATGAAATAGTCGAGGACACCTCGGGCAAGACAGCAAATAGTGGTTCTAATGCAACTAATGGAAAGAAGGCGCGGCTTAGTGGTTTAGCCTTATACGCCACAGTCTTTGCGATTATTTCTTTTGTCTTGGTAACCGTATATATTGGCGTTCGCATTGCGGTGACGGGGCATGGGCCATTTTCTAATCAACACGAGTTTGCGGTCTCTTTTATTGCTGGAATATTAGGTGCGTATCTTATTGCTGAGTTCTATTTTAAGATTCGGGTATTATCGCTAGTTGTTTTGCCGGTGGCTGGAGCTCTGACTGTATATGCAATGAGCTTAGATACTGGCGTGAAGCCACTGGTTCCTGCGCTACAGAATAATCTTTTGCTCACATTGCACGTTGGTTTTGCAATGCTTGCGTATGGCGCTGCTTGTGTTTCATTCGGCGCGGCGGTGATCTACCTGATTTACCCGAAGTTGAAGTTCAAGATGCCTCGTCGTGATTTGTTTGATGACATTGGGTATAAGGCTGCAGTCGTGACGTTTCCACTGCTCACAACCATGATTTTGTTGGGCGCTGTTTGGGCAAACACTGCTTGGGGCCGATATTGGGGTTGGGATCCAAAAGAGACGGCGGCTTTTGTTACCTGGCTGATTTATGCGGCGTACCTTCATGCCCGCGTTACTAGAGGGTGGCAAGGGAAAAGGAGCGCTTGGGTTTTGGTGGTCGGTTTTGCCGCGATTCTCTTTGCATATTTTGGCAACCATTTCCTTGGTGGACTACATTCATACGGATGAGTCCCATGGAAAAGTCTGGTTTGAATGGTGGCCTTGCACCTTGGAAGAATGTTTTAGGAATTGTCTTTGTTGTAGCGCTTGTTCTTGGAGCACTTTGGTTAGCTAAAGGTGGGGGCGGGG
>DAIOFF010000161.1:0-6223 GCA_036745855.1 Scrofimicrobium sp. | reverse complement strand
CCAACTGCACCGCAAACCCGCCGACTGCACCGCCGCCCGCCATGACTAGAAGAGTGTCCCCAGAAGCCACACCGATTCGCTCTATCGATTGAAGCGCGGTAAGACCAGCGCATGGCAACGCCGCCGCTGAAGCAAAACTGACCCCATCTGGAATCTTTGCCACCGTTTGCGCGTCAGCGACCGTGTATTCACCAAGCGCAGTGGCCAAACCAATTGCGCCATGTGCGCTGACACGATCGCCAACCGCAAAACCATGTACGGACGGGTCAACTTCATCCACAACCCCAGCAAAATCTAAACCAGGAACATAAGCACTTCCGCCCATTTCTGTGCGGTCCAAAAGAAGCTTCGCATCAACTGGATTCAGCCCGCAACAGTGAACCTTAACGCGAATCTGTCCGGGCCCAGGTGCAGGCGTTGGAACGTCAGATACTTGCAAGCTATCAATGCTGCCAGGCACCGTTTGTACTAGTGCTTTCATTGCGTAAAACTCTCTCTCAGAAAATGAAGATCACCGACTCTAAATCTACGCTCTGCCACGTTTTGGAATCTTTTCGACCCCAGCAAAGCTACATGTGTCCAATAAATGGGATCATTTTGATTTGGCTAGGCAAAATGTGCATAACCATCGCATCTGCCGAGCCGAACTTATGGGGTGGCGTTAGGGTTGGCTAGTAGCGTTGAGTGGAAAGTTTGCGGCGATGCCAGCCAACTGGGCGGGCGCGTCGGCGAAAAGTAGAGGGACAGTATGCACATCGGAGCATTTGCATGCCGGTTTGAGCAGGGAGCTCTGCGTTTGCCGGAAATGTTCGAAGCCGAACAAGCAGGGTATTGGTTTTCTTGTGGCGTTCTGGACAACGGTTCGAAATATGCGAGTCTACGGAGCCGGTCAAAAGGGGGGCGGATGCAGACATTCACGAATGTTTTCCGCTCTCTCAAGAAACCAGTTTCACACGTTCGCGATGGGGCTTTGCATCTTCCAAAGCGCTACCGTGATTGGTTTTCAGATGGTCAGTCGCTGGCAGTCATGGGGGCTGGACGAAACTTCTTGGTGCAAGAAACTGATAAACCTGTGATCTGGCAGGCTCTGCCTGGCGGAAAAATAACTGTGGCAGCAGTTGGCGAAACAGCATGCCGGTTGCTTCGGGATTTTCCTCAGCAAGCCATGCCGCTTGATTGCTCATGCGTTCCATCAATCAGGCCTTCTGCGCTTCACAATCGTCTCTTCTGCACTGGCGCGGCCGTGGAACCCACAGGGTCCCTGAATGACACGTTCCTCTCTTTTAGTGACTTGCTAGAAGAATCAGACAGTGTTGATCCAGACACGGGAACGCGCGTTTCTGGTCCCAAGCGGGCACTTGCATCCGCCCTTCAAGACACGGGGATTCTGGTCCTTGTTACTTGTATAGATACGCGAGCTGACGCATTTGATGCTGTCGAGGTCCAAAAGGTTGCGGCAGAAAAAGGCGTCCCGTCAATAGTCATTGTTATAGCACCGCCTCTAAAAAATGATGATGATAATAAAACCTCAAATGAAGTATTAAGAAGAATTAAAGCCGTAAATGCAAAGGGTTGCATGGTAGTTATTCGTCATGACGACAAGAAGGATGCTGAGGTTCCTTTTGCCGCCCACGATTGCGATTACCGGAAGATTAGACCCGCAAAGACACCTGAAGAATCATGGCAGTCAATGATGGTCTATGCGTTGGCCGCAGTCTTACTTCCATTCCAACAAAACCGCCGGTTCCTCACAAACTCCATTTCGCCAAAAAACGTCCTACTAAGCCGCGGAACATTCAAACTATCGGTTTCTTTTGAGACGAAGCCAGAAGCCACCAAGGAAGACAACCCAGAACCAATACGTATACCATCGTTCGTTCCAGGCAGTTATGTGGCCGTGTTTGAGGGGATGCCGGCAAAAGATAATGCGGATGAGAGCGACATTATTTCCCCGGCTGAGTCACTTCCTTTCGCCTACTGCCGCGCAGAATGGTCGCCACTTGGCAAAAAAGACCTAATCATCCAACTCTTACCCATGTGAACCATCATCATTCGCTTTGCCAAGAACTCCAAAGCTTCGCGTAATCCCCTTCGGCCTCCACAAGCTCATCATGGCTGCCGATCTCTACAACATGCCCGTCAACCATCACCGCAACACGATCAGCGTCGTGAGCAGTGTGAAGTCGGTGGGCAATCGCAATGACAGTGCGCCCCTCAAGCACATTCGCCAAAGACTGTTCCAACGAACGGGCCGCAGTCGGATCCATCAAGGAAGTCGCCTCATCCAAAATGAGCGTGTGCGGGTCTAACAAAACAATGCGCGCCAGCGCAAGTTGTTGCGCCTGCCCCGGACTGAGGTCCATCCCGCCAGCGCCAACCACAGTGTCCAAGCCATTTTCCAGGCCATGAACCCACGTCGCGCCAACAGACTCAATGGCTTTCTCAAGTTCACTGCGCGTCGCACTATTTTTTGCGAGGCGTAAGTTATCCGCAATAGTACCCACAAAAACGTGGTGCTCCTGAGAAACCAAAAGTACCTGCTTTTGAAGGACCTCCTCTTGCAGATTCACGAGGTCGACATCGCCAACTTGAACACTGCCCGACGTCGGGGGATGAATGCCTGCAAGTATGCGTCCAAGCGTTGATTTACCAGCACCTGAAGGGCCAACAACCGCGACAGTCTCACCCGGACTTAGGTCTAAAGACACCCCATGAAGAACTTCTGATCCTTCCCGGTAAGAATATCGAACTTCCTTGATATCTAGTTGGTTGTGCGCTGGCACGTCATCGGTTGTTTCCCGGTCAGATTCGACCAAGTCCACACCAAAAATACGTCCAAGAGCCGCCTGCGAGGACTGCAGCTCATCAATCCAAAAAGCCATATCCCACATTGGACCGCGAACCTGATAACAATACAGTGCAACAGTGGTGATTTGACCAGCAGTCACCATCCCAAGTGGCAGCAGCCACGCACCAAGCGCAATAGTCACGCCAATGGGCAAGAAAACAGCGACAATCAGACTTGACCACAGCACAATTCGTTGCCAAGCCGCATACCGTTCAAGCCGCCAGACCTCCCGCACGGCCTCGTCCAACCGAATATTGCGTTTGTCTATGAGACGCGCCGCATCAACGGTCTCTGCCTGGTCCATAGTCTCTGCGATCACACCTGACATTGAAGCCCAAGCGCTTGCGGCCGCGCGGTATGCGGGCACTGTGCGCGGCAGATACCACCGCATCGTGATTATTACTAGTGGAAATGGAATCAGCAGTGCCAAAGATAATATTGGCGAGGTCAAAATGGCCGCGCCAATTGTGACAACGATGGTCGTGATTATTGCCAAGATAGCTGAAAGCCCCTGACGGACCATGAACTGCACGCGTTCAATGTCACGAGTAGTGCGGCCAAGTAAGTCACCAGTTCCGGCCTCTTCAACAACTGATAGGGGAAGATGCGTAACCGTGGTTACAAGGTCTTCACGTAAATGCGCGAAGATAATCTCACCAAGATTTCGGGCATTCTTTTCAGAAAAATAGGTGAGAAATGCACCCAAAACGACAATGACTAGTGCCACTGCTATCAGTGTAATGACTATTCGAATAGTAGTTCCAGCTTGAATCCGGTCGATAATGTCCCCCGTGATATAGGGCAATACGACGGCGGAAACTGACGCTAGAACCTGTAGAACTAGCACCCAAATAACGCGGGATTTATAGTGCCCAAAGAGCTTCGCGACTCTGCGCCAAAGCTCCCGGCCACTAACAACAGGTAATTTGTGCATTATTCATTCATCTCTCTGGCAACAATGTTCCTGTAAAGCAAACCGCCTTTTTCTCCATTTTTGGCTGCTGCCATTAATGATTCATGCGATCCAGTAGTGCTGGCGTGTCCATCACCATCAAGGACAATGATTTGATCGCAGCTGCTTAAGAAAAGGGGTGAAGTAGTGACAACTGCTGTGGTCTTCCCAAGCCTGTGGGCCTTCAAACGCTCAGCTATTCGTGCTTCTGTGTGAGAGTCAACTGCTGAGGTCGGCTCAACCAGAATCAAAATTGGAGCCTCTGAGTAGACGGCGCGTGCAAGAGCAACACGTTGTCGCTGTCCTCCTGAGATGTTCCTTCCCTTTTCAGACAGCTCACCAGCAAGGCCACTGGCTAAAGAAGACTCCACATCAGCAGCATCCGCGACAAACATTGCATCACGAAGGCGCTTTGAATCCACCACGTCTTCAGGTTGAAAGAGCATGTTTTCTTTGGAAGCAATATTTTCGATATGTTCCCTGTAAATCAGTTCGGTGACACCGCGGGTTGGAATTGGAGTGGCGTCGGGGCCCATGACCGCATTTTGAAGGCTTTCACGAAAAACTTGGGCATTGGCCTCGGACAAAAAGATCCCCCGGCGAACTTCTTCCAAAGGATACTTGCGCACGTCAACACCATCAGCATTGACTGTCAAGTCCGTTTCGTCTGTGGAGCGGGCCAAACGCGCCGCTAAATCCGCAGATTTTTCGGGAACAGCACAAACAATGCCAGTAAGTTGCCCCGGAACAATTGTGGCCCCAGATTCAGGGTCCATCAAAGATACATTTTCCCATTCAGGAATAGGTAAACTTTGGTCTACATTTTCGTCACTTGTATTTGGCGTAACCGAATATATTGCGGCCATTTTCTTGGCCCCAACCCAAGCGCGAGTCCACGTGCTAACAACACCAGCAGCAGTACCAATAGGTATGCGCATGTACCAGGTATATCCAAAGAAAGCGACCAAATCACCAACACCAATGTTTCCATTGAATGTCAGGTAGGCACCATAGCCAATGACAAGGGCAATAAGTAGCTGAGGGATTGAAGAACGTAAGACCATCAACCAAGCTTGCAAGGGTGAGGCCGCAATACCAGCTTTCATTACCTTCTGGGACTGCTCCTGATACTTGGCGTTATACGCATCTTCGCCACCAATACCACGTAGAATGCGCAAACCCGATACGGCATCCGTTGAGACAGTTGTGAGTTTTCCTTGCTGTTCACGTTGAACCGCCAGTTTCTTCTGAATAGGTCGGGCCAATGCAGAAACTAACGCCACAGAAAGTGGAACTCCTATAACCACCAGCCACCCAAGGGGCGGTGAAACACTAAACATAATGACGATTATGACTACAGAAGAAATCACCGCCGAAATTGCTTCAGGTAACCACAAGAATGCCATTCCAATATGATCAGAATCATTTACTAAAGCCGTGACCACATCCCCAGCGGGCTCATCTTGCTTCGCGGCGCGACCGGCGCGGCCAACTTTTCTTCCCACAACCCAAGCGCCTATAAGGCCGCCCCTGAACCAAGTGGCAATCCCAGAGAGTTCCCCGACGGCCTCGACAAACGCAATTAGCAACACCAATCCCAGGAACAATCCAAGTTGCTTAGTTGTCGCCAGGTTAAAACCATCATTGATCAGTCCATTGATCATGCTTCCCATGGTTGCAGGGATCAAAGCACCTGCAACGCTAGATATTGTCATAAGGATTGTTTGAAGAGCTATAGGCCGCCACCCCAGAGCCATAAGTTTTAGTAAAAAACGGCCCGGAGTGGTGGCTAACTCTGGTGGTTCACCACTAGGTGCCCGAAGTGATGGCACCCACCTTTTAGCAGTCTTGCCAATAGGGGGAAGCTTGACATCAAGTTCAGCCGCCCGTTCGCGCAAAAAATGAGAGTAGCGCCGCGTGCTCGCGTTAGTTTCCATAGTTGTCCTTCACGCATACTGCTTCGAAAAATATGTATGAGAATACGGTTGAGAGGGAAAGAACTGCGCCTTGCCGGGGCACAGACCTAAATGCAATAACCAACTGGCGTGAACGTGATGAATGAATGCCAGAAACGATGGTAAGTGTGCGGGGAATGAAGTCTAGATTCGCATAAGGAAAACACTATCACCTGCGGCCGCGTTCTTGGAAACCTGGTTGCAAACCGCGTTTACTGCTTCTGTGGCTTACAAACGCCTAATTACAGGCGGTCTATGTCGTCCAAACCTAGTTCCTTGCATATAAGGCGTTCCACAACCTCAGGTATGTCAAGGACTCCTGGATTGAGAGCATCATAAACTTGCATGCCACTCCATGTGCTCAAGAACATAGCTGCATGTTCATCAGCAGATAACTCATCAACCTGAACTGTTCCATTCTTTCTTTGGGCGCAAATCAGTTGAGTTAGTAACTTTGTCATCAAATGG
>DAIOFF010000160.1:0-6226 GCA_036745855.1 Scrofimicrobium sp. | reverse complement strand
TTAACTCGTTTTCGGTTGACTTACGTCCGTATCTTTTTTTGAATGCTGACGCGTGAGGCCATTTCGCGCCACGCTCAAAATATCGCAATTCATCGAAAGACAGACTGGAACTTAGTGTTTGAATGCGCTCGCCGACTGCTCGCGAATTTTCGTGTCTGAAATACTTCGGATGGTGGTTATTTCGACTTCGACAATGACTTCGCTAATCAAGGCATTGTCTGTAGCTGTCACCTAATCTGAAGGGTGCCAAACTCTGGGGTTCTCAACCCATTCGTTGGTGTACAGGAAATGCCTCACTTCAATATCAGTGGGGTCACGTTTAAATTTTTGTCGAAATTTCCGTATTGTGGGCCATTTACTCTTGCGTTCAAAACATTTGATCTCGGCTTCTGTAGGATCACGTTTGACCTGCCGTCTGAACTCTCTAAGGCTGTGTAAAGGATCGACTACAACCTTCAGCGTCCTGTTTATGAAACTAATTTCAAACTCGGAAAGATCTTGTAGCAAGCCGCCTTGTTCTTGAACCCAAAAATACAGTTTACTAAGATCATACCTCGCGCTATTTACTTGTATTATCGCGCCTCTATAGTCACGTATGGTCGTGATTTCATGGCCGAATGATACTGATCTGTCTATGGTTACTATGTTTACATAAAGTATTGTTGTTGGTGCCCGTAATCCTGTTCGGATAGTAATCCAATCAGGATTAATCTCTAGGTACCATCTTTGGTAAAGGCAGAAAGCAAATATACCTACGCAAAGCACTGCAAAGTATAAGAACACATGTAGGGTCTGGTCATCCTCGCTGCTTTCGCTTAGTAAAACAAAAATTCGTAAGACTGTGCATATTATAGCAAGCCATATGATTACGCCTATAAACATGGGCTGATGAACGCGATTTGGATGTATTTTTGAATAGCGAGGGCGACTCAAATAATGGGAAAAGATTGCAGGGATGATGCTTATGAGTATTCCTCTGAACAAGCTAGTCCACACGTGTTCCATATTACGGGTCCCCTCATTGCTGTCAAATTCCGATGCAGTTGCGGAATCAATTAAAAAGATCGAAGACTTAATAACCATTTATTTCAATTGCATAATAACGTCAAGATGGTTTCCGGATGACGTTTTCTAAAGTGGCCGCGCCTTGATCAGTTTGGGCGTCATCAGCCACCATACGTTTAAAAGATAGAAGAAAAAGAGGAAAAATCAGAGGCTAAAATGCCTCCAATCTGCAGTGTTGACCGCAATAAATCGCCACACTAGCATGTAAGTCGTACACCATTTGTGTTTCGTCTGGCGATCCCTATTTTTGTGGATGTGATTAGCGAATAAATGCAAAGGTGTGAGAACTCAGAAAATGAGTTCGAAAGTGAATCCAATTGACATGCAAGAAGAGAGAGAAAGGCTCGAAGATGAGCAAGTTGCGCAGAACGTTGTTGTCTGCGGTTGCGGCGTTTAGCCTTTGTGGTGCGGGACTGGTAGCGGGTCCAGTGTCACCAGCACTGGCGGATCCATATGTGGAGTCGCCAGCATCGTATGTGAACCCAATAATCGGAACAGCAAACGCGGGAAACACGCATCCCGGTGCTGTTACTCCATTTGGAATGCTGACTTGGGGTCCTGATCAGAGTGCAAATTTCGACGGCCAGATGCGTACGGCATCGCCTTCTGGTTATGAATACAGCAGGAATTTCATTAGGGGATTCTCGCTAACACACGTCTCAGGAGCTGGGTGCACAGGGTTGTCAGGGGACATACCCTTTATGCCTTGGACGAAGGTGATTGTTGAGTCTCCTCCAACTGGAGACAGTTTGCCAAATCTCTACCGGTCGACCTTTTCGCACGAGAACGAAGAGGTGTCTGCGGGAAGATATAAGGTCAAGCTTGACTCAGGCGTAGAAGTCGATCTGGCGGCCAGTGACCGCTCAGGCGCAGGGAGGTTCACTTATCCAGAAAACGATCCGGCGTTTATGCTTATTCGGACTTCGGATTCGTTGGTGGGTTCAGAGGACTCTTGGATTGAGATTGACAAGGAAACGAACACTGTGTTTGGTGCTGTCACCTCGGGAAACTTCTGTGGCCCATTTACTTCCGATGGAATACTTCAAAAGAGCTATTACACAGTCTTCTTCACTGCTGAGTTTTCATCAGAGTTCGAGGAGACCGGAACGTGGCGAGACGACATTAATGCCCCAGGAACGACGCGAGCTTTTGGGGGTACCGGATATGAACGGGGGTATCCGACTACAGGTAAAGGTGCCGGCGGCTGGGTTAAGTTTGCCGACAAAGAGGTGGACGTTCAGGTAGGAATCTCATATGTCTCGCTGGAAAACGCCAAAGAGAACTTAACTGCAGAGCTGGCACCGACAGATACTGTCGATGAGGTAGCCGAGGCTGCGTTTGAAAAGTGGAATGACCAGCTGGGCAAGATCTCGGTTTCTGGGGGTACTGATAATGAACTCACAACGTTCTACACCGCGCTCTATCATTCCTACTTGCACCCGAACCTCACCAGCGATGTGAATGGAGAGTACAAAGGGTTTGATCAGGAAATTCATACTATTTCAGATAGTCAGGAAGCCCAGTACGCGACTTTCTCAGGTTGGGATGCATACCGCAGCCAAATACCGCTCATAGCATTAGTGGAACCTGACCGGGCCTCCGATATCGCTACGTCACTTTACAATCAGGCCGTGCAAAACGGTGGGGTGTGGGATCGATGGACCCACAACTCCGGTGACATTCATGTGATGGTCGGGGACCCCTCGCCAACAGCACTGGCTTCGATCCTGTCTTTCGGAGGGAATAATTTTCCTGTTCAAGAGGCTTTCGACTCTTTAGCCAAGGCAGCAAGAGAACCAACTGAAAAGGACAAATCAAGGCGCGGATGGAACGTTGCTGTTGAAGGCCAGCGTCCCTCATTGGATATGTTCCTTGAATACGGTTACTACCCCGAAGGCTGCAACGCTTGGGGCTGCCCCAATGAGACGTTAGAAATGGCCACGTCAGACTATGCCTTGTCTGTGATAGCAGACTACGTGGAGGATGAGGCGGCGCAGGCTGAGTTTGTAAAGCGCTCTCAGTCCTGGCAAAAGCAGTTCAACCCACACGCAACCGAAGACGGCGGTTACTTCCAACGTCGTCTGGCGGACGGATCTTGGGTGACGCCATTTGACCCCTCCAAAGCACATGGATTTGTTGAAGGTACCGCGGCAGTATACGTGTGGATGGTGCAGCACAATGTGGCCGGTCTTGCGGATGCAATGGGAGGGAAAGAGCGGGCGATTGAACGCCTCGACGCACACTTCCACGATAACAACGGAGACTGGAGGCTGACAGGTTCCTGGGACAACAACATTTATGCAAACATGGATAATGAGCCGTCAGTGGCAACGCCGTGGCTCTACAACTACATGGGCGTCCCATCGAAGACCCAGGACACGGTACGGGAAACCATCAAACAGCTGTGGCTTACCGGGCCAGGAAAAGCTGGTGATTCAGGCGCAGACCGGATCCCTGGAAATGATGATCTGGGTGCAATGTCCTCATGGCTGGCGTTCGCATCAATGGGCATTTATCCGCAGATTCCATCGCGGGCTGAGCTGACTGTCGCTGCGCCTTTATTCCCCGAGGTCGTTATTCATCGCAGTAACGGAAAAGACTTGTCGATCAAAGCGCCTGGCGCAGACGTTGATACCAAGTACATTCAGTCGATGAAAGTAAACGGTGAGAGCACAACGAAGACATTCCTTGACCCGTCAATCCTTGCCGATAACGCGGTAGTAGAGTTCGAAGTTGGTAAATCGCCCAATGAACAGTGGGGGACCGGTCCAGAAGACGCGCCTCCGTCGTTCCGCGAAGGTGAAGTGAGCCACGTGCTCACGGTTGCGCCACAAAAGCTGGATGCCGCAGCGGGCGGTCTCACTAGCGAAGTCAACATCATTGCGCAAAAATTGCATCCTTCAGATTCACTCAAAGTAACGTATGTTGTCGAGGCGCCGGAGCAACTTGTTCCGTCCTCGGTGACCGGAGAACTGGAAGATACAGATCAGCCAGGGCGGTCCATGGCGACACTAAAGTTCAGGGCAGATGAAGAGGCAGAAAACGGTGAATACCAAGCGAAAATAACGGTCTCTTCTGATGAGGGCGTTATTGGCAGCTACATGGTGAATGTGAACGTTGCTAGTCGCTACGCGATAACGGCAGGAACTAGCTTCGAACCTGGTGAACCGCAAGCACCAGACAGCGAGTCTCTGAATGGCGAAGGTATCTCAGGTTACTGCTGTGGCATAACTGGTTTTGAATCTAAGGTGCAGTCTGGCGAAGATGGAGCGGTAACAGGTGCTTATGGCGTTGTTTACTCAGGCAAAGCATCAGAGAAAGATGCCGAAGGGCGGAATTATATTCTAAAAGACGTCAACGTGCCTATTCGCGGTGGAGACGAGTTCACGTACACCATCAAGCCCGACATGGTTGGGCACCCTAACCTAGGCGTGGGTAGCATGTCTGCGTCGTTGAAAATCGCTATGGACATTATTTATAGTGACGGCAGTAAGCTCAGTGACTCAGCTCCTGTTGCTTCAAATGGGGCGGTACTGTCACCAACAGAGCAATCCAAGGTACTTGAAGGTGGCAAGTGGAACACAGTGTCGGTGATTGTCCCCGATGACGATGATGGCAAGATAATTAAACACATTGTGCTGTGGGTCCTGGCGGAAGACGGGTATGCAAATGGCACCGACGGCGGCAGCTTCCGTGGCTGGCTGGATGACGTTTATGTCAAGACCCCAGTTGCCCCATTGATCGTTGAACCTGCCGGAGGAGAATCGATTGATGTTGGCCAGGTGGTAGACAAGGTTTGGGCCAAGTTCCGCGGTGGCAGTGGCACAAAGGCCTCCGACTATTCTGCGAAGATCACTTGGACGGACACTGGCGAAAGCGAAGACGTTGAGATTCGTCAAGGTGAGGACGGATACGAAGTCGTTGCTTCTCATAAGTTTGAAACAGCTGGAGAATTCGAAGCAAAAATCGTTGTCAGTGACGGCACTGTGGAAAGCTCAGCTGAAGTACCGATAATTGTTAACGAAGAAATCATCGATCCTGACCCTGACCCTGATCCGGGTACTGATCCCGATCCAGATCCCGGTACCGCACCAAGGCCTGGAACCCCAGGTAAGCCAACATTGAAGTTCGAACGCCATGGTGGAGCGGACCGTTACGGCACTTCTCATGAAGTGAACAAAGCACACTATGTTGCAGGAACGCCATTGCTGATCGCGACAGGTGGTACTTTCCCAGATGCTTTGACGGCGGGTTCTGCTGCTGCCAAGGTGGGAGGCTCGTTGGCTTTGGTTGGTCCAAATGGATTTAGTAGCGAGGCCTTGGCTTTGTTCAAAGCTAAGGTACCAAGCGCTGTTTACATAGCTGGCGGTGAACAGTCTGTGTCGGCGGCAGCAGTTGCTCAAATCCGGAAAGCGGTTGGACCTTCAGTGAAGGTGGAACGGGTTGCTGGGGCTGACCGGTACGGGACTTCAAGGGCTATTGCGAAGAAGTTCTTCGCAGAGTCGAAGACAGCATTGGTGGCTACTGGCGAAAACTTCCCAGACGCATTGTCTGCCTCTGCTGCCGGAGGGATTTTAGACGCTCCAGTGATTTTGGTTAAAGGAAAGGGAGCTCTGGATGCAGATACAACTGCCATTCTTCGCTCAATGAAGTCTTTGGCTGAGACTCACGTGGTCGGTGGAGTAGCATCTGTAAACCGAGGGATCGAAAAGTCTCTTGCAAAGATCAGTAAGATATCCCGGTTCAGCGGTGCAACTAGGTATGACACCAACATGAAGCTGAACGCACACTTGGATGCCAAGGCTGGCGAAGTGAACGACATTTGGCTGGTTTCAGGTGAAGTATTCCCTGATGCCGTGGTCGCTGGCGCTCATGCTGGTAAGGAAGCAAGCCGGTTGTACTTGGTGCAACGTGATTGTGTCGGCAAATGGGTGTCGGACGCAGCAAATGCAGAAAGCATTTCAAAGCTTCGCACTGTTCACCTTGCGGGGGGCAAAGCGACTTTGAGTGATTCTGTGATGAAGCTGAACACTTGTAGCTAGTTTGAAGGCGCAGAAGTGGTGGAAGGGATCGTCAGTTCCCTTCCACCACTTTTTTGTACCGGGTGCGCGTTGCTGTCTTTGCGCCGCCCCCGCGCACTTCAGTCGGAGCAAAAAGGCTA
>DAIOFF010000159.1:0-6308 GCA_036745855.1 Scrofimicrobium sp. | reverse complement strand
TTGCGCCTCAATAGACGAAGGGCTGACTTTGGCAGCAGCAAGCGCCTTCCATTTTTCAAACAGCCTTTGAAGGTCCGCCTGCCATTCTTTCTGCTCACCCTTATTCATCGAGTTCCACCATTTATCGCCCTCGCGATAAGCGTCACTTCCCCAACGCTGTTCTACCTCGTCCTTATATTCAGTATGATCAAATCCTTCAAACATATCAGCCATAATTAACTGTTCCTTTCGCTCTAATTTGTCAATAGTTTTACGGACAGAACTAGCTTGAATGTCCAGTCTGCGCCGCTCTGACTCAATCCAGCGAAGATGAGTCTCTAAAGCTCTTTTTTCTGGAATGTTTTTCTGAAGGATGCTCTTAATTTCTGCTAAACCCAACCCTAGTTCTCGAAGCATCAAAATCCGTTGCAACCTAATCAAAGCATTTTGATCATAGAACCGGCGACCATCTGGCGCTGTTCTAGATGGTGACAATATTCCAACCGCATCGTAATGACGAAGCGTTCGACTAGTAATTTTCGCTTCTTGAGCAACTTCGTTTATTGACCATTCCACCAGACAGCCCTCCTTTTTCTTCGCTTGAAGAAGACAATACAAGTTGACGGTGCGTCAACTTCAACTCGGAGAAAAAAGTCAGCCCTCGGAGCAAAAAACCGCTCCGACAGAAAGCCAATCCCTCCAACCCCCAACAACCACTACACACTTGGAGAGAAAAGCCAACTATCGGAGCGGAATCCCGCCTAATGATGCGGCACCTACAAATCAATCCATTTGGACTCTTCAGCAGATTTCAAAATTGCGTCACAAACTTCGGTCGTTGACAAAGCATCCCGGAAGGTCGGCCCCACAGATTCGCCAGTCTCAATACCTTTCACAAAATCTGCCACCGTATGGATGAAAGAGTGCTCATATCCAAGTCCAAGCCCTGGCACCCACCAGTTTCCAACATAAGGGTGTTCACCATCCGTCACATCAATCTTTGACCAGCCGCGCAGTGGACCTTCAACATCATGATCGAACCACATTAGGTGATTAAGGTCCGCTAAATCCCAGGACAAGGCTCCATTTTCACCCGCTATTTCTAACGAATATCCGGCTTTATGCCCGCGCGAATACCTGGTCGATTCGAACATTCCTAGTGATCCATTTTGGAACCGACTAATCATACCTACGGCATCGTCAATCTTAACTTCCTCTACTTGGCCGCTTTCTTCATGAACGCGTTCTTTCACAAATGTTTCCGTAGCAGCAACCAGTGAAGAAATCGGCCCATTCACCCAAAGCGCCGTATCCAAACAGTGCGCCAATAAATCACCTGTAACGCCTGATCCTGCAGCATTTTTGTCCAGCCGCCAATTGCCTCCACCCTGCGTAACCTCTTCAGATATTGTCCAGTCTTGAAGGAAGTTTGCTCTGTAGTGGAAAATCCGGCCAAGCCGTCCTGACTCAACAATGTTCTTCAGGAATGTGACGGCAGGAAGCCTTCGATAGTTGTACCAGACTAGGTTTGGAACACCAGCCTTTTCTACTGCTTCCACCATGGGCAGGGCTTCAGCTGCCGTCCGTGCCAGGGGTTTTTCAACCATAACGATTTTGCCAGCTTCGGCTGCGGCTATTGCAATTTCCGCATGGAAGTTATTTGGTGTGCAAATATCAATTGCATCAATGTCTGGGCGTTCAACTAGTTTACGCCAATCGGTTTCAATACTTTCATAACCCCAGCGGTCCGCAAACTCTTTAACCTTTACTTCATTTCGCCCGCAAGCCGCAGCCAAAACTATTTCAGTGTCAAAAGAAAAGAAGTGTCCTGCATTTCTATACGCATTTGAATGGGCACGAGCCATAAAACCGTAACCGACTAGTCCAACCCGTAGTTGATTTTTTTTCATCGCCTTTTCCTTTCAGTTCCAACCAAATGCTTCACGAACGTCAATCATGACTTTGAGGATCTTGTTCCAAGTTTCTGGGTCTTCCATGACTTCATTCGGGAACATGCAGCCATCCCAGCAGATATGTTTGATCAGCGTATTAGGGCTTCCGTCGTTGTTTCGCAGCCAAAATCCAGCAAATTTTACGATGTCCATTTTTCCATTCGGATCATCTACT
This sequence comes from Scrofimicrobium sp., assembly GCA_036745855.1. GTDB lineage: Bacteria > Actinomycetota > Actinomycetes > Actinomycetales > Actinomycetaceae > Scrofimicrobium. Next base: position 4,202 of record DAIOFF010000159.1, on the reverse strand, counting down.
TGGCAGTGCCTGCCGGTTTTTTCGTGCGAACCTGATCCAAATACTGTCGCATCATTTTGCGCGATATGTAGGTCCATTGTCCAAGGCCGCAATGCGTCAGCTACTTGTTTATATGCGTCTTCTAGCAGCTTTGGATCTGAAAAATCGTACTCTGATGGAAGGAGCCTGTCTGCTTCATGATTGTAGCCAAGCGTGTAAAGCATAGTGTGAGCCATATCGGCCTGGAATCCGACTACACCGGGCATGTTGACCTGCTCGAGTAAATCAGCCATTAGACGCCAGGACTGCATTCCTCCCCAACATATTTCCCCCTCAGCAATCAAATGTTCACCAAATGATTCTGCAATTTTGCCCGCTTCTTTAAATGTTTCGACTATCCGTTTGGTGCCTTCTATTGGGTCGCCGTCCCATTGTTCTACTGAACATGAGCTGTCAATGCGGATGCCGCCATACGTGTGAACACCCATTTCACGCATTTGTTTTCCAATACCGCAGGCTTTGCGTACTTGGGTGAGGAATCGGGAGCGGTCTTCTTTTGTCCCCATGGCTGAGCCGCCACCATCACCCGCCCAGATTGGGGCAACAAAAGAGCCCACGGCAAGGCCTTTTTCAGCAATTTTCGTGACTACAGCTTCGATTTCTTTTTCCGAGGAGTCAACGGGAATATGTGCATCCGCTAGTGACAAGTCCACGCCTTCGAATTTTTGCCCGCCGACCTCAGCCTTCGCTGTCAAATCAAGTAGTGTTTCAAATGGCACGATAGGTTCGGAATCGGGCGCTCCTTTTCCGACTACACCTGGCCACATTGCGTTATGGAGTTTGGGGACAGTATTCATTTGGAACCTTTCTATCTTCGCGCATCATTACGCGGATTTGTGAGGCGTCACGAAAACCTCATTGTAGAAAAAACACCTAATTTGCTTCAATGAACCATTGATAGTGAAAGGCTACTATTAGGAAAACGATTCGTCAACGCATTTTTGAAAAAGGGCTTTGATGACTAAGTACTGGGCTGCTCACAAGATGAGCGCTTGACCAAACTCGGTTCAAATACGATTTGTTGATGCACATGCTCACCTGGCTTTTCGATCTCACTAAGTAGCAGGCGCACGGCGGTGGCTCCCATTTCTCTGCGCGGCTGAGAAACCGTGGTAAGCGGAATCGCAGCGGCGCTCGCAACCTCAAGGTCGTCATAGCCAACAATAGAAATCTCTTCTGGAACCCTGACCTTAGCGCGAAGGCATTCTTGCTGAAACCCTAATGCCACCACATCATTGGCACAAAGAACCGCAGTGGGACGGACATTGGCAGGCATAGCCAGAATATCGCGCGCCCGTCTAATACCATCCATTGTCCCAAGGCCAACGGTTGGAAAATGCGGCACTTCTATTCCCTGATCATTAGCCACTTTCTGCGCACCTTCAAGCCTGAGCGCAATTTGGTGAAAGCTTGTTTGCCCGCCAACAAAAGCCATGCGTTCATGTCCAAGACTTATTAAGTATTCGATGGCAAGACTGCCCCCAAGGACATGATCAACTGCAACTGAACAGCGATGGCGTTTTGACCAAATGCGGTCCATGAACACCACTGGAATTCCCTGTTTGATGTAAGAGTCCAGCACTTGCTCTTGTTCTTCGACCGGCGTCACCAGCAAACCCTGGACTTTCAGTTGAACTGCCACCTCAAAGTTCAGTTTCTCCCTCTCAGTACTGTTTCCGCTGTTGAGCATGATGAATGCGCAGTTTGCCGCGCGGGCAGTATCTTCGGCTCCGCAAGCCACATCTGCAAAGAATGGATGATCGACGGCCGCAACCAGCATTCCAATAGTTCGTTCGCGACCTAACCGGTATTGCCGGGCAGATGAGGTTGGGGAATAACCTAGCTCTTTCATCGCACGCTCGACTATTCCTCTAGTTGCAGGTGACACATATGACGGCCGGTTCAAGACGTTGCTGACAGTTCCAGCAGACACTCCAGCTAATCTCGCTACATCAGCGATTGTCGCCACTTCGTTCACGTCCCTTCCTAAGTTTCATTACTAACACTAATGGGCTTGACGGCACGTGCCCAAAGAACTATCTTGAGCAAATCGGGTTCAATGAAGCAAACGAAGGAGTAACATCATGGAACACATGGGGCACCCAGTCATTTCTGCAAACGAAAACTCTGAAAAAGCATTAATGCACGGAGGCGGAATAGTCCGATTAGCCCCCACATGGGTTCCCCGCGCATTTTGCACTCCCGGCAGGCGTCTAAAACTACATCCCCACGACTATTTCCCCTTTGGCAAAGAAAGGGGCGGGATCGACGAACGCTGGTTTGCCTCGGCAATCCGCGCCGACAATGGCCCCGAAACTGGACCGTATGAGGGACTCAGTTTAGTAGTTACCAAAGACGGAAACCTCATTCCATTTGATGAGTTCATCGCCGTATTAGGCGCAGATCTATTAGGCGAAAAACTATGGAAAGAATGGGGGCGCTGGCCTATGTATTCAAAGTTCTTCGACAATCTTGACGCTCTTCCATTCCACATCCACCATCGCGATGAACACGCGGCTTTAGTAGGAAAACCTGGAAAACCTGAAGCATACTATTTCCCACCACAACTCAATAACTATCCCGGGAAGTTTCCTCAAACCTATTTCGGAATCCATCCTGAAACAACCAAAGAAGAACTAAAACAAGCAATCACGGACTTTGCCAAGGGCGGCGACAACCGGATCACTGAGCTCTCCCGTGCTTACAAACTAACTGTTGGCACGGGCTGGAATGTGCCTGCAGGAGTCCTGCACGCCCCCGGATCGCTTTGCACCTACGAACCACAAGCTGACTGCGACGTATTTGCGATGTATGAGTCCTGGTCAAATAACCGTGAAGTGCCCAATGAGCTTCTTTGGAAGGACGTTCCCGAAGATAAACAAGGCGACATTGATTACCTTATTGAAATCGTTGACTGGGACGAAAATACTGATCCTTCATTCAAGTTAAACCACTATATGCAACCAAAAGAGTCTTCTGCTTCAAAGGACTCAGCCGATGATTCTTTTGTGGACAAATGGATAGTCTATAAGTCTCCACGTTTCAGCGCAAAGGAACTAACGATTGCTCCGGGTGCCACGGCCACTATTCACGATGCTGCAGCGCACGGGCTGATTTGCACGCAAGGAACAGGGGCATTAAACGGGCATGCTATTAGTTCCCCTTCAATGATCAGATACGGAGAACTAACAAATGATGAGTTTTTTGTATCAGCAAAAGCGGCGGCTGACGGAGTCACATACGTCAACACTTCAAACACTGAGCCTTTAGTGGTCTTGCGCCATTTCGGCCCTGGAAATGACGATTTAGCCAAAGATTTCTCATGACCAAAACAGTCATTCCGATGCACCTAGCTTTTGATGAAATCGCTTCCAAAGTAGGGTCTATCGGGCAGGTTGCCCGCGCTGATTTGCTTCAGTATGAAGATGGACCATCCCGCGGTACCCGGCTCATCCGCGTACAAACTGGGGGCGGACTGACTTTTGATGTCCATCCAGATCGTGGTGGCGACATTGGTGCGGCATCCTTTCGCGGTGCAAACCTGACATGGCTATCCCCAGCTGGCTTCCCCACTCCGGGTTTGCGCACGTCAGATGACACGCAGTGGCTGCGAACTTTTGGTGGTGGGCTTTTGACCACTTGCGGGCTCACCGCTTTTGGGCCACCCGGAGAAGACCAGTTCGGAAGTCATGGGCTTCATGGACGCTATTCGTCTCTTCCAGCAGCCATTGAGACCCTAAAGTGCACTCCATCTGGCATTGAGATCACGTTGAAAGTCCATGAGCATTCGGTACTGAGTGAGAACTTGGAGAACCACAGACGCATTTTTGCCCCGACTTTTGGCAATACGATTCGCCTTCAAGATGAGGTCACGAATCTTGGGTCTTCTTCCAAACCGCTCATGGTTCTTTACCACTGCAATTTTGGATGGCCTTTAGTAGATACTTCTGCAACTATTTCTTCAAACGGAAAGGCATCGGCCCATTCACAAAAGACTGGAACCTGGAATGAGATTCTTCCCCCAAAAAAGGGCTTCATTGAGGAGGTTTATAGGCACGATTTTCGGGATAGTATTGGCGAGGCGACTATATCGAATCTGGAGCTAGGCATCAGTGCGCAAGTCAGTTTCGATAGGGGTTCACTGCCTGTCATGTATCAGTGGC
>DAIOFF010000158.1:0-6324 GCA_036745855.1 Scrofimicrobium sp. | reverse complement strand
TCTTATTCCATACCGGTACTGCAACCTGCTTATGCGAAGACAACTTTGACGACCCCTCGGCAAAGAAAATACGCATTTATTCTATCAAAAAGACCGAAAACCATAAGTCAGTTACCAATCGTCCGATACACTCATGGTTTCTTTACGGAATCTTCGTCACATTTTCTTCAAACTGACTTACTTTTGCGGCTACCATGAGCTCGTGGCCCACGCGAATCTCAGTTACCAACCTGGTTTGGCATTTACGAAAATGTCATTCAGGGTGCTCGCTTCAACTCCTTTTGCAGCTGCATTTTTACGGTACTTTGTCGCGCCCGGTTGGAGCTCAATGCTGTTATTGATAGTGGTTGCCCCGACGATCATCATTCCAGGCATCTTGCCGCGGATGATGCAGAAGCTATACCAAACACGGTACCGGTCAACCGCGGCCGTTAAAGTTAGGGATTGCCTGGGCTTGATCATTTCAGCCATGCTACTTTTCGCGATCATCTTGCCTGTTGGAGTTCAAGATGCCTCTGACAAGTACTGGGGTGGAAACCGGCTCACTGCCGCAGCTGCGGAAAACCATTCAACGATCTCTAACATCCTCTTCTTACTCTGCGGTTTTCTTGGAATCATCTGGTGCATTTTGACCACCATCGGTTGGCGGCCAAAACCAGCATGGCCCGCTCCCCCTCAGCAACCAGACCTTTCCCCAAATGGCCATCAGACTCCGGTGAACTATAGTCTTCTGCCTAACGGCTCATTATCTGCCCGGCCTAATAAGTTGCCAGAAAAACTCCCAAATATGAGTAGGACAGGGAAATCTAGTCCGCACTAATGTCTGCATTCTTTCATGATTACCAGCCATTTTTGCGGACCTGGTTCAAGAAAATCCCTTGCGCTAGTGTGGCCCCGCCTTGGGAGACTGGCGGGGCCACGCTTGCCAGAGTCAGCTACTCACGCAGTCTGCCTGAGCAAACTGCCTGATAAGCAAATCATCTGCACCTTCTACTTGCACTGTACTGCGCTAGCAGGAGCGTTGGCTAAGTGCATAGAAACTCTTCGCAAGACTGCTTTCCCGCCAGCAATCCCAACATTAGCGCCCTCTCAAGGCTAAGTCTTGGCAAACACCTTCACTGACTCTTCAACAGCGTTTTGGATGGGGCAGGTTCAGGCGGTGGCACGAAGTACTAGTTCAGGTGTTAGCAGTTCACTTTCTGTTTCCTGCCCGCCCAGAAGGATTCGCAATTTCTGTAATCCTTTTTGCCCCATTTCTATGAGTGGCGAACGGATAGTGGTTAAATTGACGGCCTCGGCAATCGGAATATCGTTGTAACCAACAACTGCAATATCATCAGGTATTTGAAAACCTTTAGATTGCAGAACGCCAATGGCACCTATTGCTGCAAAGTCATTGATTACGAAAACTGCTTCTGGAAGTGATCCTTGATCCAAGATATCGGTAATACCTTTTCTACCTGCCTGCGCATCAAAACCCACATTATGTACGTCAATCTGGGAACCAGAAATACCGGCCTCGTTAAGCACTTCAATGAAACCCCGAACCCTATCGATGGTTGTCGACGCATATTTTGGTCCGGCAATAACCGCAAACTTCGAGTATCCCTTAGACAGCAGATACCGCCCCGCTAGGCTTCCACCTTCCACGTCATCGCAGGTGACACTCACATGCCCTGGCTTGCGCCGTGAAACCAAAGTGAGTGGAACCCCCCTCTTGGCCAGATCATCCAAAAATGGGGAATCAAGATGCGCATCCCCAAAGATCAGGCCATCTGCGCGTCTTGCCAAAAGTGAGTCAACCCGGGCTCCCTGCAACGCAAGCTTATCCAGCGAGTTCGCCACAACGGTTGTCATGCCCGCTTCACCTGCGGCCTCGTCAATCCCCCCATAAATGGTTGCAAGAACATAATCTTGAAGTCGCGGGACTATTACCCCAATCAAATCTGTGTGACTTGTTCGCAATGATGCCGCATAAGGATTTCTGGCGTACCCACGCAGTGTTGCCAAGTCCTTGATTCGCTGCACTGTTTCCGCGGATGCCCATTTCGAGGCCTCATCAGGTGCCGCATTTATCACCCTTGAGACCGTGGAAACGTTTAGTTCAAGCTCATCGGCCAAAGTCTTCAGGGTGACCTTCTGCCCGCTTGTCACTGCTTGTCCTTTGTCCAGATTTTGGTTGTTTTGATTATACCCTTGCGCATTTGCGACATAGCCCATATGCTATCGTCATCCGAAACCCAAACGTTTGCGGCATACGTTTGGGTAACCACTCAGATAGCCTCGCAATGCAGCGACAACACACGAAAGGCAGAATCGATTGGCAAATATCCTCATTCTCAGCACAGGTGGGACCATTGCCTCGCGTTCCAATGAAGGCAAAGGCGCGGTCGCTGGTTCGATCACTGACGACCTACTAAATCGCCATGACCCTGGAATCCAGGTATTCCACAAAGAAATATTCTCCATTGGAAGCTACCTGCTTACTTTCGAGGACCTTCAACAGATTGGTAGTGCTGTCGATGCCGCAACAAGCGATCCGAATATTGATGGGGTTGTGATCACACACGGCACCGACACAATGGAAGAAACCGCATTCTTCCTTGACCTCATCAAAAACTCGCCTAAACCAGTTGTCCTTACAGGGGCACAAAAGACTGCCGACTCAGATAATCCAGACGGACCGGATAACCTCCGTGAAGCAATTACCGTGGCGGCCGCACCAAAAATGCGCGAGAAAGGAGTCCTTGTTTCTTTTGCCGGAGAAGTGCGTTCAGCGCGCGGTATTCGCAAAGGTCACACCGTGGCTCCCTCACCATTCGTTGGTGGAACAAAAGTGGCCCACTTTGTAGGAAATGAACTTGTGGTGAACGCATTTCCAAACATTCCCGGAACTTTGGAAATGCCGCCGAAGTCATTTGCGGTCATGAGAGTTGAAGTCGTAGACACCTATCTGGGCGCATCGCCTGGATTGCTCGCCTTCGCACTTGAACGCTCTGACGCAGTAGTACTTGCCGGAACCGGCGTGGGAAATGCGGGCCCAGGTTTTGCGGGCACAATAGCGTCGTCCAAAACTCCTGTCATATTATCTAGCAGAGTTCAGAGGGGGCCCGTTACACCCATTTATGGGAACGGCGGCGGAACTGATTTAGTAGCTGCGGGGGCAATCCCCTCTTGGGATCTAAACCCCTACCAATCCAGAATCTTAGCCGCAACACTAATTTCTCTTGGATATTCAGGGGAAAACTTTGTAAATGCATTTATCGAAATGCGCTAATTAAACCAAAATAAAGGAAATAGAATGTCAAAGAAGATTTTCGTAAGCATAGGAATTGACGTAGATGCTGTCGGAGGATGGCTAGGATCATACGGCGGAGAAGATTCCCCCGGGGATATTTCACGAGGCGTCTTTGCAGGTGAAGTCGGCGTACCTCGGCTACTAAAGACAATGACAGATAGGGAACTTCCAGTAACGTGGTTTTGGCCGGGCCATTCAATAGAAACTTTCCCAAAGCAGTTCGACGCAACTGTTGCAGCTGGCCACGAGGTTGGAGTCCACGGGTACAGCCATGAGAATCCTCTGGCGATGACCCGCCAGCAAGAGGAAGAAGTACTTGACTATTGCACCGACCTTTTTATTTCGCGTACAGGCGTGAAACCCGAAGGGTATGTTGCGCCGTGGTGGGAGTTTTCCAATGTGACAAACGAATTACTGCTTGAACGCGGATTCCTCTATGACCATTCCCTCATGCATAACGACTTCACACCGTATCGCGTCCGCGTTGGTGACAGCTGGACCAAGATCAACTATTCAGCAGATAGCGCACGTGAATGGATGAAACCGCTTGTTCGCGGCGAAGAAACTGACCTTATTGAGATTCCTGCTAACTGGTACCTGGATGATCTTCCTCCAATGATGTTCATAAAAGGATCGCCAAATAGCCATGGCTTTGTAAGTCCCCAAGTGATCGAACAAATGTGGAAAGATCAGTTTGATTGGGTTTATAGAGAAATGGATTATGCGGTCTTCCCAATGACAATTCATCCAGACGTTTCAGGTCGTCCCCAAAACCTTTTGATGCTTGAACGTTTAATCGAACACATGCAAGGTCATTCCGACGTAGAGTTCGCGACAATGGGCACTATCGCTCACGATTTCGACAACCGTTTCCCAAGGTAGTTTGCACCAAACAGTGACTTCGAAGTCCTGCTCAACACACTGAAAAATCTAATGTCTCTTTCCATTTGAGGCATTCTCTATCCCCACCCGTCTTCGGCGCGCCTATTTTGCGCCTACACAATACTTTGAGGATTTTTATGACATCACAAACCATGGTTGATACCCGCCCAAAAACAAGCTCATCTAGTCAAGATTCTGGCCCACCCGCCCCTTGGGACATGCCAATCACGCGGAAAACCATTGCGCAAGTATCAATCATTTGTTTTCTTGCCTGGGTTGCCTCCGTTTACGATTACACATTGTTTGGAACACTTTTGCCCATCATTGCCGAAGATTTTGGTTGGGATGCAGGCCAAGCAACAATGATTAATACATATGGGACTGTTGGAGTATTCGTTGTCTCATTAGTAGTAGGAACTATCCTTGACCGCTTAGGCCGAAAAAGGGCCCTAATTTTGCTGATGCTAGGCGGCGCAGTCGCATCAGGACTAACTGGGGCAGCAATAGGAGTTGCCAGCCTTGTCATCATTCGGTCATTTTCTGGTTTTTCGATTTCTGAAGAAGTAGTCAACTCTGTTTATCTGAACGAAATCTACAAAAAGGTAAAAAGTCGCGGCTTCATATTCTCTCTTGTCCAATCAGGATGGCCGGTAGGTGCCTTATTATCTGCAGGAATGTCGGCCGTGTTACTTCCAATAATTGGATGGAGGTGGAGTTTCGTTGCCGCCGCAGTTTTGTCACTGGCAGTAGTGCTGTTAGCAACGCGGCTTCCTGAATCCCCCACTTTTGCAGCTGTCCAAGAAGTTCGCAGGCGCCGCGCTGACGGCGATATTGTTGGTGCCATACAACTTGCTGCCGAACATGACCTTGAAGAAGGCAGCCACTACAAAACTGGCTTGAAGGACATCTTCACTAAAGAGCTACGAATGAACACAATCTCATTGTGCGTCGCGTGGCTTTTCAGTTGGATCGCAATCCAGGTTTTCTCTGTATTAGGTACAACTGTGTTGGTTGAGGCCAAAGCTGTCTCTTTCGACAGCGCTCTAGTTATCTTGATAGTGGCAAACGTTGTTGCATTCTTAGGGTATTTATTCCACGGACTAGTTGGTGACCTAATTGGCCGTAAAATCACGGTAGTAATCGGCTGGACTTTGGGTGGAATAGCTTCAATGGTTATGCTTTTTGGCCCCGCAAATCCTGGATTTGTCATCACTTTCTATGCCATTACTCTTTTCTTCCTCAACGGGCCATTCGCTGCATTGTTGTTCCACATGGGGGAATCATTCCCAACCCATGTGCGTGGAATGGGCGTCAATGTCGCACACGTCATGGCACCCATTGGCGGCATCGCAGGTTCATTTTTCCTCAGTCTGTTCCTAATGGCAGGTATTCACATGCAATGGGCAGCATTCTTTACAGGCTCTATTGCACTGATCATTGCCGGAATCAGCATGATGGGCACCCGCACAACCAACCGTATGGGTGAGCGAAAGAAAGCAAAAGAGGTGTCAGAATGAGTTTCTTTCGTGACGATGACTTGCCAGGAAAAGTAGCCGTCATTTCAGGCGGTGCCAGCGGAATAGGACAAGCGCTAGCTGTTTCTTTAGCCCATGCAGGGGTACACAGCGTCATTGGCCATTTTGAAGGCGACCCACACGCTAAAGACGAAACTGTAGAACTGGTCAAAGAAGCTGGCGGACAGTGTTTGTCGGTCCCACTGGATGTCCGGCATTTCGAAAGCACAGAGCAGGTTACCAAAGCAGCATTAGAACATTTTGGAAGAATAGACATTGCTGTCGCTGCGGCTGGCATTCTTCGACGAAACTCCTTGTCTGAAATGGATGATGAGTCCTGGAATGAAATGCTGTCAGTAGACCTTGCTGGTGTGATGAGACTATTTCGCTCATGTGCGGGCCGAATGCAAGACGGTGGGTCAATGGTGGCAGTATCTTCCATTGCCGGGGGCATATATGGGTGGGAGGACCACGCACACTATGGGGCTGCAAAAGCGGGGGTACTTGGACTCTGCCGTTCATTAGCTGCCGAACTTGCGCCTCGGCAAATCCGCGTAAATGCGGTCATTCCAGGACTTATAGAAAGCCCGCAGTCTTTAGACGCTGAAAACTCTCTAGGAAAAGACGGTC
>DAIOFF010000157.1:0-6343 GCA_036745855.1 Scrofimicrobium sp. | reverse complement strand
GAAATCCGGTTGATATTAGTCCGATGCCAACAAGGACGAAAGGTGTCATACGTTCCCAGGTGGGAAGGTCGCCTCCCACCTCTACCTGGCTATCGGCTTTGTATCCAAAGATTGTGCCGCTTACGAATCCTGCAAGTAACAGCACAGCTCCGGCAATCATTCCAATTGTCCACCCATTTATGCGCTTCTTTTGAACTTCCATGAGCGATGCCCCCTATGGTTTTCTAATTGCAGAGGTTAATGATGTATTGCGTATAGCTTGCCCGGTAGTGCCAAGTATCGAGGTTCCATGAGGTAGGACTGCTACTCCGCCAAGCCACACTCCGTCAGAGTCAATGAAACTTACCGACCCATCACTTTCTATTCGAGTCGACGATCCTGCTGGCAATTCAATTTCGTATTTATGGCTTGTGGGTGCATATACATCGAGAATAACGGTCTGGATTTGCACGGAGCCATCCAATGTCGCACATGTTTTTCCTTGCCATACTCGGTTTGGGTATTTGTGGTAAGTGTTAGAAAGGGGACCGGCACTCTGCCTGAAGCGAATTACGAAAGACGGCCACAATACCTTGGTTAACTTGGACATATGGAAATCTTGTTATTGGGTGGTACTGGGTTCTTGGGACGCCGCATAGCTTTGGCGGCTCTTGAGCTACAACACAAGATTACTTGTTTGGCGCGGGGTAGCTCTCCGGTGCCTGATGGGGCGGGTTTTGTCCGGGCGGACCGGGATAATGAACGCGGCTTGGACCCTGTGACAGGAACTCAATGGGATGTGGTCATTGATGTCTCAAGTCAGCCTGGTCATGTTCGCCGAGCCGTGCGGGACATTGAAACTTCACATTGGGTGTATGTGTCCTCAGCGAACGCGTATGCAGATTTTTCCGGGCTGGAACAGGACGAACAATCGGCTTTACTGGACGCGCTTGATGGTGATGTCATGGGCGACATGTCTAGTTATGGCGAGGCCAAAGTTGCTTGCGAGGCGGCTGTTCGATCTGCCAAAGTGTCATCGACTGTCATTCGCTCAGGGTTGATTGGTGGGCCGGGGGACGACTCTGGACGCAGCGGATACTGGCCGTGGCGATTCGCCCATCCCTCTGGCGCGGACGTGATCGTGCCAGATGACTTGAGTTTCCCGTGCGCCATGATTGATGTGCGGGACCTTGCGGCGTGGATCATCTTTGTGGCTGAGCAAAAACTTGACGGCATTTTCAATGCGACAGGACCTACAACTTCATTTGGTGAGGTTTTGTCTTTGGCTGCGGAGGCGGCATCAGCGCGCACTCCAGTCAGGCCGGTGGCCGTGGAACTCCTCGCTGAAATGGGCATTAGTCCTTGGATGGGGCCAGCGTCTCTGCCACTTTGGATTGACGACCCAAAGTTGCGCGGATTTGCCACGCTTGACACGACGCGCGCTCACAAAGCTGGTCTTGTCACGCGGCCACTGATTGAGACCCTACGTGATGCACTTGCTTACGAAGAGGAGCGTACAAGTGTGAGGCCAACTGGGTTAAGCGATGCAGACGAACAGCGGGTGCGGGAAGCGTTGAAAGCAGGCTAAGAATACCAATTGTGGATCACCGCGGATGCCGCATTGATTTCAGGTTCCAGTTTTTCCGTATAGTTTTCGTCCTAATTGGCATAACGTTCCGAAAAACTACGCCATTAAGACACGGTATTAGTTTGGCACTGTTGTTATTGGTTTAGATAAAACTATGGACATTTGTCCATAGTTTTCATGAATCATTTGCATTACCGTAAGACTGCAAGTTGCAGCACGGCAAAAGAGACAAGGTGGACTTACGTCAAGCGATTAGCAAGCTTTCTGTAGGTTAGAGATTGATGAAGAAACTAGTGGATCGACGGCGTTTTTTGCTGGTGTTTGGGTGCATTGTTGCTGCCGTAGTTTTGGTTGTTGCGACGTGGTTGGTTGCGACCCGTTTTCAATCACCCGCTCAACGTCAGGCATCGGCAGAGCCACCCCCGCCAGGCCCCGTGGTTGTCGCGGCAGTGCGTGGTGATTTAGTAGAGCAGACCACGGTGATGGCAGGTGCGGTTCGAGAGGGTAACCGTAGTGTGGCTTTGCCGCTTGGTTCTGGTGTTTCAGTGGTCACGAAACCTGGTGTTGAGGTCGAAAGGTCCCTGGGGTCTGGCGGGGTCATTGCGTGGGTGAATGATTCGCCAGTTTTTGCCCTTGAAGGACAGTTTCCTTTGTTTCGTGATGTGGGGGTTGGGGATTCCGGTCAGGATGTGGCAATGTTGCAGCAGGCCTTGGCTGGCATGGGGTATGAGGTTAGTGCAGATGGGGAGTTCGGCGCGTACACTGCGGATTGTTTTCGGCAGTTGTATCAAAGTGTTGGGGCTGAGGTTCCAACGCGGGAAATAACGGAGGCACCGGCTGCCGCTCAGCCCGCGAAAGAAGGCCAATCAGGGGCGCAACCTGCAGCGCCAGCAGCTCCGAAGCGTGAGATTGTGGTTCCAATGGCTGATTTCGTTGTGATTTCAGGATTGCCCGTTACCGTGACTTCTATTCCACCGGTTGGTAGCGTGCTCAGTGCTGAAAACGCGAAGATGGAGCTTGCGGGGGAACGGATTGTTGTTACCGCAAATGTGCCGGGCAGTGTTGCTGTGCAGTTAAGCCCTGGCCTGCTTGGAAGTGTTGATAATAATGGCGAGGCGATTGGTTTGAAGATCGCTTCAGTTGCCCCCGCAAAAGATCCGGCTGTGGAAGAGGGGGCTGAGGATGAGGCCGCAGCAGGGATGCTTTCTGCCATGGAGGGGGAATCGGTGGTTACTTTTGCAAGTGAAAAGACTGCTATTCCTAATGAATGGGTGGGGCGAAAAGATATTCTAGTGACATTGGATTTAGTGGAGCCAATAACTGACGTTCTGTTGATTCCTGACCGGGCAATCGCCACGGATTCTGCAGGGAAAGATAATGTTTTGGTTCAAAGCGATGATGGCAGTTTTGCTCAGGTCACTGTGGTGTCGAAGGGGTGCGTGAGTGGGCTTTGCGCGATTGATGATGTGGCGGGGATTTCCGAGGGCTCAAATTTGCGAGTTGATCGTTAGTGGCTCAGCTACGCCTTAGTGGGATATCGAAAATATATGAGGGGAAAGTTCCTGTTAACGCATTGAAAAATGTGAATGTTGAGATCCATCCTGGGGATTATGTTTCGATTGTTGGCCCCTCTGGTTCTGGTAAAACTACGCTGCTAAATCAGTTAGCTTTGTTAGATGCGCCAACGGCGGGGGAATACTGGATTGATCAAGTCCAAACAGAAACGCTCACAGAATCAGCCCGCGCCCGGCAAAGGTCAAACACGTTCGCATTCATTTTTCAGGCTTTCCACTTGCTTGACGGGCGAAGTGTGGCGGATAACGTGGCCCTGGGAATGCTATATCGGGCGCTACCTGAATCGCGCAGGCTTGAAAAAGCCAGTGAAGCTCTTGCCTTCGTGGGGTTAGCACATAAAGAGAACGAAAAAGTGCAGAACCTTTCCGGCGGGGAACGTCAAAGGGTCGCAATAGCGCGGGCCATTGCTTCGGGTGCCCCAATAGTGGTTGCAGACGAACCTACAGGGAACCTGGACTCTAAAAATAGTTCCCTGGTTATGGACACTTTAGAGAGAATCAATCAAAGCGGATCCACCGTCATTGTCGTCACACACGACCCCGCTGTTGCAGCGCGGTCCACCCGTGCGTTGGAAGTAGTCGATGGCGTTGTAACTGAGAGGGGTACGGCCCCTGCCCCCATGGCCTCGCAAATAAAGAAAGAACCAGCTGAATCGAGCCCGCCGCCCGAAGGGAAAGAATCAAAAGTACGGTTCCAAGACGCGTTCAAGGACACCTGGCGAGGCCTGTGGACCAAACCCGTGCGGACCCTGGCTCTAATTGCATCAGTTGCTCTTGGTGTCGCATTAGCGCTGACCACTGTGGGTTTATCCCAAACTGCGCAAGCCCAAGTGTCGGACATTTTTGACGCGCAGCGAAACCAAAGAGTAGCACTCACCTCACCAGTAATCGACTCTTCCTGGCAAACAACAAGCGACAAACAACTAGCAGACGCATTATCCTCACCAGAAGCGTTAGCGCGAATTCAAGCCTTGAGCGGGGTAGAACAAGCCGCAGTATTCGTGACGCACAACGAAGTCAGGCCAACAACCCGGCCCCAAAGAATCGGCAAAACAACCGCAGTGGGACCAATAATCGGAATGGTAAGCGGATACATACCCACCGGTATATTCACAGTTGATTCGGGAGGTAGTGAACGGGCTCTGGAACGCCTACAAGACAACCAAGTCGTGATTGGTGTGCAACTAGCAGCCAGCCTTGACTTAGGCCCCCTTCTGGCCTCGCCAAACATCTGGATAGACGGAATGTCCAAACAAGTAGTTGGAATCCTTACCGACGCCGGCCTGCAAGTTTCTCTACTAAATGCGGTCCTCACAACCGAAACCGCCGCAGCTGAAATATCCCCAGCCCAATACGCCACTGCAGAAATCAAAGTAGCACCCGGAGCTGGGGCTCAAGTCGGGAAACAAGGACCAATAGCGTGGCTGCCAACCGCGCCCGACTCAATCCAAGTCGACGCACCCCCAGACCCAACTAGTATGCGCGACCAAATCGAATCCAACCTGGCAACCATGCTCATGACACTGGCGGGCGTTGCCTTACTAGCCGCAGTCTTATCCCTAACCACATCCATGACCACCGCCGTATTTCAACGAACTGGCGAGTTCGGATTACGGCGCGCCATAGGTGCCCGCAGAATCCACGTCACCAGTCTTGTCCTAACCGAATCCACCATCATCGGGCTGATCGGAGGCATAATCGGCGCTTACACCAGCGTTCTTGCCATACTGTCCATCACAATCGCCCGGCAATGGCAACCCGTCCTTGAACCCATCCTCATCCCCATAGGTATCATCGGCGGCATCCTGGTTGGTCTGATCGGCGGGGCAATAGCCACCCGCAAAGCCGCAACCATCCAGCCATCACACGCGCTGCGAATCTGAGAGTGCACCAAATCTGGGTTGCCAAAAAATTTACCGCAATTCTTGCGCTTTTTGGCAACCCAGATTGTGGGCAGAGGCCCCTAACGCCGCCTCACCAAGACCAAGGCTGCACCGACCACTGAAAGAATGCACCAAGTAGCAAGCACCACGACTGACCTGGTGGGAACCGTATACACGTCACTGGCCAGTCCAGCCCTTATGACTTGGCCCATCGGCTCAAATGGCAGCCATTCGTGCATGGTTTGCAGCCAGTTTGGCATGCGTTCGGGTGGGAAAGAAATGGGTGTAAACAACAGAATCACAAATACCAGAAGCTGACTGATCAGCATTGCGACCATCGGAGGCAGGAGGGTGGCAACCGCGTATCCGAAGCTAGCAGCTGTGAGTGACACAATTATGACTCCAAGTATCAGCCACGGACTTATTGCAAAAGAAACGTCATAGCGCCAAATCGCTACCAGAATCGCCAGTACCAAGCCAGGCAGTGCAATCACAGTCCACATCACCAGGTCAGCAACTAAGAACAAAATGCGGGGGACTGGAAGCGTATGTTTCCAATCCAAGCTGCCTTCATGTTTCTCTTCACCTACCATTTGTGGGGTCATGACCAGGCCAACCATAATAAGCGTGATCGTTGGTGCTCCTGTTGATAGGAAAAGCGCAGACACTGGGTCCAGGTCCCCAATAAGGAACCCGAAACCGATGATCGTCCCGACAGCTAAAAGCGCCTGGACCAGGACCATTAGCGGAAGCTGTTCAGTGCCGCGGCGAAGTTGCCACTGGATGAGGAGGCCGGTTTGTTTGAGGGTATTCATGCTGCCACCTCGACAAGAGAAATGTAGATATCTTCAAGGGTTGCTGGGGTCAGTGAGAATCGTTCGGCGTGGCAGGACGCCCAAGCGATTGCGTCCGTGGCGTCGGTGTCGCTCACGCGCACTACCACTTCTGTGTCGGTGCGGGATAGGACGATCATTGAATCTTCTGGCTCACAGTCCAGGCCATTCATGGTTAGGGACAGGGTTCCTCTGGTGGGTTCGGCCAGTTCCGTGGGGGTGCCGCGGGCGATCACTTTGCCGGAGTCGAGGACGACTAAGGAGTCGACGGCGTGCTCGGCCTCTACAACATTATGTGTAATTAGGAGTACGCCAGCGCCTTGATCTGCTAGCTTTCGGATTTCGGCCCAAAGGAGTCGGCGCCGAACTGGGTCAACGTCGTTGGTTGGTTCGTCAAGGATGACCAGGTTGCCGGGGGCGGCGGCGGCCATTCCGAAGGCAGCTAGGCGCGCGACTCCGCCTGAAATTGCTTGGGCGGGTTTACTT
>DAIOFF010000156.1:0-6381 GCA_036745855.1 Scrofimicrobium sp. | reverse complement strand
TTGGGGATTCTAAGTTGTTCAATCTGAATCCCCTGGTGTTGCAGTGGTTTTTTGGTGCCAGGTACTTTTTTGACCGGGTAACTAAAAGAAAGATTAGAAATGTTTAGTCCGCCAGTTTGCTGGGACTTTCCGCTAAGTATTTTTCGCTGGGCCCTGCTTTTTCCATGATGGTTTCGAAGTCCAAGTTCACTGAGCTCATTTTGTCTAAGAGATCGAAAGGAATCCCCAGACCAAGTGGCCTTGATTCTGCCAGAGTCAATCAGAACAGCGCGGTCAACTAAACCGCGTAGGTAACTGGTCCGGTGTTCAGCAACCACCACGGTGGCACCGTCATTTTTCCATTTTGCTAAAGTATCGGCTAAGCGCTGGGTGGCTTGCCGATCCAAGTTGGCTGAGGGCTCATCTAACACGAAAATTTTCGGCTTTATGGCGTCGACTGCGGCGCACGCCAGTCTTTGTTTTTCGCCACCAGAAAGAGCAAAAACGGATCGTTCCATCAAAGACTCAAAATCGAAATCTTTGAGTGATTCATCAACACGTGACTGCGTTTTTTCAATAGAGAATCCCAGATTTTCACATCCGAAAGCTATTTCGGAGCGCGAATCAGTCGTGAAGAACTGTGAACGCGGATTTTGGAAAACTGAACCAACTAAATGGGCAGTTTTCCAAAGAGGCTCAATGCCAGGATTAACGCCGCATATATCAACTGTTCCGCTAAGTTCCCCCTCGAAAAAATGTGGAATCAGGCCATTTAGCAAACGCGTTACAGTAGTTTTCCCGCTTCCAGAGGCTCCAGCAAGAAGGATAAACTCACCCTGCGACGCCTCCAAATCGAAATCTTTTAGCGCATCAAAATCGTTTTGCTCATACCGGAAGTTCACGCAGCGAAGACTAAACGACAATCCAAAACCCCAATCCGACCGCGCACACGCAAATCAAAGCCGCATCACCAAGACGAAAACGAAGATCCGCAATCCGGTTGGCCACGCCTGGCTTACCAAGTCCACGGGTCAAAGCGGCTTGCGTTAGTTCTTCCCCAGATTTTACTACCGAAATAATCAGCGGCACCAGGCGGTATTCCAACCAGGAAACAACACCTACGCCTCGCAAAGAAATGCCCCGCGCGGTCATGGCTGAAGCCACCGCGCCCGATTCTTCCCTAACTGCAGGCAAGAAACGAAGCACCACGGCTGCAGGAATCACCAGTTGCCTTGGAACATGCGACCTTTCTAAGGCCGCCATTAACTCCCCTACTTTGATTGATACTATCGCTACATATCCCATAAAAATACATGGTGATAATCGTGCTATAAGGCCCGCAACACCTGATAGTAAAAGGGAGACGTTTCCAATTCCTCCAGTCCACGAAACTTCAAGTAACCATTGTTCTAGCCCCAATGTTCCAAGGGATATGACCAGATAAATGCCGGCCGCAAAATACTGTTCAATCTGGATGGCAAGTAACGCCGGGACCGCAACAAAGATTAGCCGAGCCACAGCCCCGCCGCCAGTAAACCCCGCCGAAAACATGACTACATTTAGCAAAAGCATTGCTGCCAAAATAGTCCGGGGATCAACCCGAAAAACTCCGTTTTTAAACACGTTTCGTCATTATTCATCGTCGCGGGATTTTTGCGGAATATTCGCAATGCCTGCAGGACGGAAATGTTTTCGCAAAAGAGATTTCCCTAAATATGCACCAATAACTGCGCCGACAACCAGCATCAGCATCATCACAAAAAACATCCACGTAGGGGTGAGGGAAATGATCTGTTCAACCCAACCGCTGTCTTTTCGACCGCGCATTCGCGTCAAGTATGCGTCACGCATGAAGAACAGAGGAACTACGGTTCCAATCAGCATCAGCGAAAAAATCGCATACGAAACAACCAGGTTCGCCCATTTTTCATAGCCGCCACGGCTGGCAACATAATCGGCGGTTGGTGCCAAAATCACGGCAAGGATCGCCACCCAAAAGGCCTGACCAGTAGCCAAAACCAGTAATCCAACCAAGACACCCATGATTGTGATCATCCCGAAAGAGCGCACCCGGGTGAGGAACAACATGAAAGGTATGCCTGCAACGATCGGAATGTATAGGGGCCCAAGGACCTGCAAAATAGGTACCAACGCACCCAGTTGGCCACATATTGCTACTGCGATGAAATAAAGAACGGTAAAAAGTCCAACATTGATAAGGTCGCGGGTCGTGAGCTTGCGCATATTATCCTTTCGGGATTTCGCTTTACATGGTTGAACTTGGGAACACATTCAACAATAGTTTGAGCTGCCCCACAGCTACTACGCTATCTAAGGCTTGGAAGTTCGTCAAAGAAAAATGAGACCTAAATCCGCTACTAGCTTTTCATACAATCTAAACTGCGAATGCACTAACGATTGATTTGGAGACCGATGATGAGAAAACATGTGCTGATTATTTACGGCGGGCGCTTTGAGCAAAGCCACAAGATTGCCAATGAGTTTGAACGTTTGTTGGCGGAGGCCGACATGGAACCGTTCGTTGTTTCTCTCACGAAGAATATGGAGGCTGATCTATGGAAATATGATGCATTTATTTTGGTAACATCGGTGCGTTATGGCTATTTCGATAAGAACGCATACCGGTATATTGCCCAAAACATGAACAAGCTAACTAACATGCCTTGTCTTGCCGTCACTGTTTCATTAACAGCTCGTAAACCCGAAAAACGTGATCCCAAGACTCATTCTTACACCGCAAAGTTCCTTGAGAAAAGCGGGTGGCCTGGTGATGTAGAAGTGGTGGCTGGCGAACTGAACTACCCCAAATATAAAATCTGGGATCGCCTCGCTATTCAACTAATCATGAAAATGACAGGCGGCCCCACAGACAAGACAACAGTCATTGAATACACTGATTGGGATCAAATTGATCGAACGTCAGACCGCTTCATTAAGGCAATAAACAGCTGACTGTTACTGGCAAGTGGTCGCACTAAAATCCGCAACCACTTCTGCCTCATGGTTGTCACGGCTTTCAGAAGACGCACGTATTTTCCCATCAGGCACGGCTGGCAGGCGGGTTGGGAGCGACACGGACACTGTTTTGCCCCCATTTATTGTTATGAACTTTGAACCGTAGGGACTTTGAACTAAGACGTCTTCCGGCTGTTCACCTATGTTCTTCACTTTTGCGGCTACAACAACTTCCTCATCAACGCAGTGCGTGGTTGCTGCTACCTCAATCACTGGGGGCTCGGTGCCTGCAATTTCATCTGCGGTCTTCGCGTAGTTGAATACGTTCACATTTGCGTATGCGCCAATGAAAAAGAGGTCTGTCTGGAAAAATGATTTGCCAAGAAATGCCTCTAACTTAGTCCCCATTTCTGCAACACTCATCCGGACATTTGAGTTCTCGCTTGCTAGTTTCCCATCAACGTAAAAGGCAAGGCGCTCTGGCGTGAGGGTCACTGCGTAGTCATGCCAGGTGGACGTAGATACTGATGCCGTTATGCCGTTTTCGTTTTGGTATCCCGATCCCGTTATGGCTGCGCTGGCCACACTTCCTCTAAGGCGCGCATACAGGTACCGGTTGTCGCTTTTTCCAAGAGCAAAGGTTGAGAAGTTTCCACTGGGCAGGTTTGATTTCGCTGAGAACTCGATTGTGATTTCGTTTCTGCCATCAAATAGTCCTTGAGGGAAAATCCCGTGTCCCCCGTCTCCGCTAAGTTGAAGCGCGGTTGCTCCGCCTAGCTCTGGGACTTCCACGAATGTGGTTGTCCCTTCAAATGACATTGTGTTGTCATTACCCGAATTGTCTGCCCCTCGGGCTTTTTCATCATTGAATGTGTAGGAGGCTATGGGGGCTGATCCGTTGGGGTCTGGGGGCACGATTTTTGCTTGGTCTGAATATTTGGCAATCACGTTTTCCATTTCTTTTGCGGTGATTGGCAAAATCGTTCCGTGACGTTTTGTTAGCGTCCCTAGGTTTGTGTCTATGGCTGGCATCCAGTTTGCCGCGACGGCACTAGATAGGTCTGCACTTCGAAGTGACAGGTAGCCGCGCCCTGCGGGGTGTTGGTCGACCATCAGGGCGTATGGCATTGCATCGCCGTTCGCGCGTTTGATGTCTGAATCGTTGAAACGGAAGAGTTCTGGGCCTTCCAGCTGGGCTCCAGTATAGTTGTCGTTGTTCAGTATTTCTGCAAGTCGCCCCACATATGCCCACTCGTTTTTGCCGCTGTTAGTTTGCTCTGATGCGGTGGCCGCGGTGGTGGTCGCATATGGGTTCAGAGTTTTTTCGATTGTCAGTTGTTCATCTGTAGATACGCGGTAGTACCATCCGTCGTTCGCCCGAAGCATTGTCGTATCTGTTACTGGGTGCGCCCTGTCTATCCATTTCACTGGGTCAGAGAAGTTTACGAAATCGCGGGTGGTTGCATAGTAAACGTTGGTTTTGTCGCCTATTTCGTTTTCTGGTTTTGACGCGCTGGTCCAAAAAAGCATGTATTCGCAGGTGTCTTCTATCCAGTAGGCCTCTGGTGCCTTTGCTATTCCGGCTTCTTTGATTTTCGAGGCGACGTTGGCTAAGCGTGGTTCGCTCCAGTCAACAAGGTTGTTAGATTCCCAAATGATTATGTTTGGGCTGCCAGTGTTGACGCCTCCCCCTTTGCTGCGGTTATGAATGCTGAGGTCGGTTGCTAAGAGGTAGAACTTGTCACCTTCAGGGCTGCGGATAAGGTAAGGATCGCGGACACCTTTTTCACCAATGTTTGATTCAAGAATGGGGAAAGAACTATCTGTCATATCTCTCCATTGCACGCCATTTGTGCTGGTGGAAAAATAGATTTGTTCATCTGTGGGTGTTTCTTCAGCGCCTGTGAAGTAAGAGAACAGGTAGCCTTCCATTTTGGGGATTTCTGTTGCGGCTTTTACCTGAACTTCGATTGTTTTTGTGGCTTGTTTTGCTTTTAGTGTCGCTGTTGCTGTGAGCGTCACTGCTGTGTCGGTTTTGGGTCTGGTCAAAATGCCGGCTGCTTTTTCGCCGTCTTTTTCTGTCGAAATGATGCCTTTTGGCGAGGCCGTCCAGGTGATTTCGGATCCCCATTTGCTTCCAACAGATGGCAGATTGATGCTGCTGCGAATGTCGTTCGCATTTGGCACAATGATTGCAGCTAGGTCAGCCGATATTTTGCTTGTAGTTGAAAGCGCCCCAGCTACGGTAACAGGGAACTTTTTGCTTACGCTTTTTCCCCGCACCGTGTATGTCGCACTTAGCGTTGCCGCGTTCCTTTTTGGACCTGGATGAATGGTCCCATTGGCATCAATGACCTTTTCGTTATCTGTTGACCATTCCAGTCCTCTTGCAACTGGAAGCTTCAGGTTCTTTGTTAACGCTGAAGTATCGCCAAGGTCGACCTGGTCAAGAGCAATTTGCGCGGATTTCTTCGCGTCGGCCTCGGCAATATCAGCTACTTCATCACGGCTAAGAGCGCGGTCATAAATTCGAAATGTGTTGATTTCACCCGTATACCTTTTATTCGTGTCGTATGCGGATGCGCCAAGTAAGTTTTTGTTGTGAACCTTCAGGTCTGCCAGTCCTGTGTTTGAGGCGGCATTGCGCGCCACTTCAATGCCATCAATGTAGAACACCATGGTTGAAGTACCGTCAGAAGCATTCTTTTCGATGGTTACAGTAATTGACTGCCACACATTTTCTTCAATCTTCTTTTTGGAAATAGCGTGACTTTCTGCGGACCAGTTTGTTTTTGTAATCGTAAACTTGTTTTTGGCCGGTTGAATAAACATTTGGCCAGTCCCATTTTTGTGGTTCGCGGTTCCCCCAATAGTCCACAAATGTTGCGCCCCATTTAGGGAACTGGCGGCTGGGGCTGTTTCTATTTGAATGGTTGCCGCGCTTTTGTCAGCCAACAAACCATCAGGCATTTTCACGTATCCGCCAGTTAGCTCAAGGCTTCCTTTCTTTAGCTCTGCTGCCCCGCGGATTTCTCCACCATTTCCATTGCCACTGCTGTCTTCAGCGACTTGAGTATTTTCGCCATCAAAGCCGTATTCTAAAAGTAAACCACTTGGCGGAATATCTTCAGCGGCACTAACACCAGGATTGAGCCCAAATGCCATTAGTCCCACGGCAATGATCGCCATCGCCCTGCGCTTGCCACCCATGGCATTCCTATCTCCCTGATGCCGCGTTTGCCAGATTCCGCAAAATGCTATGGTCCAAGATTAACATTTTGATTGTGTCGTAACAAGCCTGCTCAAGGCAATATTGGGGCTTGCTGTTGTTTCTGCTTGAAAAGGTTCAGGGGGTCAGCAATCCATATAGATGTAAGTATTTGGGTTGTCAAAAGCGCAGACTCTTCCTCTTGTCCGACTTTTTGG
>DAIOFF010000155.1:0-6390 GCA_036745855.1 Scrofimicrobium sp. | reverse complement strand
CTCGGGTATGTAGTTCACCTGGATGTGTCATTAGATAGTCAAGAAGAAGTGAAGCTTTTGGCGTCAAAGTGATTTCAGAACCATCAAGCCAAAAACGGCGGGCAGTGCGGTCAGCCAATAGAGGGCCGCAACGGATAAAGTCAGATGACGAAAGAGAGCGCTCACCAGGTTTTATGCGCCTCAAAATGCTTTGTATGCGGGCAACAAGTTCCTGTGGATCAAACGGCTTATTTAGATAATCATCTGCGCCCTCATTCAATGCGGCAGTGCGCTCGAAAGATTCCCCAACTTTGGTTAGCAGGATAACTGGAGTCCAGTTTCCGCCTTCCCTCAGTTGCCTAACGACTTCGCGGCCATCAAGTTTTGGCATAAGAACGTCACAAACAACCAAGTCTGGCAAAAAAGAAGCGCAGGCTTGTAGTGCTTCTTCACCGTTCGACGCTACGCGAACTGTGAAACCAGCCCGCTCTAGGTAAGGGGCAAGAGAATCGCGAATCGCTGCTTCATCATCAACTAACAGGATTTGTGCGCGACCATGATCAGCGGCTTCCTTTTTTGGACCATTCATCATATGCCATTCCTAGTATTTATTGGCGCATTGCAGCCGTATTTGGTGGCTTCGGGACATTGGCCGCCGAAGCCACCAAATTGGTTATTCGTCTACCCCAAAGACGTTCGCCATTCCAGAGTCGTTGACTGTTTCTGGTTCTCCCGCTTTCCATGTAGCAGTGTTGGTTGCCGAGGATTCACTGGCCTCAATAGTCGTTATCTGTTCGGCAGTGACTACGTTTGCGCTTCCAGAAAGGATTAGTTTCCCGATTTTCTTAGCGTTGACTACGTTTGCGCTTCCTGATACTGTCACAGTTTCGCAGTCTTCAGTGAGGTCCAAGACATTTCCCGAATCTGCAATTTCAAGAGTTCCACCTGGGCAAGCTGTTGGGGTACCTACGAAAGTGTCTGTGTCATCTGTATCAGGCGTATCCGCCTCACCAGTGTCGGTATCCGTATCGGGGTCGTCATCGCCATCAACATCGGCCTCGTCCGTAGCCGTATCATCTAGAGGTGCTTCAGTGGCGGTAGCAGTAGCATCGCCTGCCTTGTCACCATCGCTAGTTGTTGCGCTACATCCAGCTAGTGTTAGAGGGAGAATAGCCAGTCCTGCTAGGACCCTGGCGGAAAATGATCTTTTCATTTTGTTTCCTTTCTGATTCTGACGATAAATATAGTAAACAAATGGATTTTTGTACCGTGCGTTTCTATCTTAGAAACAGTGGAAGACACTGTGGTCCTAGAACTGTCGCAGTTGTGTCGCAGATTTGAGACACAGTCTATTTACTGAGTATTTACATCAGGAATGTTTATTAGAAACCTCAGAATAAGTTAGTTGACATTAGGTTTTCGTTAGCCGATATTTTACGGTTTGAAAAGTTCTTCGAATGCGTTTTGCCATTGAGCATAGTCAGCCGGACACATGTAATACATGCCATAAATCATTATGCTTGCACCACCCATTATGGCGGCATTATTTGGAAGGTTATTCATCCCCTCGGGAGCAAGTGATTGAAAAAGCGGGGAAGTGTGAATATGGGTTTCGACTTTGTCTGCATTTACATCATGAGAGCTCAAGATTGCCGTCTCACACGCATCGGCAGCAAGTGCCAAAGCAAAGGTTTCATCCTGCTTTGACCATTCACCACCATTTGTAAGCACGTGTTCACGTTGAGTCCTTATGTACTCTTTCTGTTCTTCCGTTTGCGCTGTAAGTGGCGTCCCATCAAGTGGAAGTCGTTGAGCCTTCATGAACTCTTCGCGCTCTTGAAGTGGATCTAGAACCTCATAATATTGTTGAGGTGCCTGCTTGGTAGCTGACTTTGTCGCTGAGGTAGCGGCGTAGGGTTCTTCGGTGTGCTCGACTGCTGTTGGGACCCGCGGCGCGCAACCTGAAAGTGCAATGACTATGGCTGACAGTATCACTACACTCTTGATTTTCTGCTTCATTGGTGCTCTCTAACTAGGCGGATTTGATAGTTGTGTATTGAACATAGAGCAACTTCCGTTTTTCTTGCCGAGGCGGGCCTCCTTCCTGTTGATATAAGGCAGATAATTGCCTGTGGATTGAATGCACAACCGGAAGTTTTCCAAGTGGCAGGGACAGTGACAGGGATAGCAGCAGGGGCGCCGTGGCCAGATGGCGAAACCGCAAGAAAGGGACTCAAAGACCCGCACATTTGCGGTTTTCGACTACCATTTTGAGTAGGCGCGATGAGACAAGGAAAGTTGCAGGGTAGGCGTGGCACGGCTTTTTTGTTTAGGCGAAATATTGGTAGAGATGGTCGCCACGCAAGTTGGGCAACCAGACAACGAAACCGGAATATGGGCTGGGCCGTACCCATCCGGCGCCCCCGCCATCTTGGCCGACCAAGCTTCCCTTTGCGGCTTGGATGTAACTTTACGGGGGAATGTGGGGGATGACGGCTTTGGCCAATGCTGCCTCAAAAAACTAAAACACGATGGCGTTAATATGGAGGCCATCACAGTTGACCCCGTCCGGCCCACCGGTGTGGCATTTGTTCGGTACAAAACCGATGGTTCCAGGTCCTTCATATTCCATATCGCGCAGGCAGCATCAGGGAAATTTACCGGTGCAGATACAGAAGAGTTAAAAGGACAAGACTGCGTTCATATTATGGGAAGCAGTGCATTTGATGATGCGGCCGTGGAAGCACTGACGAAAACCACTATGGTTGCCCGCGACCTGGAAATACCAGTCTCCTTCGATCCAAATGTTCGCATAGAAATACTCCAAAAAGAACAGCACAAGCTTGCACTTGCGGAAATCCTTCGAGAATCAACATACGTGCTTGCGTCTGTTGGGGAAATGCAGCTATTAATGGGGAAAGAATCTGACGAAGAATGCGCGCAAACGCTATTGCAAGGCAACGCTAAGATCGTTGTTTTGAAGAAGGGCTCGAAAGGTTGCATACTTTATCGCCGCCATAAAACCCCAGTCATAATCCCAAGTATCAACGTAAACGAAGTGGACCCCACAGGCGCAGGGGACTGCTTTGGGGGGACTTTCCTGGCACTCATTTTGACAGGAACTGACCCCGAAGAAGCAGCCAGGATTGCCAATGTCGCTGGCGCGCTTGCGGTGACTGAGCGCGGCCCGATGTCAGCAAACCGGCCGTTAGCACAACTAAAGACTTTGTAAGGTAGAGCAATAGATGTTCACGGGACTGGATGACACTGTGCGGGCGGTTTTGCCGGTCAATATGGAATCATTTGTCTCAGTCCTCTGGCATTATTGAACAGACACAAACGAAAACCGTGATGGTCTTGCTCATAGCGAGAGCATAGGTAAGGTTTGAGGAACAGCTTTGTAGACGCGGACCTAGATGTGATCCGAAGTAGGTGAGGATGAGGAATGCTGATTTGGGAAGAGGCACGGGCGGAAGCGCGCAAACTAAGAGAAAGATTTGGACTGCGGCCAGTTGACATCGACTTGATTGAGGTTGCAGACAAGTTAGATCTGGTTGTCACATTCAAGAAACTAGCTGGTGGGTATTCGGGGCTAATTATCAAAGAAGACGGTCGTGAAGGCCACATTTTCATCAACAGGACAGATTCTCAAGAGCGCCAGCGATTTACGTTAGCTCACGAAATCGGTCACTATGTAGAACGCAATTTGCGCGGTGATGACGAGTTCTCATTTGCTGATGAGGGCAGAAAACGTGAGCGTGATGGCGAATATGACTTACATGAGTTTTTTGCCGACGAATTTGCTGGCGAACTACTTATGCCTGAAGCAGAGTTTAAAAACTTGCTGACTGAAGGCAAAAAGCCATCTGACGTAGCGGAATATTTTGGTGTCAGTATTCCTGCAGTAAAAAAACGTGCGCAACGAATAAAAAGCGCCGAAAAACAGGTGGCGGCAAATAAATAATGGATACAAGAGACATCCGTAATGTTGAGCAAGACGTCTCTGATTCCTGGGACGAATCAGACAATCAGCCCTTCCCGGAGTTTTCTTCGTCTTCAAAAAATGTCGATGAGGATGTAAGACTAGATGCGAATGTGCGGCTTCTAGCAAACTCCGATGCTCGCCCACCTTCCCCCGAAGACCCCGAGCATAAGGGGAATGAGGTCTCTGCAAATAACGCTTTGTCTATGACTAGATGGCACCCATTCCTCCTTCTCTTTGTTCATTATGCCAGGCGGCGCGGTGATCATTGTGAGACTACCCGATCTGCAATGGACTATTTTGCTGAACTACATCCTTGGTTTTATAAAATGTGCTTATTCTGTGATTTTTTGGTTACTGTTTTATTGGTAGGTATGGTGCTTTTAATGCTTTTCATTTTTATCTGGAAGGCATTGGAACCTTTCCCCTGGGAAGTTGTGGCTGTGCCAAAGTGTTAAAACTTTGCGGAATCTCATAGGGAATTCTATGAAGTCGCCTCGTAAAAGCTATTATCCAAAGAATGTGCCGTCATGAATAGGGGAAATAATGCGAAATATCACCAAGTTTACTGAGCTTGTTCGCCAGTCAAATGGGGTTGCATTCTTTGGGGGCGCTGGCGTATCAACAGAATCTGGAATTCCTGATTTTCGGTCGAAAAAATCCCGACAAGATTGTTTTGATGCATTTGGCTTAGAGCCAGAACAAATCCTGTCACAAGACTTTTTTCGGGCCAACCCTGAAGTATTCTTTCAATACCTCTATCATTTCCTTCTAGGATCGCTGGTGCCTAACGTGGCAAATCCAAACCCTGCACACAAAGTACTAGCTGAATGGGAAAACCAAGGAATCCTGACCGGCATTGTCACACAAAACATTGATGGACTACATCAACGCGCCGGATCAAAAAAGGTGTGGGAACTGCATGGGAGTCTTGAGACTTTTCATTGCATGCGGTGCCAAATGGAGACGGAGCGGCAGTTCGTGCTACTTCAACTTCAACAAGGAATAGGCGTCCCAACATGCCCTTGCGGGGGAACACTCAAACCAAACATAGTCCTATATGGAGAAATGCTTCCCGACACCGCACTAATTGGTGCCCAAGAGAGTATCTCAAAGGCCGACTTGCTGGTAGTAGCAGGAACGTCCCTCACGGTTTACCCAGCTGCCGGCTTAGTGGAAGATTTTCGGGGAGAGCATCTGGTGGTCGTCAATCTCTCGCCAGTTCCTGTTCCATTTCACCTGAAAGGAAAGACCATCGTGATAAATCAGCCTGTTGGTGAAGTGCTGGCCGATGTCAATGTGGGCATGCCTGGCGAATAAGTATGAACCTGGGTTCCGTGTACTATACGAAATGGCTGCATTGACCTGTTTAGAAAGCCTCAGTGACGGTTTTCACTGAAGCGAGGACGCATTAGTGATGAAAATGCTGATGATGCATGCCACGTCTAATGTTGGCGTAGATGTCCGAACAAAATAGACAGGGGACAAGGAAGATAGAATGAGCGACGACGTCACATCAGAAGGGCGAACACCGCCGCTCACAACCCAAATAATGCAGTTGATTATGGAACGTGGACTTTCTGAAGGCGAAAAAGTGCCAACAGAAGCGGAACTATCACTTGCATTTGGTACTTCACGACAAAAAATTCGTGAAGCTTTGAGGCATTTAGAGGGTTTAGGCGTTCTTCATGCCAGGCAAGGAAGCGGAAGGGTCCTGACACAACACTCTGGCCTTAGCTTGCCTGCGTTGCTTAGCGCGGAGGTCCCTAGAACACCTGATGAGATATTGAACTTCCTGACCGTAAGGCAGGTTCTTGAGGTTGGATTCCTGTCCGCGGTGGTGGCAGTGATTAGTGCGGATGAACTTCAGGAACTTCGTGATATGACAGCTGTGATGGAAGCTCATGCCCGCGACAAACGCCCATTTGCTGAGGAAGATCGTGCTTTTCATCAGTCTCTTTATGCGCCACTTGGTAATCCTCTGTTGCTCAGCTTGATCGGTCGGTTTTGGGATCTTTTCATTCAGTTTGACGAAGAAGAACTGCGCCACGCAGAAAATGCCATGCAGGTTGTACAACACCACGTAAATATTCTGGATGCTATTGAGAAACGTGATGCCGCTCTTGCTCAGTTTCATATGAATTCTCATTTCTACGATGTCGTGAAGATCGTGGAGGAAGCTGTTGAGGCCCGTTCTGCGCGGTCAGAGTCTGGGAAGAGTTAGTACATTGGCTTCTTCGGGAGGTTCTTCCCGCCGCTTTGGCATTGGAATGTTTACGGCGCTTACAGCTTTGTCAGCCGTTCATCCCCTTGCTAGCGATAGTCCACTCGTCTCTTTCCCTGAAACCGCGAAGTCATTGGATGCCAGCGCGGTGGATATTTCATTGACGTTTACGGCATTCTTGTTGGGATTAGCATTGGGGACGTTG
>DAIOFF010000154.1:0-6438 GCA_036745855.1 Scrofimicrobium sp. | reverse complement strand
GGTGAAAAAACCAAGCCGGGAAATCCGCCTGAGAAAGCGGAGTCTGAGACAACAGCCAAGAATGCAAAGTCCGGGAAAACCCCAGAGAAAGCCAAGCCAAGAAATACCGGCGAAAAAACCGATGAGAAATGAAGACTTTTAGATAATGTTTGGTAAGGCTGCCTCAAGGTGGCAAGATCAAGTGGGCAAGAAAAACGTAGAGTCATCAAAGGGATGGGGTTCAATGCGCATCGCCGTTATTGCAATGGGAAAAATCGGGCTTCCGCTAGCCGTGCAGTTTGCCGACATGGGACATGAGGTTATTGGGGTCGATGTCAACGCGAAAGCGGTAGATACCATCAACCGCGGGATTGAACCTTTTCCAGGTGAAGCCCATTTGCAGGAAAAACTATCTTCACTGGTGCCAGCTGGCCAGCTGCGCGCAACCACTGAGTACGCTGAGGCCGTTCCAGGGGCTGACGCTGTGGTCATCGTGGTTCCGCTCTTCGTAAATGATGAGACTTGGGAGCCCGATTTCGGGTGGATGGATGCCGCAACCAGGTCGCTTGCACAGCACCTAACTCCTGGGACCTTAGTGTCTTATGAGACGACGCTTCCCGTTGGTACTACTCGTAACCGCTGGAAGCCACTGATTGAAGAGATTTCAGGCTTGACTGAGGGACAGGATTTCCATCTGGTGTTCTCCCCAGAACGGGTACTTACCGGGCGCGTGTTTGCAGACTTACGTAAGTATCCGAAACTTGTGGGTGGCTTGTCAGCAGCTGGAACAGAAGCTGGAATACATTTTTACGAGGGCGTGCTTGAGTTTGACGACAGGGACGACCTTCCTCGGCCAAACGGGGTGTGGGACATGGGGACAGCGGAGGCCGCGGAGATGGCCAAGCTAGCTGAAACCACATACCGTGATGTGAATATTGGTTTAGCAAATCAGTTTGCGGTTTATGCGGATAAAGCTGGCATTGATGTTGAACGGGTCATTGATGCCTGCAACTCTCAGCCTTACTCACATATTCACCAACCAGGTATTGCAGTGGGTGGACATTGCATTCCGGTTTATCCGCGGCTCTACTTATCGACAGATCCGGATGCGTCAGTTGTTCGCACTGCTAGGCAGTTCAATGCTGGAATGCCTGGATATGTGGTTGGCCGCGTGAGTGAAGTTCTTGGAAGTATTGAAGGCCTAAACATTGCAGTTTTGGGCGCAGCGTATCGTGGGCGAGTGAAGGAAACAGCATTTTCTGGTGTTTTTGCCACTGTTGATGAACTGAGACGTCGCGGTGCAAACGTGAGCGTTCATGATCCCATGTACTCAGATGAAGAACTGAAAGCGTTCGGATGGCAGCCATATCACTTAGGGGCCCCTGTGGACGCTGTAATTGTTCAGGCAGATCATCCTGAGTATGCCGAGGTCTCTGCTGCTGATTTCCCTGGGGTCAAAGTCTTGTTCGATGGCAGGCGCATTACGGATGCGGCATTATGGAAGGGCGTGCCGCGGCTGCTAATAGGAGCCGGTAACCAGTAATCCGGGGACGTATAGTCCAAAAGATCCCCTAGGCCATTGGAGACACAGTGATCAGTATTTGGATCCCCGGTATCCCAACACTGGTAGTTGCCGTGATTTTACTGTTTCTTCCTGGCGGGTTGCTGGCATACCTTATGGGGCTACGTGGGTGGGGACTGCTGGCGGCCAGTGCTCCACTTAGTGCCTTTGTTGTTGGCAGTAGTGCCATAGTCACGGAACCTCTATTTCGGTGGGGCTGGCTTCCTTTCCTCTTATTTTGGGGCCTGCTTTGCGCAGTTGCCTGGATTTTTGGAATGCGCAAAAAAGATATCCCTTTGAACCCATTTACAAGCATTGAAAAAGGTATCGGGTTGCAGCTTACCCTAGGGACCTTGTTTGCTGCTGTAGTTGTTGCTTGGGGCTTTATAAGGGGCACAGAATCGCCTGCCACCCCATCACTGGCATGGGATGCAACCTTTCATTTGTCTGCGATTCGGTGGATCATGCAAGAGGGGACTGGTTCCCTTTTTGCATTAGGGAGTTTTGCAGGCGGCGGTTTCTACCCGGCAGGATGGCATGATTTTGGGGCGCTACTTACCCCCATAAGTAGCAATCCTGTTGTTGCCGCCAACATGATGTCTTTGGCTGTGCAGGCATTTGTGTGGCCAACCGGCGCCGCATTGCTGGCGGCGGTCGTATTCCAAAAACTGAAACTAGCACCCCTAATGGCGCTAATGTTTGCTGCTGGGTCAGTGGCCTTTCCGGCTTTGGTGTCCAGCTATGGCACGCTTTGGCCATTCACGCTTGCATACGCTTTAGTGCCAGCCGTATTGGGGTTAGTGGTGCTTTGGGCTAAAGGGGAAAGATTCGCGCCGAAAGTCCCCCTGACGCTAGCACTGATTCTTGGGACACTTGGGGTAACACTGATTCATCCACAAGCAACATTCGTTCTTGTCCTCATGGCAGGTA
The DNA here is from genome assembly GCA_036745855.1 of Scrofimicrobium sp. Taxonomy (GTDB): domain Bacteria; phylum Actinomycetota; class Actinomycetes; order Actinomycetales; family Actinomycetaceae; genus Scrofimicrobium. The sequence goes on along the minus strand of DAIOFF010000154.1, from coordinate 3,968 downwards.
TGCGTGTATTCGGACTCACCTTGGAGCTTTTTCGAAAAAAGAAAGACACTCAAAAAAGCGGCATTGTTTATCTTTCATTGGTATGGGCTGCCTGGGGGGCAGTTGTTTTCCTAATCGCATGGCGGGCCATATCAACCACGTGGGATGTGTGGGCGGAAAGACCACGGGAAGGTAACCTCTGGAGAGAACTATGGGGAGCCGTCTCTGACTCACAACTCAGCCACCTCGGATACGGCAACACCAACCCAAACTGGCTTCTGGCCGCATGTTTCCTGGTGGGGGTAGGTTGGATCCTCTGGAAGAAACATGGCTTATGGGTAGTGGGTGCGTGGTTTATTGCCGCCTACCTTTTCTTGGTGTCAGACGTAGCAGGCATTCCCGGGTTTGGACTGATTTCCTACTGGTATTACGACGCGGTGCGGCTGGGAGCCGCAATCCCCATTGTGGCTGTGCCCATTGCCGCGGGCGGGGCGAGCGCAGCAATAGGTGCGCTTTGGAACGTAACCAGGCTTTCGGCCTCGCCAAAAAAATGGGTGATGCCAGCGTTTGCCACGTTTGCGGCGCTTTTGGTTTTCATATTCACCGGCTTCGGGCAGCGTGACACGCGCGCCACTGACTTCGGACTCAACTACCACTACGCGGGCTTTACCGGCCTGAACGGATTAGCCAGTCCCGAAGAAGTAAAAATGATTGAAGGACTAAACCAAAAACTGCCCAAAGATGCACGAATATTAGGCGAAAGTACCACAGGGATGCCCCTGGTTTACGCGATCACAGGCCGCGACACTATTTTCAAATACCATTTATCGCCAGTGAGCCCAAAACTATCGCCCCTTTTATATGACTTCGACCGTTTGCTTGATGACCCTGCAGTATGCCGATTATTAGGCGAATCCGGCATCGAATACTTTTACCACGATCCAGTTAAATATGAGATGAATGATGCAAATATGGTTGCGTTTCCCGCAATGAATCCCGGGGAAGAAGTTCTAGAATCCATGGAAAAAATTGCAGAAGGTGGGACTGCTACGCTCTATAAAATCACTCCATGTCAGTAAATGAATGAACAGTGCTCAGTAAGGTACAGTCAAGACTCGAAGAAAGGTGGTGGCAATCTGGTGTCTATTTCGCTATTTAAGGTCGAATCTCAAAAAGACTATGAGCGCCTCGGAAAAAAGCTAGATGAGCGCCAACGTAAGCTACTTGAAGGCGCAATAAACTACCATAGCCTGGTAAACCCCGGCAAAACCCTGGTCTACCGCATATACCTTGGAACGGAAGAAGAATATCCGGTTCTAACCGACCTTTCATCGCTAAGAGGACAATGGGCGCAGGGTGCGAAATACTTTGGGAAAATCGCGATCACTAGCAAGGCAAACACCACCCCAACAGACACGTTGCCCCTTGGTGACGATGACACACACGTAGGCGACAAAGGTATTCGATACATTCGTTTATCCCCCACCCTAGAAAATGATGCAGATGCTTGGAAACACAAAGAAAAGCGATTCAAACAACGCATCTACGACAAACTAGAAACCACTTCACCACTATTACTTGATGGTATTCGTGAGGCCCTAATACAAAAGCGTATTGCTGTCCTAGGCAAACCTAAAGAACGCTACCATGGGCCCAAAAACACCGATGTAAAGCCGCCAAACGTTCAACACATATCCGACCAAAAATGTCTACTATTTGGCCTTCATTGGTTCCAAACCGGTGGTGCAGAACGCTGGGCAATCGAGACTATCGGAATCGCCAAAAAAGCTGGATACCTGCCAATAGTCCTAACCGACCAAGCATCACACCACCCATGGATCACCCGTCCAGAGCTGGACGACTGCATTTTACTTCCCCTAGCATTTCCAGCCGAAGAATGGGATGGCGACGACGCACTAATCAGAAGCTTATTTGAAAACTTCGCAATCAAAAAAGTCATGGTTCACCACTCCGGATGGCTCTACGGGGAACTATGGTGGATCAAGAAATTCTTCCCCAGCGTCACCATCTACGACTCCACCCATATCATCGAATACCTTGGTGGTGGGTACCCCGGCTCAAGCGCAGTCCATGACGACAACATCGACGTTCACCACGTAATCTCACCCGCCCTCCAAGAATGGATGACCGGCCCCCAAAAAATACCCACAAACAAAATAGCGTTAGCGCCACTAGTCGGCCTCACCGTCGGCAAAACTCAAGACTTCAAACCACGCGACCCCGAAAAGCCATTCACCGTCACATTCATTGGTAGGCTAGCGCGACAAAAACGCCCCGACGTGTTCTTACTGGCTGCCAAAAAACTGCTAGACACTTACCCGAACATACGCTTCATCCTTCACGGCGACGGCGAACTCGCACACGTCACCGAAGACAGACTCGCGCAACTTGAAATAGCCGACAGTGTCTGGCGACGCGGCGAAAATGAGTCAGTCCCTGACACTCTTGCCGAATCTGACCTACTACTGTTGACCTCGGCAAACGAAGGACTGGCACTCACCGTCATAGAAGCAATCTCAGCAGGAGTCCCAGTAATATCCACGAACGTCGGCTCACAAAGCACACTTGTTCCACCAGACGCGCTACTGCCGCGCTCAGCACACCTTCTGATCCACGAAATTACCAAAATGGTGGCACCAATGGTCGAAAACGAAAAACACCGCGAAACCCTATGGAAACGCGAAGCCCGACTACTCCAAAACTTCTCAACCCTCGAAACCGCAAACGAATGGTGGACGGAAGAACTAGCATGACCGGAAAAATCGCTGCAGTGGTGGTGACCTTCAACCGCCTCGAAAAACTAAAAAAAGTCCTGGCAAGCCTTGAAAAACAAAGCCGAAAACCAGACCAACTAATCATTATCGACAATGCCTCAACCGACGAAACACCAAACTTTCTAAGGGCCTATACCCCAGACATTCCCACACTGAAAATCACCGTACCAGCAAACACAGGCGGCGCAGGCGGCTTCTACCTAGGAATGAAAGCCGGATACGAAACAGGCGCAGACTACCTGTGGATCATGGATGACGACGCCTACGCCAAACCAGACGCCCTCGAAAACCTAGAACGCGGCTTGGAAAACGCCAACGAAGAACTACAAGGGACAGTGCCCTTCGCGTGCTCCGTCGTCGAATACATTGACGGCAACATCTGCGAAATGAACAACCCCATACCCACATGGGACTGGGGGCGACTACTAGTCAAAAACATCAACGCCGTCATGGTGTCACGCTGCTCATTCGTATCAGTGCTAATCCCACGCTGGGTAGTGCAAGAGTTCGGATACCCACGCAAAGAGTACTTCATCTGGTTTGACGACGCCGAATACACCTCACGCATCACAAAATGGTGCCCTGGCGTACAAATCATGGACAGCGCAATGATCCACGACATGGGCGAAAACAAAGGCGTTAACTTCACAATGGTGGACGACACAAACGCATGGAAGTTTGCATACGGCATCCGCAACGAAGCCTCAGCCACACTACACGACCGCGGACCCGCAGAATACCTACTGTTTGCAGCCAATCTTGAACGGCAACTACACCGCGGGCGCGTGCCACTGAAACTCCGATGGCAAATGACTAAACAGCTACTCAAAGGAATCACCTTCAATCCCCAAACTGAATACCCAACGCGCTAACGCGAAAAAAGATAAAGCCCGCAAAACTCTGCGGAAAAGCGCTCAGCGATAGCTTTGAAACTACGGTAGGGAAGACTTATCAAAGCGGTTGTGGATCAGAAAGGAAATCGATATCTAGTTGTTCGCTTCGACGCATATGACTGAGTGGGAAGTCATCTTCTGACCACAGTTCAGCGCCGACCTCGGCAACTGCCTGAACCAATAACGGGTTGTCGCGGTCTGAACCACCCAACTTACATGTATCAGCAAAAGCCCACGCCATGTGGTCCCATAGCTCCGCAGAATATGGCGCGCCAGCCTTTATCATTTCCGTTGCCAAAAT
>DAIOFF010000153.1:0-6453 GCA_036745855.1 Scrofimicrobium sp. | reverse complement strand
AGACCAAAAAGTGTCAGTACATAACCGCTGGTGCGCGGCAAATGGCCGCAAATGCTTACGCTCGGACCCTTGACGCAATGAAGGAAAGCGCTTACCCTAGTTTTGCGTAACAACGGTCCTCGGCGATGAGGCCCATTACGCAAGATGCATGACAGCAAAGATTCACAGTAGACAGTGATCCGAAGGTGGGTCCAGAAGGCAAGGTTCGGGGCGTGCAACACAAGAACGGCAAACCTTTGAAACGAATTACTCCCATCAACACTATGCCTTCGAAAACTGTCCTAGTACCACCAAACTTATGGTTCACACTTAGCTATTTGCACAAAAAGTAACCAAAATTGAAAGGAACCGTAAATGAATACGCGTATTCGACTGCCTGATGCCAAGGTAAAAAGGCACTATCGAAAAGGAAAAAGAATCATTCCAATGGCAATAGCATTTGCAGTGGGGTCATTGGGATTGCCTTTAACCGGGGCCGGGGCTGCCCCAGATGTTTCACCTTCGGGGGCAGGAAATTACACTGTTGAATATTTGAGCCGGGGTCTTGTTGCAGCTCAAAACGCAGATGGTGTTTTCTTAAGCTGGCGGTATTTGGGGGATGAACCTGATGGTATTTCGTGGAATGTATACCGCAAAGATGGCGATGCAGACTTCGAAAAGATCGCAACTATTTCTCCGAAAGACGTTCAACCAGAAAGCGACTTCGCTGCCAACCCTGGAGTCGTGAAAACAAACGTTACCCCCTCAAACTACACGGACACAGACGGGCAAATATCCTCAGAATATGAGGTTGCGCCGGTTATTGATGGCGAAGAAGGAGAGCGCCAAGGTCTAAGCGTCCCAATGTTATCCTCACTTGATGGCGGCCCGGGCCAAGGCGGGCGGGCAGCCGTGAGTTACATTCAGATGAAACCGGCCCCAAGCCCTGTCCCACTTTCCAACTTCTACTTCCGCCACCACCGGTTTGGCCCAGGCGTCACCTTACCAACAGACAGCATGACCATTAATGGCACTGATGGCGAACACTGGTACGTCGTTGACATGGACTTGCTAAAAGAGTTCCGAATCGCATTTGATGAGCAACAAGATGTAACCGAAGAACAGCTCTCAGGCTGGGTCAGTAAACTCAATAAGTACAACACGACCTGGAACGCTGTTGGGAACAAGACGTACGAAGTCGCGCGGCCCCTCGAAAACCAACTGGTTGACGGAAAAATCACCCAAGCACTGTATGACGAACTTGAAGGCGAGTTCATCAAGTACGTCAAGAATCTTGACTGCGGTGAGAAACTTCCATACGCGAAGACCCTAAATGGCTCTATACACACATCAATGAGTTCCGATTACAACACTGAAGACATGACAGTTGGGGACTTTGACGGTGACGGAGAGTATGAGGTCGTCGTCAAGTGGCGCGCCACCCAGCAAGACCCAATGTATTCTGAGCCGATCTATAACGGAAGCAATACCACGACCGCTCCAGAGTACATTGACGTTTACAAGCTGGACGGCACGCTCCTATTCCGCGTTGACATGGGTTACAACGTTCGCGCAGGCAACGGACATGAAACCACTTTGTTTGCCGAGGACTTTGATGGTGACGGCAAAGCGGAACTAATGCTCAAATCCGCGCTTGGAACGCGCATTGGCAACTGGGATGAGGCGGCTGGGACCGTCGTCTATAAGGACACGCTGGATACGGTAGTTGGCGGGGAAGACGGTTTGGCCTCGACAACCGACAAGTTCAGAGAATACTTTAGGGACGGCAACACAGAAGCACTAGACACCTACTGGTCCCTGCTAAATAGTTTCACAATCAGCTATCGCGTTCCCGTTGCTGGCGGCGGCAATGATGGTATCAATGATCCCGCTGCTAAACGTTGGATCAAGACCCACCACGTTGGGCCGATAGGACCTGCGAAAGATGATCAAGAATTCTTCTCTGCATTCAAGTGGGATGAAGAATCTGGCCAAGGTATATTAGTAGATTCTGCCGATTACCCCCACAAGTACGCGGGAAGCGTTGACGGTGACAACTGGGCGATGTCCCCCACCACTCAACGCGGAAACTTCACGTACTTAGCCTTCCCAGGCCCGGGTGCAGGAAGCGGACCCGCGGATTACAAGTCACAGATGATGGCCGAATCCGAAGCCTACTGGTTGACGCACCCCTGGAAAGCAGCCGTGTGGGGTGACGCACAAGGCAACCGCGCCAACCGGTATGTGGGTGTCGTCGCATCACTGGATGGTGAACATAAGTTCGCCGTCTCTGAGCGCGGCTACTATGTGCGGACAACCTTCGCTGCATTCACTATCGCGGACGGAAAGGTCAAACTTCAAGCCACCTTCGATTCTGACGATCCTGAGTATTGGTCACTTGGCGGGGACGCCTACGACTACCAAAACCGCGGTAACCACCAACTTCAAAGCGCAGACCTAGATGGGGATGGACGCGATGAGATTGTCATGAAAGCCATGAATCTAAGCCTCAACGCTGAAGGGACAAAGATTCTGCCAAACGCAATCAACGGCGACATTGTGGCAACCATTGAAGCCCAAGATGGGGTTCCACCTATTGCTGGTGAGTTCGAGTTTGCAACAGATGCGGTGCGCAATAACCCCCTCAATAAGTGGGCCCCGCTTCGACATGGTGACCGAAGTGCCCTATTGCCAGTAAATAAGGACAATACGCTGCGTATGTTCTCTGGCAGCGAAGAAAACCTATATGACAACATTCGAACAGGTGAGCAGTATGGTTGGCTGCCAGGTGCCGAGGTGCATGACCCATTGAAAGGTCGGCATTTGAATGAGCAGGGCGAGGTCGTGGAAGATAACGCTCTTATCTTCAGTGAATACAGTGGAACCGATGATGAAGGCAGCGTGGCTGGTAACTTCTCTAACGCCTGGCCAGGCGCTCAAGCTGGCGGTTCTGGTGCCACCAAGAATGTTCGCAGCATGGTGACCGGAGAAGTTCTGGCTACCACGGATTCAGCCCGCGGTATTCCACAGGGTCAAAACGCAATTTGGTTCGGCTCTGGCCTCACTCACATGGGTGTCAATGGTGCAAATATCAGTGAGATAGATGATGAGACCTTCGCGGTAAATCAGTATCTTGCGACAGGTTTCACCTCCACTGGTAGTAAGAACACCCCGACACTCAAAGCGGACTTGCTTGGCGATTGGCGTGAGGAACTGGTGCTACGCGCATCTGGGGGCCGCTTGGCGGTGGTCACCACTTTGTCGCCAACAGATTATGGTATTCGCACGCTGATGCATGATCCGATGTATCGCCTTGGAGTTGCGAACAAGAACACTGGGTATGACCAGGTAGGGTTCGCAAGCTTCTATCTTGGTGATGAAGCACAACTACCACCGATGCGCACGGACATTACTGTCGGCGTTGGTGGTGACACTGCTACTTCTCCGGTAGAGGTATCAACGACATCGCGGTGTGTTGCGAAGCAGGCAGCGCTGGTGGTTTCTGTGAAGAATGTTTCCGAGGCCGTGGTTGAGGCCAAGGTTGCCACACCATATGGTTCAAAGAATATTTCTATTCAACCGGGCAAGACAGTCTCTTCGTCTTTCACCGTGCGTACTTTGCCGGCGAATGCAGGGGACGTGACAGTTTCGGGAATCCAAAACGATGTAGAGTTCTCTTCTGAGACCTCTTTCGGTAATATTTCCTGTAACTAAACGCTAAAACAAATGGGGTCGGCCTGCGCATGTAGGTCGGCCCCATTTGTTCGACACTGATTTCCTTCAGCACTGAGGTTTAGGAATGCAGGTATTTGGACCTGCCTTTGAGACCTCAGCAAAAGGAAAACGCTATCCTGGAGAAATGCCCATGCCAAAAAGAATTACGCTGACGGACGTTGCAAAAGAAGCAAAAGTGTCTCTTGCGACCGCATCACGCGCAATCAACGGTAGTGAGACACGCAAGATACGTCCCGACCTAAAGGAACGAGTCAAGCAGGCGGCCGACAAGTTAGGGTATACCCCTGATGCCAACGCCCAAGCTATGGCCAAGGGGCATACCGACACTGTTGGATTGATTGTCAATGACATTTCAGATCCATATTTCTCATCCATTGCTGCAGGGGTCGTGAAAGCTGCGGACAACGCCGGATTGACAATGTCATTGGTTTCCACTCAGCATGAGCCGCGGCGTGAAGGTGAGTACCTGCGTCTGCTAAACCGCCAACGCGTTCGCGCCATCATTATTGCGGGCGGCCGTTGGGAAGAAAATAGCATCGCCTCAGAGACCGATAAGTCACTAGATGAGTATTTACGCTCTGGGGGTTCGGTTGCACTCATTGGACAGCCTCTTCTAAACATCAGCACAGTCCAGATTGAGAACGCATCTGGGGCAAGTTCACTGGCAGAGCACATGCGTGAGCAGGGATTCGAAAGGGCCGCAATATTGGCGGGGCCCCCAAGCCATGCAACTGCAAGGGAGCGCACTTCGGCGTTTATACGCCGCTTTGCGGAGCTTGGTGGGAAAGTCAAAACAACTGATGTCATCCATTCTGCATTCACGCGTGAAGGTGGAGAGGCCGCGATGGTGGAACTTTTGAGTAAAGAAAAGTCCTATGACGTTGTCTTTGCAGTCAATGACTTGATGGCTCTTGGCGCATTAGCTGTGGCACGCAAGAACAATCTCAGCGTGCCAAAAGATTTCGCCCTTGCAGGGTTCGATGACATCCCCAGTCTGCAAGATGTTGTGCCGTCACTGACGACTGTACATATTCCGCTTTTCGAGGTCGGGATTGCGGCCACAGAGTTAGCATTACGTGAGTCTGACAACATTCAAATGATCTCAGTGGAGACTGAGCTGGTAATTCGGGACTCCACCTCGAAAACATCTTGATTTACGCGCAAAATTGCAGCATTAAATGTTGAAACTAGGTTGACCTAAGTACAGTGTTTCGATATGCTGGAAAGCGCTTTCCCAAGATATTTGGGTGCCCTTACCAGTGCTGATTAGGAGCCACGATGGCACAGAAAACAGTCAGAATCGCAATGAATGGTGTCACCGGACGAATGGGATACCGCCAGCACCTTCTGCGGTCAATTCTTCCGATCCGGGACGAAGGAGGCATAACGCTTCCTGACGGTTCACGTCTGCAAGTCGAACCAATACTTGTTGGACGCAATGCAGAAAAACTCAAAACCATAGCGCGGGACTTTGACATCCAAGATTGGTCAACAGACTTGGATTCAGTTCTGTCAGACGAAACAATCTCAGTTTATTTCGATGCCCAAACAACCTCACGAAGATACGATGCGCTAACCAAAGCCATAGCAGCGGGCAAAGACATCTACACAGAAAAACCAACCGCAGAAACACTAACCGAAGCAATCGAGTTAGCGCGCCTAGCAAAAGAAGCTGGGATCGTTGCAGGCGTTGTTCATGACAAGCTTTATCTTCCAGGCCTGGTCAAACTGCGCCGCCTTGTGGATGAAGGCTTCTTTGGTCGAATCCTCTCACTGCGTGGTGAGTTCGGATACTGGGTTTTTGAAGGCGACGTTCAAGAAGCCCAGCGCCCCAGTTGGAACTACCGCAAACAAGACGGTGGCGGAATGATGGTAGACATGTTCTGCCACTGGAACTACGTCCTAGAAGGACTTTTAGGCAAGGTCCGCACCGTATACTCGCAAGCTGCCACTCACATTCCAACCCGATGGGGTGAAGACGGAAAACCATACACTGCAACAGCAGATGACGCCGCATACGGAATCTTTGAGGTAGAAACTAGCACTGGCGACAACGTAATAGCCCAAATTAACTCCTCTTGGGCCGTTAGAGTTCGCCGCAATGAACTGGTCGAGTTCCAAATTGATGGCACACACGGATCAGCAGTTGGCGGACTCTTTAACTGCGTGTCCCAACAGCGGGCAAACACACCAAAAGCCGTGTGGAATCCCGACATTCCAACAGATATTCCCTTCTATAGCCAATGGCAAGACGTTCCTGCAAACGCGGATCTAGAAAACGGCTTCAAAGCACAATGGATTGAATATTTGTGCGACGTTGCCGCTGGCAACCCACACCGCTATGACCCATTGTCTGCAGCCAGAGGCGTCCAGCTGGCAGAACTTGGCATGAAGTCCAGTGATGAAGGCTCCCGGCTTATTGTCCCTGAGATTGTCTTGTAAGGCAGATGCAATGAGCGACCTAACTAAACTCTCCCTCAACACTGCAACCACCAAAAAACTCACTATTGCTGAAGCTGCAAGCGCCGCAAGCGCCGCAGGGCTAGGCGGGATTGGGTTGTGGCGTGACAGAGTACAAGAAGTTGGCACCAAACAAGCCCTCCAGATCACGAAAGACTATGGGTTAGAAGTGACTTCGCTTTGCCGGGGCGGTTTTTTGACTGCAACAGATCCGGCAGAGGCCCAAAAGGCTCTTGAGGACAATCGTTTGGCCATTGAAGAAGCCGCAAGCGTTGGAAC
>DAIOFF010000152.1:0-6481 GCA_036745855.1 Scrofimicrobium sp. | reverse complement strand
GTGTGGTCCTGCGGGTCCGCTCAAAATCGACAAATTCCCCGCGTGTGCTGGGATAGACCTGTATTGGTTTTGGGTGATGTTGGTGGTGGTAAAAATTCTCCGCGCAGCATAAATGTTGATGTGACCAATTGAGTAACAGACAGGTCCCAAGTGGGACGCCTCTGAAAGAGCGTCTAATCGGGCAGGAACTTCCCAGTTAAACGTACTTGGGCGGGTAAGAAAACGGTCTAGCCGGTGAGAAAACCACCTTGCCGGTGACCTATAGACCACCGGCTAGGCATGAAACTCACCGGCTACAAACTACAATCCAAGCATTTGGACCGTGGCCTACAGGGCATTCTTTCGCGGCATCAAGCGAACGTTGGGCATGGTTGGCGCTGGTAGTGGGCCTTCTGGTTCGTCAAATGGCATTCCGAATCGCCCATCAACGGTTCCTTGAGCGGGGGCCAAAGGTCGTTCGTCGCACGGTCGCCCAGCTGTGTCTTGTGATAGCGAAATCTGCTCAGCCCAGTCTTTGGAGGCCTCCACTAAATCCTCATGACGCCGCCCAATGAAGTTCCACCACATGTAGATTTCTTCGGTAAAGGGCTGGCCGCCAATGAATAACATGCGTGCGCCTTCGTCGCCTGCAGTTAGATGGATGCGTTTTACCCCAGCACGCATGAACGCGAGTTGGTCTTTGATGACGCGCTGGGAACCCAGGCCCGCCTCGGAAATCTCAATACTGCCGTTGTCAACTAAGATTCCGTGTTCGTGGCGGGTGGGCACGTCTATTGCCAGCGTGATGCCCGGCGAAAGGTTGAGTTCAGCACCAGTGAGCTCGGTGAATGTGGTGATCGGCGAGGACACTCCCAGTAGCGAACCCAGGAAAACTTGCGCAAACCACTGGTCTTGAACACCGAAAATTTTGGGAACGAAATGCTCCAGGCTCCGTGGTGCGTTCAGCGCGGAACTTGGCAGAACCACCCAAAGTTGCACGCCGTGCAGAATCTGAGTGTCATCAGTGGACCGTTCAGAATGGCTGATTCCCCTTCCGGCGGTCATCAAGTTCAGTTCACCAGGACACACAATCGCGTTATTGCCGGCGCTGTCACGATGCCGAATCCGGCCCGCAAACAGCCAGCTCACCGTCTGAAGGCCCACGTGTGGGTGCGCCGCAACGTCCATTCCGCCGGTCGCAGCCACGTCGTTCGGACCATAGTGGTCGATGAAACACCAAGCGCCAATGGTTGTGCGTTTCCGCTGCGGAATCGTCCGCCTAACATTCATTGACCGAAGGCCACCTAACGGCACCACCCGCGGCAGCAGAATCTCAACCTGACTCATGTCATTCTCCCTTTCTGTGCCCCTAATCCACCATAACCTGAAGTGCGTTTTTGTACCTTTTGAAGTTGAGTGTTCCCGAGGCACAAAAAGTTAACAGTGGTTTTCCGGCCTCTATTCTGGGCGTTGGATTTGTAGGGGGCGTTTCTGGAGGTTCACTTGGTGAGCCAGTTTCTTCTAGCACGGACAGCTTTTGTGTGCCCTGCGAGGTTGGTGGATTGTTTTACCTAACAATTCCTGGCAAGAAAATGATTGCGGCAACAATAGCTAATACTGCGACGATGACAATCCCACCAATAATCAGCCCAAGGGAGTATTCATTTCTTGGGAGTTCATTTTGCCCTAGCGGTTGTGGTTGATAGCCGCCCATGGGAGTTCGCGCTCCAACACCATGACTATTTAGAACCCGCAGGACTTCGGGGTCGCCAGTAGAACGAAGCCATTGCAGTAGTTCAGGTCGTGCGGATGGGTTTGCCGCGACCGTTCCGCGTAACTCTGGGTGTATTGTAGCGAGGTAGCGTAACTGTGCGTCCGAACTTCGCGGGTCCGCAGCCTGCATCCACTCATTCTGATCAGCCTTCATAATTCCCTTTGCATCATGTCTTGCCCCGCATCCGCTAGCCGAGCCACACAACCAAACATTTTACGCTTTTGTGCTGGCCACAGGTCTCTTCCGGTTCTTATGTGAGAGGTTAAGGCAACGCAGTTTTGGGTTTTTCTGAGTCTTAGGGCAATTCCTCTTAGGTTTTCAGGTCTTCAGAAAGTGCAAAAGCGTTGATAGATAATCAATATCTAGTAAGGGAGAATATACAGACGAATAATAGGATTCTGACGGCTTTAATGGGGACTTAGAAATGAAGTAGTAAAATGCCGTAAAATCTCAGGTGCCATTGGTGATGTAACAACCACTCTCAAAAGAAATCGATGTCCAATCACTTCGAGAACCAACCGCAAAGTAATCGTCACCATCACTGATAATGTGATAGTACCTATGATCAGAAGTGTCATCTTCGCGACGCTGATTGGCCTGCTCCGCTAACCCCGGATAACGCTTATCAAGAATGTCCAAGAACTGAAAAAACCGCTCATCCCGAACCTCCATCGAAGCCCCAATCCTAAAACTAGCATGGGACCCTATTCTTCTACCTGTGGTGTAGTTAGGATCTCTTGGCCCACACCCTCCACCATTCGTGTCCACAAGTTCCCAAGGCCCAACTCCCATAACCTCATTCGCTTCATCAAGCGCCGCCTGAAGACGCTTAAGCTCACTTTGCTGCATCTGTTTAAACGACACTCGCTGATAATTCACAAACAGATACCCAAACGGCCTATCCGCATTAGAAGCAGGAATAACATTCCTCCAATAACGCTCAAGTTTAGGCCTCTCCCTGCCCGTTGGGCGCCGCCCCAAACCCCAAGCCACATTCATCCTATTCCAAGTCACACGATCCCCATCATTAAAATACTCCACCCCATTCTCACTTCTCCACCCCACCGAACCACTCAACATTCCACACCCTCCAACACCCAAAAACAACAACGAACAAACCATAACCGCACTGAAAACCCCACAACGCCTCCACCTAACCATCATCACCCATAAACTCCACTTCACGCAGCCTAGTCACCAACTTCTCTAGCCCTCCTCATCAATATGCGGATCACCCACACAATCCAAACGAGGAAGCCCCCTGGCTATTGTCGTTCTAACTCAGACCACATGTCTTTCTTGTCTGGCGTTTTTCTTTTATTGTCGAGGTCACGGGGGTTTCCAAGGTAGATTGTATCCTTTCCTCATCAACCACAATCACCACATAAGGGGCTGTTTCGTTCTTGGTAGGACTGTGGAAGAGGTGTGATCAGTGTGTGCCAGACTGGTTTGGCGTATTCGGGGACAGGGAGTGTTGCCAGATGCAACTTCTGCCTGGCGCAGCAGGTTCCGCTACTTCTATGAGATCCACCAGTTAATGCAAGATCCACCCGTTATTGCATCTTCCACCGCTTAGGGGCCACGCATAACAGGTGGATCTTGCATTTACGGGTGGATCTTGCAATAACTAGTGGATCTTGTGCTGACCGAGCTAGATTTTTGCTCCGAGTGCGTGCGGACAGTAAAAGGTCGGAGGATTTAGACAAGGATCGTAGCAAAATACCGCTCCGACAGTTGCCTTTTCACTCCGAGTGCGTGCGGACAGTAAAAGGTCGGAGGGTTTGGTCAAGGGCCGGAGGATTTGGGCAAGGGTCGGAGCAAACGGAGCTCTTCTGCAAGTTTGTTGTTGGCTGGTCTGGGACTGGCTGGTCGGATTCGGTGGGTGGCCAGTCGAATTTGGTGGGTGGCTGGTCGGATTCGGTGGGTGGCTGGTTATTGGGCGAGATGAACTGGGTTTGCCTATTTATTCCTGTGAGCCACATTGCTAGCATCAATGCATGAGCAAATACAAGATTTCGCAAGTTGGACCAATGGACGCGTGGGCAAACCTGGCGGGGGTTGCGCCTGGAAAGTCATTCGTGGAAGGAGACCTGGGGGCAGAGTTCGTCGGCATTTCGGTGAACAACACAAAACCGGGTGACGCTTCACCGTTTTGGCACACGCATTCAAAGATAGAAGAAATTTACATTTTCCTTGAAGGCGACGGGGAAATGGCATTAGAAGATGAGGTAGTCCCAGTGACAACGGGAACTATCATTCGCGTTCCTCAAGGCGTTTGGCGGGCACTTCGCTGCCTTCCAGATAGCGAAACGGACCTCAAATGGCTTTGTTTACGAGGCGGTGAAGGAGGACTAGCCGAAATCGGTAACGACGCGGAAATAGATAAAGAACGCCCCTTCCCCTGGTAAACGGTCGCCGCAATAATAGCGACAAGTATTAGCGGCACCTGCGATAGAGTTGAGGGAGTGAGCGAAAGTCTTTCCTGGCCCCCTGATAGCCAAAGCACGGTCATGTTGGCAGACAACATGGCCGTGTTGCCGACCCTTCCAGATGAATCGTTCCAGCTAATCTACATTGACCCCCCTTTTAATACGGGTAAACCCCAAATGCGTCAGTCCACTCAGTCGATTCAAAGCACTGAGGGTTCCCGTATTGGTTTCAAAGGCCGCACATATGAAACTGTGAAGGGTCGACTTTTGGGTTACAACGATGTTTTTGCGGACTACTGGGAGTTCTTAGAGCCCCGTTTGAGGCAAGCTTGGCGTTTACTCAAAGAAACCGGAACCCTTTACCTTCATTTGGATTACCACGAAGCACATTATGCGAAAGTCCTTTTGGATAGCCTTTTTGGCCGGGATCATTTCTTGAACGAAATCATTTGGGCTTACGATTACGGGGCGCGCACCAAGAAACGTTGGCCTGCTAAACATGACACCATCCTCGTGTACGTAAAAAATCCAAATCTTTACTTTTTTGATTCCGAAGAGGTTGACAGGGAACCCTACATGGCACCCGGACTGGTGACCCCCGAAAAGGTGGCTCGCGGCAAGCTTCCAACGGACGTCTGGTGGCACACCATCGTTTCACCAACGGGTAAAGAAAAAACTGGGTACGCCACACAAAAACCTGAAGGAATTTTGCGCAGAGTCATTCACGCCAGCAGCCGTGAGGGGGATTGGGTGTTGGATTTCTTTGCAGGGTCAGGGACCACAGGTGCGGTTGCCGCTAAATTGGGCAGACGATTCTTGCTAATTGACCAAAATCCAGAAGCTTTCGAGGTCATGCGGGACCGCCTTGTGAAAATTCCTACTTCCGATTCCGTTCGTTTTGTTGAAAACTTGGCTCCAAAAGCTGACTCATGACAGGACGATTCTCACCATACGCGGGAAGAGTTAGCATATATGCCCCTAACTCCACTAGGTTAGAACCGTGAGTTTCCCGATGCCATCGCAGCCCTCGCCAAAAGAGGGGAAAAGCCCGCGACAAAAGTACCGCTCATCTCTTTTGAAGCGGCAAGTGACCATTTATGGTTTCTTGGTTTTAGTTCTGGCTGGTGTACTCGCTGTCGCATTCATGGGGTTGACTGGCAGGGTCAACGTGCCATTCGCTTCTGAGTTTTCGAAGAAACCCAATTTTGTGGATATCGGAGAGCAGCCATGTCCAGTTGACGCCACTAGCGCTGTCACGCCTGAGGGGGTCAAGATTCAGGTTCTGAATGCGTCATCCATTCCTAGCGGCGCAGATACGCTCTCTAAACGGTTTGCCGAGCAAGGCTACGAAATCGGCATCGTTGACAATGCGAGCAAACCCTATAAGGGAGAGTTCCTCATCGAAACTGGCGCTGACGCAGTAGACCGCGCCTACACAGTCGCGCAGTACTTTGGCGATGGGGCGCGTGTTCGTTTTGTCGATGTTCCCGGCCTGCTAATCACCATCACTATTGGTGAGAATGCAGAAGAGCTCCCGTCAACCGCCAAAATGACTGAAATAACAGAAGCTCACGGCGCAATCAAAATGCCAGAAGACTGCAAGGAAGTGAATCCCGCTTCAATCAAGATTCCAGCAGGCAAACCTGCAGGTTCACCAGGGGAGCAGTCCGGGGCAGGTGCCGACGAAGACCAATCAAGCTAACAACATCTTTTCAAACTAAAAGGCCCCCAGCTTCCGCCGGGGGCCAAAATAGCTTTTACAGCCTAGTTTTTAGTCGCGGGCCTCACGAAGAAGCATCTTTTCAGCCGCCCGCGTCCAAATACCATCATTCATTTCGATAGCAACATCCGGGAAACGCTCATTCATTTCAGATAGTTTCACTAATCCCAAATGATGTAGCTCTGGGTAAACCATGATCTTTCCGCCTGAAGTGCGGTTTTCTACGGCTGCAAGCGCATCATTCACCCCAGCCATGCCACACACGGCCCAAAGGGACACGTTCGTGTCAACAATGCCCTCATCAACTTTTTGTTTCATGGTGATCATGTCTTCAATGCGGGAACCTGACGTTCCTACCATGTAAACGTCGTCGCCAACCATTTTGTCGACGTCTAGTTCCACGGCGGTTCCGATTGGGAACCCTGCGAACGCGTTGATTATGGCTCCAGGCGCTGCAACATCCAAAGCCTGCTGGACAAGGGGAGCCGCAGGAACCATAACTGACACGTAGGAGTATCCTGCTTCCAGTGGCCTTTCTTTTGAGTTGCGGAAAGAAGTGGGGACCCCATAGTTGATGGC
>DAIOFF010000151.1:0-6560 GCA_036745855.1 Scrofimicrobium sp. | reverse complement strand
CGGTTATGGGATTTCCATGACCGAGGCAGTTTTGGTATGCGCTGAGAGTAATACGGCTGCCTGCAAGCAGCAGTATTGTCTTAAGCCCTATGGGCGGGTCTTTGGTGACACCGTGTAAGTGTCTTCAGGATCCTTATTTGCAACAGGGGCAAGAATCGCGTCCATCTTTTCCATGGCCTCGGCAGGAATAACAACTCCAGAAGCAGCAACAGTGTCTTTCAGCTGTTCAGGGCGGGATGCGCCAACCAATGCCGCGGAAACGTTCGGATTTTGAAGCACCCAAGCAATCGCCATCTGCGGCATGCTGAGCCCAAGATCAGCAGCTATTGGCTTCAGGTTCTGAACGGCCTCTAAAGTGGCATCATCCATGAATCTTTGAATGAACCGCGCGCCACTCTTCTGGTCAGTGGCCCGCGAACCTGCTGGAACAGGCTGCCCCGGAATGTACTTGCCGGACAGGACTCCTTGCGCCATAGGTGACCACACTATTTGAGAGATACCCAGTTCAGCGCTGGTTGGAACTACCTTCCCCTCAATGACGCGGTGCAGCATTGAGTACTGTGGCTGGTTTGAGATCAGCTGGATGCCTAGCTCTTTTGCCAACTTGGAACCAGCCTGCAGCTGCTCGGCTGTCCATTCTGAAGTCCCAATGTAAAGGACTTTGCCCTGCCTAACCAGGTCAGCAAATGCCAGCATGGTCTCTTCAAGCGGAGTCTCATAGTCAAAACGATGCGCCTGATACAAATCGATATAGTCTGTTCCAAGGCGCTTCAATGAGCCATGAACGCTATCCATAATGTGTTTACGTGACAATCCAACGTCGTTAGGGCCTAGTTTTCCTGTTGGCCAATAAACCTTTGTGAAAATCTCTAGGTCTTGCCTAGGAATACCTTTCAGTGCTTTTCCAAGCACTGTTTCCGCGGCCGTATTAGCGTAAACATCAGCAGTATCAAATGATGTTATGCCCAGATCAAGGGCCATATGGACGGTCTCGATTGCTTTGTCGTCTTCGACCTGAAGTCCATGCGTAACCCAGTTACCGTATGTAATCTCAGAAACTTTGAAACCAGAATTACCTAAATATCTATACTCAACCATGTGTTGAGCGTAACACTTAGCCTGCTAATGAAGTTTTAAGCGCCATTAACTCTTCTGCCGCTAAACCATTTTTCAGCAAATAGTCCGCGGAATCATCGAAGTTTTCGTATACCCATGCCAGTGCGGCCTCAATGGCTGTCCTGGGTGAAGTAGTGGCGACCTGGACAAGTTCTGGTATCAAAGGAAGTCCTGCTGCCTGAAGTCCACCTAACGCAGAGTGTGCCCACGCCCCAGACAATGCCTCTTGGCTTTGAGCGTAATCGGACACGATAGCTTCACGCTTCACGCCAACGGCATCTAAAATCAACGCACATGTGACACCAGTGCGGTCTTTTCCTGCGGTGCAATGCACAAGAGTGGGGGCCTGGGACGCGCACCGTGCGGCCGCCACAAAGTCCTTCGCATTTTGTGTCAGCATCAGCACATAAAGTTCGCCCAAGGTTGGAAGGTTCTTCTTCAGAGTCTTGGCCAAATCGGTGGAGCCCGACAGAAGTTTCTGAAACCCAGAAGGCGTCAGGCTGCCAGGAGCAATCGGAATCGGAACATACTTGATTTCCCTGGTAGTTGGCAGTTTGTCCGGCGCTGCGTTTCGCTCATCATCAGTGCGCATATCAACGACAACCGCCAGATTGCTGTTTGCCAACCGTTCCACGCCATCTTGAGTCAAAGATGACAACGACGCGGCGCGATAAAGAGCACCACATTTTGTTGTTCCCCCTGCCTCCAAAGGTAGTCTACCGAGGTCACGGAAGTTTGGCGTGCCGTCTAAGCCAGTCAACTTTGTCATGCATTACACTCTACCGGCCTCACAAATGAGGTGCGAACGCCTAGGCTTATCCCATGTTTGAAATTCCAGAAAACCTCCCGCTTTCTCTGTCTCCGCTTGCATGGATGATTGGACGTTGGCAGGGGTGGGGGGTCCTAACAGGTGAGTCTGATAAGGCCCTAGTTCAAGAAATCCGCACGGACATCGTTGGCGAACACATGCGCATGGTGACGACGCTTTATTTTGGGGAGGCGACGGCGGATGTTCCTGCTGAGCTATCAGCTAAAGACGGACTGGACATTATCAAGCCGGGTGAACTTTTTCGTGAAGAAACCTCATATTGGCGTGTTGCTACGCCGTTGGCAGCTGTTCCCAGTGAGGACGAATCGCCCAAGGAGCTGGCTTTGACTAGTTCAGGCACGGATGGGTTCTCTGTGCTTTGGGTCGGCGCAGCCTTAGGTCCGCGGATTACTTTGGCAACTGACGTGATTGCGCGGCAATCTGGTGCGCCTGAAGTTGACAGGATGACGCGAATGTATGGTTTGGTTGCCGGTGAACTCATGTGGACGACCGACAGAACCATTCAAGGTGGCGAACCAGAGATTGAACTAACGGGTCGCCTAATGCGCGTTACAAACTGACTATGACTGCACATTTTGGGGATCCTTATAAGGAACAGGAGCTTTACGAGGCCGGACAGGCAATCCATCCGGCTTCCATTGGCGTCGTCACGGTTTCAGGCCCGGATCGGCTGAGCTGGCTAACTACACTTTCGACTCAGATAGTTTCAGATGGCACTGAAATGTTGTTGTTGGACGTACAGGGACGCATTGAGCACGGTGCGGCTGTTATCGACGATGGTGACACAGCGTATCTGCTGACTGAAGGGGATGCTAGCGCGCTTGAGGCCTATTTGGAGTCAATGAAGTTTGCGCTTCGTGTGGACGTTGCTGATCGAAGCGCTGACTTTGACGTGTTTGAGACCGTCAATGAGAATGCGATTACACCAGGACTGCTCCATTGGGATGATCCCTGGCCAGGTAAAGGTGCGCGTTACTTCACTGGAAAACATCCTGCAGAGCAGTGGAAAAGACGCATTTACCTAATGCCCGATGGGTTGTCTGCTGAAGGGCGTGGGCTTGCTTCAAGGCATAAAGCAGGTGATCTTGCAGCAGAGGCCACCAGAGTTGCCAGCTGGCGGCCAAGCCTACTGCGGGAAGTAGACGAACGGACAATGCCATCAGAACTTGACTGGCTAAGAACTGCCGTGCACCTGGATAAAGGCTGCTACAAAGGTCAAGAATCGGTGGCGCGCATTGTGAACCTGGGGAAGCCGCCGCGTAGACTCACGTTTCTCCATTTAGATGGTTCGGCTGAAGAACTTCCTCAACCTGGTGACACGGTAGAACTGGATGGCCGCAAAGTAGGTACCATCACCTCTTCAGCAAGACACTATGAGATGGGCCCGATTGCACTTGCGCTATTGAAACGGAATCTTGACCCAAATGCGGAACTCATAATTGGCAGTGTCGCTGCTGCTCAGGAACTAATTGTTCCTGTGGACGGTAAAAGTGACGCCTCGCCAAAAACAAGACCAGGTGCGGGACTAAAGGTATTGCGGAGGCCAGAATGAAAGCCGTACTACAACGCGCCAAAGGAGCCAGCGTACGTGTTGATGGGGGCGTGGTTGGGAGCTTTGAAGGTGAGGGGATCGTTGCTCTGGTTGGTGTGAAACGTGGTGACAGTAAAGATCAGGCCGCAACTGTGGCGCGCAAAATTGCTGAACTACGCATTTTAGAAGATGAGCAATCTGCGATAGACGCGGGGGCTCCAATACTTGTGATCTCTCAGTTTACGCTTTATGGGTCCACGAAAAAGGGGCGACGCCCCTCGTGGATAGACGCTGCACCAGGGTCAGAAGCCGAGCCCCTTGTTGATCACGTGGTGGACTTGCTTCGTGAACGCGGCTTGAGTGTTGAAACGGGAGTTTTTGGGGCAATGATGGAGGTTTCGCTCACAAATTCTGGCCCATTTACGGTGATTGTTGAGGCATAGCGGATTCCCACGCCGCGCGTGGCTACACGCCTCTAGCGAAACAGAGCGCACGGGAGGCCGCACACCTTTATGCTCGGATGAGAGTAATGGAGGCCAATATGTTTGAACGGTTTACCGACCGGGCCCGCCGCGTGGTGGTTCTGGCGCAGGAAGAGGCGCGCCAACTAAAACACAACTATATCGGTTCAGAGCACCTGCTCTTGGGGCTTATTCATGAGGGGGACGGGGTTGCCGCTAAGGCAATGGAAACTGTCGGAATAAAGCTTGATGATGCCCGCGCTGCCGTGGTCGATCTGATTGGTGAAGGCGAGAAAGAGGGGGAAGGGCATATTCCTTTCACGCCTCGCGCTAAAAGTGTCTTTGAGTTGTCACTACGTGAAGCACTGCAGCTCGGTCACAACTACATCGGAACAGAACACTTGCTTCTTGGCCTTTTGAAGGAGGGTGAGGGCGTCGCAGCCCAAGTTCTTCACAAGTTAGGGGCTGACCAAAGTCAGATTCGTCAAGCAGTGTTGAACCTTTTGCAGGGGTACCAAGGTGGCGAAGGCCGTGAGGCAGTTGGGACTGGCGGAGCGCCTGTGCGTGATCGGGAGCGCGGCAACTCTGCGTTGCTGGAACAGTTCGGCCGTAACCTTACGCAGATGGCACGTGAAGGCAAACTTGACCCGGTGATTGGCCGAAAGACTGAGATGGAACGTGTCATGCAAGTTCTGTCTAGGCGCACAAAAAACAATCCTGTGCTGATTGGTGAACCTGGCGTTGGTAAGACTGCTGTGGTTGAGGGACTTGCGCAGGCCATTGTTCATGGGGATGTGCCTGAGACGATCAAGGGTAAGCAGATTTACACGCTCGACATGGGGTCGTTGGTTGCTGGTTCACGTTACCGTGGTGATTTTGAAGAGCGCCTCAAGAAGGTGTTGAAGGAAATCAAGACCCGCGGTGACATCATTGTGTTTATTGATGAGATTCATACTCTGGTTGGGGCTGGGGCCGCTGAGGGGTCGATTGATGCTGCGCAGATGCTCAAACCGATGCTTGCGCGCGGGGAATTGCAGACAATTGGTGCGACCACTTTGGATGAGTACAGGAAGCACATTGAGAAGGACGCTGCTCTTGAACGGCGTTTTCAGCCGGTCAAAGTCGATGAGCCCTCAGTGGAAGAAACTGTCGGTATTTTGAAGGGTCTTCGTGACCGCTATGAGGCGCATCATCGCGTCATCATCACAGATGAAGCAGTTGAGGCGTCCGCTACGCTGTCTGATCGGTATATTTCTGACCGCTTCCTACCTGACAAGGCCATCGATTTGATGGACGAGGCCGGGGCGCGTCTTCGTATTCGTCGCATGACTGCGCCACCTGAACTTCGTAAGCTTGATGAGCAGATTGCTGAGGTCAAGCGCCAAAAGGAAGCTTCGATTGATGGTCAGGATTTTGAGAAGGCCGCTAGCCTTCGGGATGAAGAGCAGAAGCTGATTTCAGAGCGTCAAAGCCGCGAAAGTAACTGGCGCGGTGACAATGATGGTGAGATGGCTGAGGTTACTGAGGAAGAGATCGCTCAAGTTCTTGCCATGAGTACAGGCATTCCTGTCTTTAAGCTGACAGAGACTGAGACCTCCAAACTACTGGCCATGGAAGACGAACTTCATAAGCGCGTGATCGGTCAGGATGAGGCCGTGAAGGCGTTGTCTCAGTCCATTAGGCGTACTCGTTCTGGTCTGAAGGATCCGAAGCGTCCAGGTGGTTCGTTCATCTTTGCTGGTCCAACGGGTGTTGGTAAGACTGAGCTTGCGAAGACTTTGGCTGAGTTCTTGTTCGGCGATGAGGACTCGTTGATCCAACTTGACATGTCTGAGTTCTCTGAGAAGCACACGGCTTCACGTTTGTTCGGGGCGCCTCCAGGATATGTGGGGTATGACGAGGGCGGTCAGTTGACCGAGAAAGTTCGCCGTCGCCCATTCTCTGTGGTTTTGTTTGATGAGGTTGAGAAAGCTCATCCAGATATCTTCAACTCTTTGTTACAGATTCTGGAAGAAGGCCGCTTGACTGATTCACAGGGCCGCATGGTTGACTTCAAGAACACAGTAATCCTGATGACGACGAACCTTGGTACTAGGGACATCAATAAGGGTGTTCTGACTGGTTTCCAAAGTGATGATCAGCTAACCCACGATTATGCCCGCATGAAGGCAAAGGTCACTGAGGAACTCCGTCAGCATTTCCGTCCTGAGTTCTTGAACCGCGTGGATGAGACCATCATCTTCCCACCACTGACGCGCGAGGACATAACGCAGATTGTTGACCTGATGACCGGTCAACTGAACAAGCGGATGGAAGACCAGGGAATGCACTTGCAGTTGACAGACGATGCCCGCGCGTTGTTGGCCGACAAGGGATATGATCCCGTGCTGGGTGCCCGCCCGCTTCGCCGCGTTATTCAACGCGACATTGAGGATGCGATTTCTGAGCGCATCCTGTTCGGGAACGTGAAGTCCGGAGATGTCGTTACTGTTGGCGTGAAGGAAGAGAACGGCGAAAAGCAGTTCACTTTCAACGGAGAGTAGTCGGCTGGGACTGGAAGGACAGGCGTCCACCACAATCCACACCAAACGGTCGGAGCCGAAATGCAACGGTCGGAGCAGTA
>DAIOFF010000150.1:0-6596 GCA_036745855.1 Scrofimicrobium sp. | reverse complement strand
GCACCATTTGTTGATTCTCTTTTGGAACCCTGAAAGAAGCAATGATGAGAACAAAAATGAAAAGATTATCAACTGACAGGCTGTACTCAGTGATCCATCCAGCGTAAAACTCGGTTGCTAGCTGCCAGTTTGCAACATACGCCAGTACAAGACCGAAGCACAGTGCAAGACTCACATAGAAAACGACCCACCCCAATGCTTCTTTAAAAGAAGGCACGTGCGGACGTTTCACCACCAGTAGAAGATCAAAAATGATGACCGCTGCCATCACGCTTAGTGCAATAACCTCAAAGTTTGTTGAAAGATGGGTGGAACCCACAGCTTTGTCCTCTCAGGAAAATACAAAGAACCCAGGCGGAGGCACCGCGCACAGATTTTTCATGATACGCGCACAGCACCATCACCTGTTGCCAACAGTTTTAATCGTCCGCGTCTTCTGCCAAAGCTAAGGTCTCTTCCATAGCTTCCATGTCCAGATCAGCGTCAGTGATTTTCTTGCGACCATAGTAAACGTCCTTATCAATGTCTCCCATGGGGCCCGCAACAAGCATCGCAATGAATGTGTCACCATTTACATTTAGGAAGGTACGGATCATGCCTGCAAACCAATCCACTGCGATCATCAACCCAACAGCCTCAATTGGAAGATTCAGTGAGGCAGCAAGGAACATTGCTACAACTGGGAAACCACCTGGAACGGTGATGGTTCCCATGTTGAGCATGATTGACAACCCCATGCCAAGAATCAACTGGCCAATGCTTAGTTCAATACCGCCAGATTGCGCTAAGAACATGACAACAATCATGTAATTGAGAACCGCTCCGTATGACCCCATTGTCAGCCCAACTGACAATGTGAGGTTCGAAACCCGCTGGCTTACACCAACTTTCTCAATTGCGGTCCGCAGCACCGTTGGAAAGGTTACTGCCGAGGACGCGGTGGTGATAGCGATCAGTGTTTGCTCAGTTAGTTTGCCAGGCAATTTCGCCGGGTTGAGACCTGTTCGCGCCGAAACAACGATAACGAAAAGCACCAAAAGAATAAGTACACCAATAAGGGTCGTACCTAAATATAGAAGCGCGGAAGTAACAACACTGAATCCCACAGAGCCCGCTAAGTTCGCTAACAAAGCAAAAACACCAATTGGTGCAATACGCATGACTATTTGAATCATAGTGAGTACTACTTGTTGGGCTTGATCAAAGAAATCAACCAGAAGTCTGTTGCCACTGCTTGCCACATATCGCTGCAATGCCGCTCCGCAAATCAGCGCGAAAACAATGATTGGGATCATTGAAGCAGTTGACATGGCCTCGAAAATATTGGTCGATACAAATCCCAAAATCGTGTCTTGCCACCCCTTCGATTCCTCTGCTGCTTGAACCAAAGAAGGGTCCAGTTCGCCCTCAAATTTCATTCCTTCGCCGGGCTTCAAAAGTACGCTAAGCCCCCACGCAAGCACGGCGGCAACCGCTGAGAACCCCAGCATCCACTTGAATGTATGGAAAGCCATTTTGCCAGCACCTGAACCAGATAATGACCCCATGGCGGTAATGACTGATGCCAAAACCAAAGGAACAATGGACATTTGTATAAGTCGAATAAAGATTGTGCCAATAAACTCCAGGTTTCCGGCCCATTCCCCTACGATCAAACCGAAAATGAGGCCGCCTATCGCCCCAACGGAAATCTGAAATGCAGGGTGCTTAACCCACGCAGGAATGCGGGATTCTTTCTTAGCTGTAGCGTCTAAGGGTGCTGCAGCGTTGTTAACATCATTGTTCACTGCTGAGATACCTTTCTCACTCATTCGAAGGTCGTTTGGTGGATTTCAATGGACGCGCCGCGTTGCGCCTTGTTGAACTCCGCCAAAGTTCTTTCTTTCGTTGTATGAAATTTGAATTCCACTACGTGCAGCATATTGTCCCATGTGATCTAGGTCAAGTCTTTTTTGGGATCACATCCAAAAGTGTTCACACATACGCAGCCTCACAAACGCCGGACCATCCCACCCGCCACAAACCGAAGATCGCCAGCTAAAAACCACATGCCTAATCCAAATGGAGTATGAAAACCAAGCCAAATGGGGTAGGACCGATGGGATGGAAGTGGCACAATCGCCTCGTGAACAATACTGCCAATCGAGTACATCAAGTGAAGTCAAAAAGGCCACGGCTGACCACCGAAAGAATCAGTCACCTGATGCTTTTACTCATTGCGCTAGCTTTATTTACAAATATGATCACAATGGTTGCCACAACCTATAATCCGCCAGGCAGCGACACTATTGCAGATATTCCCGCACAAAGACTATCTTGGCAGGCGCTTCTCAGTGTCACTATCACAAGCATTGGCGTATTTGTTGGCTACCGTTTTAATCCCTATATTGGCACCGCAGTGATTGCAGCAGGATGCATTTGTGGGGCGCTGCTTGGATACCACCCCGTGGCGGAATGGTCGGTTGCCTGCTTCAACGCGTTTTTGTTGACCGTGCGCGGCGCGCGGGCCGTGGCAGTTGGAGCCACTGCCGCGTTGGGCAATCTTTTGTGCGAGGGCATTGCGGTTGGTCATTGGCTTCCAACCCAGGCCACAACGCCTTCTATTGCGGCTTTCATTGCGCTCATGTTGGCCACAGCTGGTAGCGCCCTTTTCAATAGTCGCCGGTATCGTGAGGAACTTGAGGCGCGCACAGAAGAAGCTATTGCCTCAAGAGAAACGGCAATCGAACGCGGCATCGTAGAGGAACGCCTGCGCATCGCACGGGACTTACACGATAGCGTTGGCCACAACATCGCGGTAGTGAACATGCACTTGGGGTCTGCAGAGGTCAGCCTGCCGCCAGACGCCGACACTGCCAGAAGCGAACTGGAAGCGGCCCGCGCCGGAATAAAAGGGGTTCTCACAGAAACTCAACAAATCCTAAAAGTCCTTAGAGTAAAAGATGATTCTGACGAGGCCGCTCCGCCAACACTGGCATCTATCGGCAACTTGATAGACACATTTACCGGCGCCGGATTGGCCGTTGAAGCCAGTCTGCCTGACTTATCTAGGCCACTTCCAAAAGACACGAGCACCGCAATATTCCGCATTGTCCAAGAATCCCTGACTAACGCCCAAAAACATGGGATAGGCCGCGTAACCTTATCGATTTCATTTACAGATAACGAGGTTTTAGTTGAGACCATGAATATGTCTAGTCCGCGCAGAAATCGCGAAAAAGATAGCGTTTCTGGAGGCAACGGATTAGTGGGGATTCAAGAACGCGCAGCATCCGTTGGCGGGACTGTAGAAGTAACGGATGACGGCCACACGTTTTGGCTCAAAACTAGACTTCCTATTAATAGGAAAGAGACACATAAATGATCAAAGTAATGCTGGTTGACGATCAAGCGATGCTTCGGGCTGGTCTTCACACAATCATCAATGCCCACGCGGAACTAGAAGTGGTTGCTGAGGCCGAAAGTGGTTTAGCAGCCCTTGAGCTCCTGGAGACTTTGGAAGTTGATGTTGTGCTCATGGATCTACGCATGCCGGGGCTAGACGGCGTAGAAACAACAAAAAGGATCCGCACTAAATGGTCACCTGACCAAGTGCGTGTTCTTGTTTTAACTACTTTCGATCAGGATGAAAATGTACTCAAAGCGATGCGCGCTGGCGCTGATGGATTCCTCAGCAAAGGCGCAGGCCCCACGGAACTTGCAGATGCCATCATTGACGTATCTTTAGGTAGACATGCACTCTCACCCACCGCAATAGACGCTTTAGTTGAACACGCAGTTGAAAGTCCTGTAGCTGAAACTGACCCTGAAGTGGTAAAACTTTTTTCGTTTCTTACCCCAAGAGAAACAGAAGTAGTTCAATTAATTATTGACGGCCTGGACAACAAAGAAATTGGTGAAAGGATTTTTGTTTCACCATTCACCGTAAAAACACACGCTAACCGCGCGATGATGAAAGTTGGCGCACGGGATCGGGCCCAGCTGGTGTCCCTTGCAATCCAAGCAGGACTTCATCTCAAGTAAATATTTGATCCTGTATGGGGGACCCAAATATTCCAAACACTTCACAAAGTACTTTCAGTGTTTTTTCAGATAGAGAGTTTAATGTATTGGACATGAGCGAATCTGCTATCCCCGCGGACTCCGATACCGCCTCGCCAAAAAGCAAAGGCAACTTCACTTCTGCCGCAGCATCGTCTGTTCGGGCAATCGTTCGGAAAAACCCAACTGCCAATAAGGTTTACCGAACTGGTGTCGGAGTTCTAGGAGGAACCACCGTGGCCCTGGGAGTCGTGCTTATGCCACTTCCAGGGCCCGGATCACTCGTTGCATTAGCCGGACTTGGTATCTTGTCATCTGAGTTCGAAGGTGCCAAAAAAGTCCAGAATGTGGCTGTTTCTGCCGCAAAACAGGGCATTAAAGCAGGCCGCGCAATCAAAGACCGCTTTGTAAAAGAGCCATCTAAAAAAGGTGCCCTCTAATAAACAAAGGACCCTTATCTCAGTCCTCTTTCTCTTCAGCTTTTTCCTTTGGCTTAGCATATTTAGCACCGACAGTCAGCGACAATACTGCGGTCAATACAAGTGTTGTGGCAATGACAACCAGCGAAACCCACGTAGGCACCTCAGGAACACTAATACCCTGACCGCCATTTATGAATGGCAACGTGTTCTCATGTAACGCATGAAGGACTAGTTTTATGCCTATAAAACCCAAAATGAATGACAGACCATAGGACAAATACACCAAGCGATCAAGCAACCCACCCAGCAGGAAGTAAAGTTGGCGCAGTCCCATGAGCGCAAACAGATTAGTTGAGAATACAACAAATGGGTCATTAGTCAATCCAAATATTGCGGGAATAGAATCCAAAGCAAACAGCAAATCGGTTGAGCCAAGCGCAAGAATCACAACTAGCATTGGGGTAAACATTTTGCGTCCAGATACGTGAGTCGTCAGTTTATTGCCGTCATACCCATCATGAATAGGCAAAAACTTCCTAAGCATTTTAATGACAGCATTTTCTTTGTATTCGTCATCATCACCGTTTCCGACCACAAGCTTCAAAGCCGTAAAAATCAAAAACACACCGAATATGTAGAAGACCCAACTAAAACGCTCAATCGCTGCGGCCCCAAGCACTATTAGCACGGCGCGCAGAACAAGTGCGATTACGATGCCAACCATCAAGACAGTTTGCTGGTCTTGTCGCGGCACCTTGAAAGACCCGATGATAAGCACAAAGATGAAAAGATTGTCGGCTGACAAACTGTACTCAGTGATCCACCCAGCATAGAACTCGGTTGCCACCTGCCAGTTTGCAACAACACCGAGCAGCACGCCAAAACTGAGCGCCAAGCTAATGTAAAGGATTACCCACGCTAATGCCTCTTTGAAAGACGGAACGTGGGGCCGCTTCACCACCATCAACAGGTCGGCAATAATTATCACTGCCATTACGGCTAGTGCAGCGACTTCAAAAGTTGTTGATAGATGGGCAGACCCCACAAGTTCCCCTTCCGCAAGATGATTTAGTCCAATATGCGAGTCTAGTACTGCCGGGCGTCTTCGTTTTGAATGTAGTCCTTGTAGGCCTGATTTTGTTTTTCGATTGCCTCTCGCCTTGCAGTGAACTCCCCCGGATTGGCAGCCAAGACTTTCTCTGGCCCCACCCAGTATGCGTCATAAAGGATCTGGTCATATTCGCTGGATGCACGGCATTTTGCGTCCTCAACTGCGATCGCTTTTTCTTCAGGATCAACGTCAATGGCAAAGATGGCAGCGTCTGCCCCATCAGTTATGCCCAAACCGAAGCGGTCAATGACCGAAAATGCTGGGCTGGGGGTTTCTGGCAAATCTGGAATTCCAAGTGGTGACATGCATTCGCGCCATTTCACCGCTGCCCCTCTAACCTCAGGCAGTTCCTCTACGCCTTCAGGGTAGAACCCTGGGGCCTCACCTATTTCGGTTTCACTCACGAAAGGTTCACTCTGGCGCATTTTTTTAAAACAGCCATCCCACGCGGCGGCCCACTCAGGGTCCCGCACGTGCTCAGTGATTTCCGCCTGCGCTTCCCGCATTCGTTTTCCATTCTCACTGTCTTGGCGGTGGTATCCATTGAGTTGCGCATTCTCGACCGTAAACGCCTCGCTAATACTTTCCCTACTAAACTGCGCCGCAGCAGGATCATTCCAGTCGAAAGGAACCACTGTGATCGAACGTCCCGTCTCGCTAAGGCATTGATTCATAAAGATATCCGACGCGTAGGTTTGAATACACTCATCGACGTTTCTATATGGTTCGATTGGCAAAAATCCAGTCTTCACGTCTTTTTTGACGAGGCCATCTACGGACATACTCCCATCGGCTGGGACTTCGTCTATGGTGACTCCTAAGTCTCAAACTGAATAATCTACTACCACTGCTTTAGCGACCGCCGCGACAGGTGACACGGCACCTGTCCGCTTTTGCTTGATCAGCAGTGCTACATACACAGGACTACGTGTCGCGTACTATGACAACCCAACTACGTCACGCGAACATTTTTCCTTGCATAAACGAAGCCGGAGGGTTTTGCCTCTAGCCGGGGACTTATA
>DAIOFF010000149.1:0-6609 GCA_036745855.1 Scrofimicrobium sp. | reverse complement strand
CTGACAGGTTCAATCCCAATTATTCCGAATATGATCCGCATATTTGCAGATAATATCTGTGGCAGCAGGGGAGTAAAGAGGGGCATTATGTCCGCGAACGGGAACCTGGCTGTAAGAACCAGCCTCGTGCCAACCAGCAGTCGGAACGTCCTGATCCCACTGTGATTCAATGAGCACAGTTCTCTTACTGGAAGCACGGTGCCTGCCGATGGCCCTTAGTGTTTCATTTTCGGGCGAAAGGTCCCCAACCTGAGTGAAACGGGGCATAAGCCTGGACAATGGTGCCCCATGGAATGGTGTACAAACTGCTATTAGTCCGCGGATGGAATCTGGATTGTTAATCAGGCATTGTTTAGCAACCAAACCACCTTTGGAATGAGCAATGACAACCGGGCGTCCAACCAGGTAAGGCTCAACCTTGGCAGCTAAAGTCGCGATTGGGCCAAACTGCAAGTCAACTTCTGGAACAAAATGCACATCCCAACCATCCTTGTACAGTGCATCTGCCCAGTATGTGAGTGACCCCCACGGCTCCCACACACCAGGCAGAAGTATCGCGCGCGGCCCATTAGTGCGCCGCCAATAATCTATTGGAATCTGTTGGTTTCCCAGCTGCTTCAGGAAAAAGTGTGCTTTCCATATACCTGATGATGTCCAGTCACCTACTGCTTCAACTGCGCGAATTCCCATGCATCAATCTCCCTTGTCCAGCGCCGTTTAGAGTCTACAGAAGCAAGTGACACTTCTACGCTTGAGCGGGCAAGTGCCGCAAGTTCAGCGTCTGAAAAACCATGCGCCTGCTTTGCACTTCTGTATTGGTCTGTTAATCGGGATTTGAACAAAAGAGGATCATCAGCACCAAGGGCGACTTTAGCGCCAGCTGAGACAAGTTGTCTGAGAGGGACATCTTGACTTGATCCATAAACACCCAAGCTCACGTTTGAGGCTGGACAGACTTCAAAAGCGACTTCTTCATTCACAAGGCGGTCCAGCAATTCAGGGTCTTCAGTAGCCCTCACACCATGGCCCAACCTATTTGGTGCAAGATGCCCCATGACTTGTCGAACAGAGGTAGGCCCCAAAAGCTCGCCACCATGCGGCACAGACGCAAGTCCCGCATCACGTGCGATTCGAAATGCGGCTCCAAAATCCGCTGTCGTCCCAACCCGTTCATCATTAGAAAGGCCAAAACCAATTACATGACCAGGCCCAGTGCCCGCATATTGACTGGCCAAACGCGCCAGAGTTCTAGCATCCAAGGGGTGCTTCATTCGCGACGCCGCAACTATGATCCCTATCTCCACGCCAGTATCGACCGAAGCCACTTTGGCCTCGTCAAGCACAATTTCAAGTGCTGGCGTAAGCCCGCCCACCCATGGCGCGTAAGAGGTTGGGTCCACCTGCATCTCTAAACGGACGGAACCTTCAGCGGCGTCATCTTCTGCGGCCTCGCGAACAATACGGCGCATCACCTTTTCTGAGCGAACCAGTGATCGGGCGGCATCATAAGAACGCTGAAATCGGAACCATCCGCGTGCGTCTGCTGGAACTTTAAGAGGGTCGCTTTCAAGCAGATGAGGCGGAAGCCTAGTGCCCTGTTCCTCTGCCAACTCACGCATTGTCTGAGGGCGCATAGCCCCAGTGAAATGCAGGTGTAAATGTGCTTTAGGCAGGGAAAAAAGGTTAGTCACTGCCCGTCTAACCAATCGATAATGTCCTTTATAGTCTGTTCGCGCTCCACCTCATGCAATAGCTCGTGATACTGGCCTGGAAGGACTTTCAACTGAGCCAGGTCCCCAGCGCGAGACACGAATTCCTCTGCACCTGAAATGTCTACGACTTGGTCATCCCCACCATGAAGAATAAGGGCTGGTTTTGTGAGTAAAGGAGCATTTTGAATAACATAATCCCCCTGAAGCATCATCGTGGCACCTGTTAGAAGTGGTGCTTTTCCGACATAAACCAACTCATCCGCATCACGTTCGGCAACCATTTCAGGGTCATGCGTCAAAAGTGTGGAATCCAACTTAACGGTGCCAAAACCCGGCAAAAACTTGGCAATGAAAACCCCTGCCTTTACTGAAGCCATGCCAAGGCGCGGGCGCGGACGCAAACCCGGTCCAGTAACAACCATCGACGTCAAATGATGGGGCATAAGTAAGCCAGATGCTAAAGCAACCAAACCACCCATGGAATGACCAAAAAGGTGCATCTTTTCAGTGCGGGTCTCAAACTGGATGTCCCGCCTAGCTTCCATGTGCGCTGTAATCAAAGCTCCAACATTGACCTGAGCCCTTTTACCGTCAGCGTGACCATGTCCAGTGAAATCGATCGCCCAAACGTCGTAAGCAGCATTATTCAGGGCCTCGAAAAAATGGGTGTAACGGCCTGAATGTTCTGCATAACCGTGCGCTGAGATGACTGTGCCTTTGGGAGTTTGATCACTCAGATGTTGATAGAGCTTCATTTGGGTATTTTCCCACAGTTCGTGCCGGTATTTGGAGTCTGGTTTGTCACCTTACGTTCCCATAGATGTAGCCATTTGCGGCATTGACACTGATTGGTCACGCCGCAAATGGCCACATAAAAGTAATGCTATGAAAGAAGTTCCTTCAGTCTGCGCAGCCCCTCTTCGATATTTTCGTCAGAAGTTGCGTAAGAAAAACGAAGGAATCCAGGGGCCCCGAATGCTTCCCCAGGAACTGCCGCCACCAAAGCCTGGTCCAAGAAAACCTCTGCAAGTTCTGCAGAAGTGCGCGGCACTGTGTCACCTATTTCACGTCCCAAGAGTTCACTGATGCGCGGATAAACATAGAACGCGCCTTTGGGCGTTGAAGTCTCAAAACCGGGAATATCACTCAGAAGTTTCACGATGAGTTTTCTGCGCCTGTCAAAAGCCTCACGCATCTGCGTAACTGCATCTTGAGGGCCCGTTAATGCTTCAATCGCGGCAACCTGTGCAATATTGTTCACGTTTGAAGTGGCGTGGGATTGGAAAGAGGTCGCAGCCTTGATCGCATCCATTGGGCCAACCATCCAACCTACGCGCCATCCTGTCATTGCGTAAGTCTTTGCGACGCCATTCAGAATCAGTGTTTGATCAGCAAGTTCTGGCACCAGTTTGAGGATTGAAGTGGCCTTCGCGCCGTCATATGTCAAGGCCTCATAAATCTCATCAGTAATGATCCATATTCCATTTTCGAGGGCCCACTTGCCAATAGCCGTCGCCTCTTCATCCGTATATACCGAACCAGTCGGGTTGGATGGAGAACAGTAGATCAGCGCAATCGTGCGCTCTGTCCGGGCTGCCTCTAACTGTTCAACAGTGACTTTGTAGTCATTTTCGAACCGTCCCTCAACTGGAACTGTGGTGCCCCCAGCAAGTTGAATCGTCTCTGGGTATGTTGTCCAATACGGAGACGGAAGCAATACCTCATCACCAGGATTTACTATCGCAGCGCACGCCTGGAAAACTGCTTGCTTGCCACCGTTGGTGACTAAAACCTGAGAGAAATCGACACCACCGGTGTGCTCTGCGATTGCCTTTCTCAAAGCGGGCATACCCGCTGCAGGTGTGTAACGGTAATTAATTGGATCCTTGCACGCTTCTATAGCGGCATCCACAATATTCTTGGGCGTCGGAAAATCAGGTTCGCCAGCTGCGAAGCTGATCACGGGCTTACCTTCAGCTTTTAGTGCTTTTGCCTTAGCATCAACGGCAAGCGTCGCGGATGGAGCAATGGCGGCTAGTCGGGATGAAACACGGTGCAATGGTTCTTTGTTCACGGTGTCATGGTTGCATAGCCCACAAAATGTGGCTAGTCGTGGTCTGATGGTTGGACATGTTGGCAAACTTCCCACTAGACTCAATGACGGCTTAGGGCAGTGGCGCAATTGGTAGCGCACCGGTCTCCAAAACCGGCGGTTGCGAGTTCGAGTCTCGCCTGCCCTGCTGTCAGGACAAATTAGGAGGGCCAATGACTGACGCGGTGGTGCCAGCATCTGACCCGCGCAAAAAGACGGGTGCAACCCGTAAGCGCGATGAACGGCCGGATGAAGAAAAAATTGGTTTCTTTGCAAAAATCATCCGGTTTGTGCGTGAAACTATCAATGAGATGCGTAAGGTTAAGTATCCAACCGGCGCAGAACTTTGGACCTTCTTCCTTGTAGTCGTGGTCTTTGTGGCCATTCTCATGGCCTATACGGGGGTAATCGACTATCTCTCAGGATGGCTAAGTAAGCTAGTATTTCGTTAATACTGAACCCGCCAGCAGGAAACTGCAGGCGGGTTTCTTTTAGACCAGGAGGACGAAATGGCAGAGCTTGAAGAGTCGTGGGACATTCTTGCAGATGTACCCGAAGCAGCCGAAGAAACCGCCCCAACTGAAATTGAGTCAGTTGAAAATGAGGCGGCAGAAGAAACAGAGACACCTGACATCCCTGAAGCCACGCAGACAGAGGGGAACGCTGATGTCGTCCAGGAGCTCAAAGATGAGTTGATGAGTGTACCTGGGGATTGGTATGTAGTTCACACATACTCCGGACATGAGCGCAAGGTAAAAGCTAACCTTGAACAGCGCGTGTTGAACCAAGACATGACCGACAAGATTTTCCGGGTAGAGGTTCCCATGGAGGAAGTCTGGGAGATCAAGAACACGCAGCGTAAGAAAGTTCAGCGTGTTCGTATGCCTGGTTATGCGTTGGTGTGCATGGACCTGGATGAGGCATCCTGGCGCGTCGTGAAAGAAACACCCGCAATCACCGGTTTCGTCGGAGACCAGTATGATCCGTTGCCTATCTCTATTGACGAGGTCGTGGATATGCTGAAGCCTGGCGTGATCGCAGAGCGTGCGTCTGAAGACGTAGCAGTAGCACCTGAAGTGAAGCCAGAGATTCTAAGTGATTACGAAGTCGGTGAAGTTGTCACTGTAACTGATGGTCCATTTGAAGGAATGAATGCGACAATTTCAGAAATTATGGCAGAGACCCAGAAGCTGAAAGTGTTGGTCACTATCTTCGAACGTGAGACTCCGATGGAGCTTGCATTCAACCAAGTACGGAAAGGCACCGCTTAAGGCGTGATTTCGCCCACGAGATTAACGTCTGGCGGTCAGGTAGAAGTAGAATCTTAGTTTGTGTGCATAGCTGACTATGCACACGCCTCGAATAGAAAAGTATTCAAGAAGGACCCGAAAATGGCACCGAAGAAAAAAGTAACTGGGCTAATCAAGCTCCAGATTGCTGCCGGTCAGGCCAATCCCGCCCCGCCAGTAGGCCCGGCACTTGGTCAGCATGGCGTAAATATCATGGAATTCTGCAAGGCGTACAACGCTGCGACAGAGTCCCAGCGCGGGAATATCATTCCCGTTGAGATCACTGTTTATGAAGACCGGTCGTTTGACTTCATCACAAAGACTCCTCCGGCGGCAGAACTCATCAAGAAGGCTGCTGGCGTACAGAAGGGCTCTGCTACCCCTCACACGGACAAGGTAGCGAAGCTGACTGGAGCTCAGGTGAAAGAAATCGCCGAGACCAAGATGCAGGACTTGAACGCTAATGACGTTGAAGCTGCAATGAAGATCATCGCCGGTACAGCCCGTTCCATGGGCATTACTGTCGACGCCTGACAAACTCATGCGGTAGGGCCGCGCTGCCCGCATACCGCGACTGCGAAGGAGAAGCAGAATGGCAAAGCGCTCTAAGAAGTACCGTGCAGCGGAGGAGAAAATTGCTGCTGGCGTGCTTTACACACCACTTGAGGCCATGAAGTTGGCCGAACAAACCACTGTGACGTCTTTCCCGTCGACCGTTGAGGGCGTTTTCCGCCTAGGCGTTGACCCACGTAAGGCAGATCAGATGGTTCGTGGCACCGTCACCCTGCCAAATGGTACTGGCAAGACCGCTCGGGTCCTGGTCTTTGCCCAGGGTGAAAAGGCTGCGCAGGCTGAAGAAGCCGGTGCGGACGAGGTCGGTGCTGATGAGCTCATTGAAAAGGTGGCCGGTGGCTACACAGATTTCGATGTAGCTGTCGCAACCCCTGACATGATGGGCAAAGTGGGCAAGCTGGGCCGCGTGCTCGGTCCCCGTGGCCTCATGCCTAACCCCAAGACTGGCACAGTAACCATGGATGTTGCGAAAGCCATCAAGGAAATCAAGGGCGGTCGTATTGAGTTCCGCGTTGACAAACACGGAAACCTGCCTTTCATTGTTGGGAAGACAACATTTACCTCTGAACAGCTGACAGAAAACTATGCGGCGGTTCTGGATGAGATTCTCCGTTTGAAGCCCAGTGCTTCGAAGGGGCGTTACATTCAAAAAGCTACGATCTCTACAACAATGGGCCCTGGCATTCCAGTTGACCCATCTAAGACAAAAGATCTGCTTGAGGCCTAAACCTTTGTAACTGAACTTTTCAGCTTCAAGGCGATTCAAAAAGAGGGAGACCACGGTCTCCCTCTTTTGCTTAACGCTCGCACTATATGGGCTCTTCGGATTTGGGCGGGGTGTGTGGTCTGGCCCATTCTGGGTTGCCAAAAAGCGCAGAAATTTACCGCAATCCCTGTCTGGCAGTCTGGTTGTGAACCAGTTTGGAGATTGATTGTGAGTGTT
>DAIOFF010000148.1:0-6643 GCA_036745855.1 Scrofimicrobium sp. | reverse complement strand
CCAAGGCAGACAAGCTTGAGAAGCAGTTTCTTTTGAGATCAGTTCGAAGAAGCAACAAAAGGTTTAGTGCTCGCTCTCAATATTAACCTAGTGCGCAACAACTCTTCCGAAGGTGGCGGTGGCTCCTTGTCTGTTTGGATGGTTGCGATCAATCGCTTTGCTGCATTTGTTCCCATCTTTGAGGCGTCAGTCTGAACGGTACTCAGCGAAGGACTAGCCATTTTTGCGAAGTCAATATCGTCAAAACCTACAACACTCAGTTCATCTGGAACTTTTACGCCATAAGTCTCTAGGCGATACATCAAACCGATTGCCATGACATCGTTGTACGCAAACACGGCGCTAGCCTCATATCCCATAAGATCATCGGCTGCGTCCTCACCACCATCAAATGTGGGTTCAAAAGGTCCAAGTACTGATAGTTCTACTCCATTTTCAACGCAGAAATCTACCATTGCTTTGCGCCGCTCCCCCTCAGTCATGCTAAGCGAAGGGCCTGACAAGTACGCGATTTTCTTATGCCCTAAAGCCTGCAAATGTCGCATCGCCTGCATTATTCCCCCACGGTAATCAACTACACAAGAAGAAACTCCACTTGCACGGCGGTTGACAAGTACAACCGGACTGCTTGCTGCAATTGAAACTATCTGTTCTTCTGGCAGCCTTGATGAGGCCAATATCAGACCATCGGTTTGCGTTGCTAAACGATTTGCGGCAGCCAACTCTTCATCCGGATTCTCGTTGGTATCGGCCAATAAGACTTGGTAGCCAGCTGCCTTTGCAACCGCTCCTACTCCCTTGACCATTCCAGCAAAGACTGGATTTTCAATATCTGGTATCAACAGTCCGATAGTCATCATTTTGCCAGTAATCAAAGACTGCGCCACGGGGTTTGGTTGATAATCGAGTTCTTTGGCAACGCTCTTTATTCGCTCCAGCGTAACGGACTTTACTTTGTTAGGTGCCACAAAAGCTCTTGACACCGTTGATGGCGACACTCCAGCCATCTTTGCGACATCCTTGATAGTAGAGGCCACCGTTAGTTCCTTCCTCTGCCGTCACTTTTTTGGTGCATCTCAAATCTACAGTCTTTTCGATCAATGACCACTTGCATTACACACGCTGACACTATTAGGCTCCCCAAATTGCATCCATGGCTTCCCAAAGCTCTACGTTCGGCAAATGTTTTTCCACTGTCAGCAACAACCTTATTTTCCGATTGTCTTCGGTGTAAATGGCTTCCCTTTGCCATTCAATGTACTCTGGCCCATCACCAAGAACGCGAAGAAAATGCATCAAAGTCTCAAGTAGCCAAACTGAGTGACTCAAATCAGCTTGCGCATCGTTTTTATAGAATCCATGCCACTTGCCATGCTCACATGAACGCATCAAGGAGTTTCCATTTTCGTACTCTTGCCGTGCTTTCCCGGCAAGGTAAAAAGCCTTTTTATGGTCCCCGTTATATGCCTCAAGTAAAGCTTTCGCAGCAAGCACAGCCCCTTGGTAACAATGCAAAAGAATCCCTGCTTGCAGACCGACGGAATCATCAATCAAAGTCCGCGTGCTATCAGATGCCCTGATGCGTACTGCCTCAATACTTTGAGCTAGCTGCAAGTAGTTGACAACCGCCTGCTGGCAAAAGTCAAGGTACCACTCAACCTGCATTTTAAGCGTAGGCTTGTCGCAAACCCAAGCGAATGGACTACTGGGGTCACACGGATCCTTAATATACTGCGATATCAGATCCCTTGTCATGTACGTTGGAAACTGCTCTCCGGCATGCTGATCCCACTCAACCCCAAAAGCAGGGGCACAGGCAGCAAACTGTGTGAACAAAGATCCAATCTCTTGAACCAGCTCATTTCCATAATACCGTTCCACATAACGGCTTAAATGATCACCGACATTTACTTTTCCGCCTCGCCATATTTCGGCAATCAAGTCCAGGAAATAGACGTGCGGTTTCACAGCTGAACAGTTGATAAGCCAAAAATCAGAAACACCTGTATCTAATACATTTTCAAGTTCCCGAGCAATATTCTCGGAGCTGTTTGGCAGCATAGTAATCACTGCGGCAGCCTGCAGGTCATAAAACGATGCATGGTAATAAATGCCGTTTGCACCAACACGTTCATCTGAACCCGGCAACGCGTTAACCCTGGGATCATGATGCCCCTGCCGCCTGCTAACCATTCGCCCGAACCCGTTATCCGCCCAAATCTTTATTACATCATCGGGAATTTTCAGGTCACCACCACGAAACAACTCCAACGTTTCCCCATAAAGGTTTACCGCACATTTAGCGCCAGGGCAGGCCGATTTGACCATATCGTACTGTGTCCTAAGCACATCACCCATAAGTTTTCCACGTTCGGCAGGCGTTTCAAAACGTGGGTCAACCTCCCAAAATGGAGAATCCCCTTGTCCCCGAAATCCTAGACTCCAGACTGTCTTTTGGTCTTTCTTTTCTTCGATAGCATCTGCCCAAAGTCCCCGGAACAAATCTGGATGCTCTGCATAAGAAGGGGATAAATCGGGGTACGCGCGGGAAAACATTTGAGCACCCAATGGCTCCGCGTGATGCTGCGTAAGATATAGGCCATATTCTGCCGCCAAATGCTCTTGCGCGGTACAGTCAACTTGCCCGGTCCCAGGTATGACCATGTTCCCGCCTGCACGCAAAAGTGATTCAAGAGCCATCTTCCACGGCCCCAACTTGTCAGAATCGATCTTCCAACCATAAAACAGGACCTCATCGTTGATGAACCACCCACGAAGGTCAACTGCAGGACGAACTGAGTTAATCTCGAAGTCGTCATCAACCGATACCGAAGCGCTCAGACAAAACTGTTGGTCATTCCAAAACCAAAAATCTGTGACACCAAGTATGTCCCGGCTCACTGCGTAAATTCCATACACAAATCCCAATTCACCACTCGCAAGAATGCAAAGTTCACCATCCTTTACACAAACCCGGAAATCTTCTTCACCAAAACCAGCAGAGTCAAATAATCTGATGTTCGCACCTTCGTTACTTGACTCAAGAGTTTTAGTAAGGTCTCGCCGGAGATCTCTAATTGCGCGTAGAACTGCTTTGCGGTTTGAAATTGGGCCAAAGGAACTCACCAATGATGTTCCCGAAAGTGTAATGCTCATCAGTAACGCTTTCTATGTCAAGTATCTAAATGTATTGGAAAAAGTGAATTTAGTCTGCAAAATCATGTTGTTTTGACACTAGTCGTCATCATCCGCATGACGAACATATTGATCAACTGCGTTACCAGCAAAGTAGGTTCCAACCATGCCCACTAACACGAATGTTATTGCCGGAATAAGGACGATAAACCAATTTTGTTCTAATATTACAAAACCTATTACTGCTATCAAGCCGATTTCGATAATGAAGGCTGCAAGAGTTGCTGGTAGTCGGATGACAGACAATCTTGCTGCAATCGAAATACATTTTTTGCTTGACAAGTCAGTCACAGCGACCAGTGTCATCGCATATGGCAAGATTCCGCCCCCAAACAAAGCAGCTGCCAAACAAAGCCCGCTGAGAGGTAACCGCATCGGCAAAGCGGTGTTTACATAAAACCATGTACCAACGACACCAAGTATTACAACTGCGATGAAAAAGAAACCAACCACAAGCGATTGTTTCCACCGTTTCTTTATAGTCTCCCAGTAATCTCCCCAAACTTTTGCATGCTTTCCGTGGAGCATTTTGTCAAGCACGCTAGTCATACCTGTAACAGCAAGCGGCACTGTCACGACAAGAAGTGAAGTTACAAAAAAGATCAGATTGAGCAGCAACAAGTTCCACAAATCGCGTTTCCAGACGTGGAAGATTTTGCTGAAATCTTCTGGCAGTGGCTCTTCTTCGTCATCAGGTTGATCTATTTTCCCGCGAAGATAATCAGCTAAACGCATCGCACCTCACGAACACAATTGCTGGTGGCCATTCTGGGGCAAACATTTGGGATCTTCTGCCCCAGAATAGTCCACGTCAAAAAGTTCTTTGCCACAAAAACTTCACTTGATCATTTCATGCCTGTGGTTGCGATGCCGTTAACTAGGAACCGCTGCCCAAACAAGAAGACAATAAAGACCGGAATCAAAGTAATGGCTGACATTGCAAACATTGGACCCCAAGAAGTCCCTGACGTAGCATCAGCAAAGTTTCGCAGCGCAACAGCCGCAGTCATTACATCCGGTTTCGTAAGGTAAATCAATTGCTGGAAGAAATCGTTCCATGTCCATATGAAAGTAAAGATTGCCGTCGTTGCCAAAGCAGGCAATGTCAAGGGCAAAAGCACCTGGAAGAAAATCCTCCAATATCCTGCTCCATCAATAACGGCTGCTTCATCCAAGTCTCTGGGCAGTCCTCTGAAGAACTGGACCAGCAAGTAAACAAAGAAGGCGTCAACGCCCAAGAACTTTGGTAAAACCAGGGGAATTATGGTGTTTACCAGTCCAAGTTTTGACCAGAAAACGTACTGCGGAACAATCAGAACGTATATCGGGAGCATCAATGTCATCATCACCAACCCGAAAGCAATCGCTCTGCCTTTCCACTCAAGACGACTAAGCGCGTACGCCGTCATCGTGCATGAGAAAAGGTTGCCGACAATTGCAAGTACTGTGATGATCAATGAGTTCATCATGTAAGTCCCAAAAGGCTTTGCCTGAGCAAACCACCCTTCGGCATAGTTCGCGGTGATGAAATTTTGCGGGATTAGACCACTGTCAGTGAATACCTCAGCAGTTGGTTTGAATGAGCTTGATACCATCCAGAGCAGCGGATATATCATCACAAGCCCGACCAGGATAAGCAAGGCGTGCTTCAAGACCGTAGTTGCAAGCCCGCTTCCAGTACTGCGATTCTCTTTCGGTGAGGGTTTCTTTTCCTGTTCAGGGATTGTCTCAGTCTGCATAATGCACCCATCTCTTTGAGAACCAGAAGTTGATTGCTGTAAGCACGCC
Source organism: Scrofimicrobium sp. (assembly GCA_036745855.1). GTDB lineage: Bacteria > Actinomycetota > Actinomycetes > Actinomycetales > Actinomycetaceae > Scrofimicrobium. The sequence continues at coordinate 1,660 of DAIOFF010000148.1, read as the reverse complement.
AACGATTAGCACAAGCAGCCATGCCATGGCAGATGCATACCCAATATCGTGTTTGTTTCCGAAGGCCTGTTGGTAAAGGTAAAGCGCATAAACGAGGGTCGACTCCGTTGGACCACCTGTTCCACCAGAAACCACGAATGCTTGTGTAAAGCTTTGGAAGGAGTTGATGATGCCTAGGACCAGATTGAACAAAATGATCGGCGACAACATCGGAATCGTCACATGCCAGAACTGACCCCATTTTCCTGCGCCATCCAGTGAGGACGCTTCATAGAGTTCAGCCGGAATCTGTCTTAGGCCTGCCAAGAAAATCACCATCGAGGAACCAAATGTCCAAATGTGCAGCAGTATTAGAGTGTCGAGCGCCGTATCTGGCGACCCCACCCAGCTTTTCCCGGCAATTCCAAAAAAGTCGAGAACTTGATTTATTAGACCTTCTTGGCCAAAGACCTGCCTCCACAAAACACCGATCGCAACCGATCCGGCGAACAGAGAAGGAAGATAATAAACTGACCGATAAAAACTTAAGCCTCGAATACCACGGTTGAGGACAATTGCCAGTAAAAGAGCGGCAATGAGACTCAGCGGAGTACCCGCAAGGACGTAAATAAAGGTTACTTTCAGGGATTGCGATAAGCGAGGATCGGTAGCCAAGCGCTGATAGTTTTCAAGGCCGACCAAATGTGGATCGTTTAGTAGCCTGTAGTCTGTAAATGAGAAATAAAGCGACGCAAGCATCGGAAGAATCGTCAAGCATATGGCACCGATGAACCATGGGGCCATAAAGATGTGTGCTGCCCGGGCCTCTTGTTTGGCGCGCTGACTTTGCTTATTTTGTTGAATCACTTTTGTTTTTGTTGTTGTCATAGTTCTCCCGCTATCTCTGTCTTCCTTTCGGAGAGGTATTGGGCAAAGAAATCCACACGATATCTTTGCCCAACACCTCATTGCTCGCTGAAAACCATCACTGACTGCCCCAGTTTTGGCAGCTGCCCCTGGCTGCGAGCCTGAAAGCGGTCAGTCGCTTAGTCGGCGGCTGCATTCAGGTTGTCAATAAATGTCTTTGCTGCTTCTTCAGGGGTCGCCTGGCCGAACAGCACCGACTCATTTGCACTTTGGAACTCCTGGGTCAGGACCATACTTACGCCGGTATTCAAACGGTAAAACGGCTGCGTATTTGCTTCTTGGCTTCTCTTGATCCATTCTGCAAACCGCGCATCCCCATCAGTGAGACCTTCAGCCAGTTCATCCGCCAGTCTTGTGTTCGCTGGTACGCCCCTATCAAGGCCCATAATCTTCGCGACTTCAGAATCGTTGACCAGACAATTGATGAACTCTGCAGACTTCTCTTTCTTGTCTGAACTTGCAGCAATACCAAAGTACGTGCCCTGCTTGGTCCATCCACCATGGTCCTTGAACTCGGTCTCTCCTGGCCACAACATAGGCTGCAAAGCATGTCCTGCAGTATCTTCATATTGTCCCAATTGGTTCATGGAAATTCCAGAGATTGCAGCTTCCCCGACCGCAACTGGTGCTTGTTCTGCTGGGGACCCTGCGGCTTGGAACTCCTGGGCTTTCTCAGGAGTCACTGTGGCGCCGGAATCCACAAGAGACTTAACCATTTCCCAGTACGAGGTCATTGTCTCAACTGTTGCAGCTG
>DAIOFF010000147.1:0-6684 GCA_036745855.1 Scrofimicrobium sp. | reverse complement strand
AAGCCCCAAGAAAAGCAACCAAATACAAAAGAATCCGTAAACCCACAAAATGCCAACTACCCCATATGAGAGCGGCAGAAACGGTAAAACCCCACCCGCGCCTCGTCAACCTAAATGGAATCGTCATCGAACTGGGGTTCGCGCAACAACCTCAGCAACAATTGAAGAGGCTGCCTGATAGGACTCTTGAACTGAAGCAAACCTGCCCTTCGGCACCACACGATGCTGCAATACGGTACCCGCCAATGCGGCAACATCATCAGGCGTCACATAGTTTCTACCATGAATAGCGGCGCGGGCCCTTGCCATTCGCGCCAAATGGAGCGTCGCGCGCGGACTACCACCAAGCGAAGAACTCGGATGCGCCCGCGTCCCAGCAACAATCCCCACCAAATACGCGGCCACCGGATCTGCCACGTGGACACCAGCAGTCACCCGCTGCGCCGCCACGACCTCATCAACCGACGCGACAGCCGACACCGAATCGACTGGTTCAGAAGCTCCCCTATTCACCAACATTGATATTTCCGTCTCAACACTTGGGTATCCCAAGGAGATCCTGGTCATGAACCGGTCGCGCTGTGCTTCTGGAAGCGGAAAAGTGCCCTCCATATCCTGGGGATTCTGAGTAGCCAAAACCATAAACAGAGTCGGCAACAGCCGCGTCTGCCCATCAACTGTCACCGAATGTTCTGCCATCGCCTCCAGTAAGGCCGACTGCGTCTTTGGTGTTGCACGATTGACCTCATCCCCCACCAAAAGATTCGTAAAAATCGGGCCCGGATGGAACTCAAATCCCCTGCTCTCTTGGTCAAAAATCGACAGCCCTGTTACATCAGTTGGCAACATGTCAGACGTGAACTGAATACGCCTAGTATCTGCATCTATCGACCTTGCAAGCGCGGTTGCAAGCGTGGTTTTCCCAACGCCAGGCACGTCCTCAAACAACAAATGTCCACCCGCAAAAAGCGTTGTAATCGTGGCCTCGATTGCCTCTGGCTTCCCGTTTACAACCCATCCAAGCAGATTGGCCAGGCGCTCAGCTAGCTCACGCACATACCCAATCGACTCATTAACTTGAGGCAAAGCTTGGTCATTCAATGTCTGATTTTGCAGCATATTTACAATCCTAGAAGGAAAAGCGCAACCATAGAATCCACTTGTGTTGATCGTTTGCTAATCCAAACCGGTACCCCTTGTTCATGCTATACAAGCCCCATTACTCCCCACGCCCAAGGCATTAGAAGTGACAGCATGAGTGCGCCGATTACACCAATAATTACACCCACAATTGCCATATCCTTCACCGAAACAAAACCAGTCGAATATGCGATTGCATTTGGCGGCGTAGATATTGGCAACGGCATTCCAAGTGATGCGGCAAGCGCCAGCAATACTGCCAAAACCACTGCATCAACACCCACCACCACTGCGAAACTAATGGCCAGTGGGACAACCAGATTCGCGATGGCAGAGTTTGAGATCACGGCCCCAAGACCAAGGGTCACAAAAGCCAACACCACAATTACAAGCGTTGGCGCCATGCCCTCCCAATCAAAAAGTCCAAGTATCCACTTATCAAGGCCAGTATTTGCAATACCATCACCAAGCGCAATGCCCCCAGCAACAAGCCACAATACCGGCCAATCAAGTAACTGAATATCTTTCCCAGTCATTACACGTGTTGAAAGCAAAAGAACCACAGGAATAAAACCAACAATGTTCGAAGAAATCCCATGAAATGGTTCAGTCATCCACAAAATAATGGTTAGCGCAGTGACCGCATAAAAGATCTTTGCATTCAGCGACTTATCAAACTTTGCTTCAAGAGCAAGATCAATTTCTAAATCTTTCGGCACCCACCTGGTAACAATGAACCATGCCAAGACAATGAGCGGAATCCAGACTGGAGCCGCCATCATCATCCACTGCACGAACGATACTTGAATACCTTGGTTCGCAAGTGCAGCAACAGCAATAGCATTTGGTGGAGTCCCAACTGGGGTGCTCATGCCCCCAATGTTGGCCGCCAAAGGAATCGAAAGAGCAAGAGCCGTGCGCGCCCTTGGATGCGGAACTGCAGCCAAAACTGGCATTGCCACAGCGAACATGGTTGCAGTGGTTGCGGTGTTCGACATGAACATTCCGAGCACCGCAGTAATGAGCATGAACCCCATGATCAAGCGACGTGGCGACGCAGCAAATGGCTTTATAAAAACTGCAGCCAAGTTTTTATCGAGGCCATATTTAGCGGCCCCATTCGCAATAAAAAATCCACCCATAAATAGGACAATGACTGGATTTCCAAAAGCTGAAAAAACATCGCCAACCGATGGAGCATCATCAGTAACTGGAAGTAATGCTGAACTTGAAATCAGCAGCACTTCCAACAACATAATTACGGTAGCTGTTGCGAACAGCGGAAGCGCCTCTGTAACCCAAAAGACAACGGCCAATAGGAATATTGAAAGCATCCTTGCCGAAGCATCATTTAGTCCAGGAATGCTAATGAAAAACGGAAGAAGAAAGACCAAAAGGCCTATTATGAGCCCAGCTTTTTGTAGCGGACGAAGCGGAACGCGTGGAAGAGTTACTGGAGCGGCCAAGTTACGTAATCAGTCCCCTTACTCCGTGTCCTAGTGCCTCTAGGACACGCTCAGAATCTAGTGCCGACATGAGCTCTAATGCCGGAATCTCGTTTTCAAGTACATAGTCAGTCAGTTCACTTCGGACAATGCCCCGAAGTTCCTCAGCGTCCCACGGCTTCGCAACATAATGCGTTATATGGCCCTGGTTTATGGCACGAATTGTCTCTGCGTGCCCTGCCTGACCTGTAACTAGCACGTGTTTCGCCCCTGAAACTCTGGGGTCTGACATGGATTCAATCAAGAAATCAACACCTGTTGTTCCTGGCAGTCTGTGGTCAGCCAAAATAAGGGCCACCAAATCGCCTTCTGCAGTTACCTCATCAATAACCTCTTTGGCATCATTTACGTCTTCAGCCATTTCGATTCGCATGGTCCCCGCGAACTCGGCCAAATCGCGCGCAAGCGCAGTTCGAACCGGAGGCTCATCCTCTAACACTAAAATCGCCAACTTCATTTTTCCTCCTGCATTGGAACCTCAAGTGGAAGCCCGACAGAGAATACCGTCCGTCCTGGTACAGAATCAACAGAGATAGCCCCACCATGGTGTTCAACCAGTTGCCTAGTGAGTCCCAGCCCCCTGCCTAATCCGTAACGGATAGTACCCTGTTTGGTCGTAAACTGCGGATCGAAAATCTTCGCGAAGTTTTCTGGCGCAATCCCAGGTCCATTGTCAATTATCTCAACTTGAACCCATTCTCCTTCCGGAGAAGTGACATTTATTTCAATTTCCCCGCCTTTTTCGAGGACATCAGCAGCATTGACTAAAAGGTTTGTCCATACCTGGCCAAGTTCCGATGGACGGGCTTGAATCATAGGTATTGGCTCATAGTTCTTTGTTATCTCAATGTCATGCATTCGGTGAGATAAAAGAGAAAGTGTGTCATCTATTGTGCGGCATACATCTGTTTCTTGAGGGTTTTGATTTTCTGGCCTGGCATAAGCCCGCAATGAACTAACTAGTTCAGCGATTCTTGCTGAGGCTGTGCGAATATTTCGCGAGGCTGTCCCAATATTTGCCGCTGCTTCAATAAGTTCCAACTCCTTCTCCGTAACAGAGTTAACTATTGTTGGGTCAGTAATCCCTGCCGAAACCAAACGGAATGCCATTTCGGGGTCACCAATAATGTTTTCGATTTCCCGGCGAATGGCTCTTTCTTCGGCTGTTGACATTGCACCGTGATTCGCCCCTTCAAGTGCCCCTTCAGACAAGAGTGCTTGCGCCGGGTGCGACGCCATAATTGTGTCAATATCTTCCGAAATGTGTTCTGCTGCTGGTATCAGCGCCGCTACTGGATTGTTGAGTTCGTGGGCAATACCAGCTGACAGTTCACCTAACATCGCGAACTTAGTTTGGAACACTAACTCAAGGCGCGCTTTCTTTAGTTTCCTAAGCGCCGTACGGAGCCGTTTTTGTTCGCGTTGTAACTTCGCATTTAGTTCATCACGATCCACCTGAAGTTCTTCGGACCGCACTAGCCTTTGAGATAAACCCAAAATCGCGGTGGCGGTGAGCGCAGCCATGGCCTGTGGGCTTCTCAGTAAAGCTGAACGCAGGACTTCCATGCCGATCAAAATAACTTCGGCCTCGGTCGTGGTGGTTGAAGTGAAATATGAGCTGTCCGCACCAACCATCGAAAGCAGCCCAATGACTCTGCCTGTAGACCTGTGGTGCATGAGCATTTCTTTCGAATGTGTTTCCCGGGTCAGCGCAACCCTGCCGCTAACTACGATGAAAATCCCATCCATTTGTTCGCCTTGACGTGTAAGACGTGTACCAGACGGGACTTTTAGGCGCGGCAGAGGCCCCAGAGCCTCATCCACTGCCCTAACCAGTTGTTCTGTAAGTTCGTCTTCGTCAGAGGAGAATATTGTGCCAAGGTTATGTTCAGCGGCAAAGACGCTTCCCTGTTCAGGGGCAGGTAAAAGTGGTTCAATACCGCGATCAATCATCCAACGGCGCGAAACAGAGCCGATTACACTACGTAGCTCTTGGGTTGTAGTTGGCAAGGGAACAACGGCGCTGAGCTGCCCATTATCCACGGCATCACTGATTGAATCACATTCTTTATTGGAGGTGAGCACAACGGCGGGGCTGGACGCTAACCGCTGGGAGTCCCGCGCTTGCGCTAAAACTCCAGCTGCATCCGCTTTGTCGCCATTTACAATTAAAACTGGGACCCATACTGCAGGATTTGCCTCCAGGAATGTCACTAAGCTGTCGATGGAACTAACGCACCTTGCTGACACGTCGTCGTCAAAAGCACCGCTTAGCCCCTCAAGGTCAGCGTAACCACCAACAAACGGGATGAGCAGTTTCGTGGGCTTGTCGGCAGAGTCCATGCGCTGATTCTACGTGGCCCTCAGTTGGCAAGGTGGGAAAAACGTCATATGGAACGGTGCGGTTTCGGCTTTAGGAGCCTCTTCGCCTATTCCTTTCGCTACACATGCGGCGCAGCAAAAGTGGCTTTTTACTACAAACATACGGGCAAACCACAGTTTTACTTCTGGGCGGTTTCGCATCTGTCAGCTAGCAACGCTGATCGCGTTTGAAAGCCCTCCTGGCTCATAATCGCCAATAGCGAACGGAACCGAAACATTTCTGCAGCGTAAACTGGACAAATGCACACTATTGTCCCTGCCGAAAAAGTCGATCTTCCAGCCATTCTTTCCCTACAACTACGGGCATACAAAAGCGAAGCAGAAATATGTCAAAACCCAAACATTCCTCCTTTACTTCAAACCCTTTCAGACTTGGAAAACGAATATTCCCGAGGTGTGTTCTTGAAAGGAGTCGACGCTGAGGGACAGATTATTGGTTCAGTTCGAGGTTTCGTCGACAATAACATTGGATATATAGGTAAGTTAATCGTTGAACCAGAACTGCAGGGACGTGGATTAGGTTCCGCATTACTTCACGCAATCGAAGAAATGCTGGACGTTAACCAGTTTGAGCTGTTTACAAGCGCATCGAGTGAACGAAATCTTGGCTTATATCAGAGGCGAGGCTACAAAATAACCAAAGAATCAATTCTTAGCGACTCCGTCCCCAAGCTACGCCTCATCTACCTCACAAAAACTAGATAGATGGAACTATCACATTACTGCTGCAAAAACCTGCAATAATGTCTCTATAGCCCTGACGTAAAGAGGACGTTTCTTGTATTCTTCAAGGTCTATTTCTTCGCAGTCCTCAATGGTTTGAATAATGTCAGCCTTAATCTTTTGAATGACTTGACTGCCACAAATCCATACCCCATTTTCAAAATGGAGGTAGAAACTGCGGTAGTCAAAATTGATACTTCCTGTAATAGCATGCTCATCATCACTGATGACCGTTTTTCCGTGTATAAAACCTGGTGAATACTCGTATATGCGGCCCCCAGCTTCCAGAAGTGGCTGATAATTTGATCGCGACACGACGCGCACATACCAGTGGTCCCAAATCTTAGGCACCACTAACCGCACATCCACCCCACTTTTTGCTGCAATGCAGAGAATATTCATCATACTATTGTCGATTACGAAGTACGGCGTGGTGATGTAAATGTAGTCTTTCGCGGTGGAAATCATCTGCCGATACATGTCAGCAGCGGGATTATTGGGGTTGTTAACTGGCCCGTCGGTATATGGCTGAAAGAAGCCGTCTGTTGCCCCTTTTGTTGTGGGACGAAAATCTTGAAAATCTTGCTTTTCTCCCGTTTCTGCTTGCCACATCTCCAGAAACGTCGTGGTTAATGAGTAAACACCATCCCCTTCCAGTCTGATGGCAGTATCTTTCCAGTGACCATGTTTGCGATAGTAGTTAGCGTACTCATCGGCAATATTCGTGCCACCAGTGTATGCAATATTGCCGTCAATAACCGTAATTTTTTGGTGATTACGATAATGAATATAAAGCCTAGACACAAATCTGTAAACAGGATTAAAGTTAGCAACCTTAATATTGTACTTTGCCATCTCTACACGGAGCTTTTCGGGGACAGTAGTCACGCTTCCAAAGTCGTCATACATAATCCGCACATCCACGCCATGACTG
>DAIOFF010000146.1:0-6766 GCA_036745855.1 Scrofimicrobium sp. | reverse complement strand
CATCTGGGCATGTTACAGCTTTCACGGATCCTTTGATTGAGGCGATAGTCGTTCCTGGCGTTGCAAGGTGCCTGGATGCAGGTGGACCTGATTCGTGAGCATAGAGAGAGCAGCGTCTAGGAGCTTGCTTTCTTAGTTGGTTCAGAGGTTTCCTTGGCATCCGGAGTCGCAGACTTTTCGGTGGCCTTGCCTGGAGTTTTCTTTGCGGCTGGGGCTGCTGTTTCCTGTTTGGTTGCTTCTGGTGTTTTGGTTTCTTTGGTGGAGGCCTTGTCGGCAGATTTTGAGGGATCCGGAGTAGGACTCTTGGTAGCCGTCTCTTTTGGTGTCTCTGTTTTGGCAGGTTCTTTGGTGGCTTTCTTGGTTTCTTTGGTTGAAGGTGTTGGGTCTGCCGTTGGGGTTTCGCTAACTGTTGGTGATGGCGTGGCAGCGGGTGTTGTTGCAACATTTTGTGGGGATGATTGCACTATTTCAATGATTATTGGTGCTTCGCTGCGTTTTCCGCCGACCAGAATCCATGCAAGCAAAATGACCAGCAGCAGAGTAATAATGATTGTTGCTGAGTTGATGGCAACGATTTTGAGGATGTCGTTGTTTTTTCCTGCGGTATGCCGTCTGGGCCCAGGAGGGGGCGTTCCAGCTGGTTGTCCAGAGCTTGGCGGAGTATTTGTTTGTCCGTTTGAATACTGACCAGTTTGTTCAGAAGCTTCTGGTGTCGTGGCTGTTGGTTGGGCGGACGGGAGTTTTGGTATGCGCGGTGTTGGTGACGAAGGTGTGTTCGGCGTCCTGGGAAAAGGTGGTTTTCTGGGGTCAGCCATACGTAAATGTCCTCCTAAAGAGTCTGCGCGCAACATTGGCCATTTACATGACCAATATGATTTGAGCTACTAATGAAGCAGCTGTGAAGCGCGATTACCGCAGGGTCAGAATAGCAGGATCATCTGTCATTTTGTTCTTTTTGCCTTAAGGTGGGAATTGCGGCTAAAAGTTCACTGGTATAACGTTGTCCAGGGTTTTCGAGGATGGCTTTAGTGGGGCCAGATTCTACGACTTTTCCGTCTTTTAGAACCACAATATTTTCACAAAGTTGGCCAACAATGGCAATATCGTGGCTGACCATTATTATGGTCAGTTGCAGGCTGCGTTTGAGTTCATGTAGTAGTTCTATCAGTCCAGCTTTGACGGAAACGTCTAGGGCAGATACTGGTTCATCAGCAATGAGAACCCCGGGTTTGGGTGCTAGTGCCCGCGCTATTGCGATGCGTTGGCGTTGACCACCGGAGAACTGGCCTGGGAACCGTGTAGCCATTTCCGCTTCTAGGCCGACTTCTTGTAAGACCTGTGAGACGCGTTCTTTGTGGTTGCCAGGGATTTTGAGTGAACGGAGGGGCTCTGCGATTATGTTCCCAACTTTCATCCTTGGGTCAAGTGAGGATCGTGGATCTTGAAACACGGCTTGGACCTGTCGGCGAAAGGCGCGAATTTGCCCGCGATCTTGTGGATTTAGTGATTCTCCCTGCCAACACACTGAGCCGTTTGTTGGATGGTCAAGGCCAAGTAGCAGGTTCAAAATAGTTGATTTTCCTGCCCCGGATTCGCCAACTATACCGCAGCTGACTTGTGGTTTGACTGTCAGGTTTACTTGGTCAAGCGCCAGGGTGTCCCCGAAGCGTCGTGAGACTTCTTTCAGTTGGAGTAGTGCGTTCATGCGTCTCCCTTTGGCAGTGCACTGACCTCACGGGCCGCAGCAATGAGGGATTGAGTGTAAGGCTCTTTTGGACTGTTAATAATGTCTTGTGTAAGTCCAGTTTCAACGATTTTTCCGCCTTGCATGACGATTATTTCGTCGCAGACGAGGGACACGACTGGAAGATCATGGGATACGAAAATAAGTGTTAGGCCAGTTTTTCTGACAATGTCTTCTAAGAGTGTCAGGATTTCGGCTTGTACTGTCACGTCCAGTGCGGTGGTTGGTTCGTCTGCTATTAGGACTTCAGGCTCATTTGCTAGTGCCATTGCAATAGCGATTCTTTGACGTTGACCACCAGAGAGCTGCCACGGATAGGATCGCAGTACCCTTTGTGCGTCAGTAATAGCAACCAGTTTCAGCAGTTCAGTGACTTTGTCGTTTATTTTCTGTTTGCCGCGTAGGCCGTGGGCTTTTAGGGGTTCAGCGATTTGTTTGCCAACGCGCATTAACGGGTCTAGGGCCGTGAGGGGTTCTTGAAAGACCATGGCAATCTTGTTTCCACGGATTTCTTGAAGTACTTTGTCGCTGCGTCCAAGGATTTCTTCGTTATCGAGGCGAACGCTGCCTGTGGCTGACAGGCCATCTGGAAGTAATCCGATTATGGCAAGGGCGGACATGGACTTCCCTGAACCAGATTCGCCGATTATGCCGAGGCGGCCGCCGCTTTTCACAGACCAAGTACAGTTACTTACAACGGCGCGGCTAGAGGTGGTTTGAACGGTAAGGTTTTCAATTTCAAGACTCAAGGGCGCCCCCTATTGTTGGATCGCTGTATTCGCGGATGCCGTCACCCAATAGGTTTAGTCCAAGGGCTGTCCACGCAATTGCTAATCCGGGTGCCAGTGCGCCCCATGGTTGAACTGCCACAGTCGATTGCGCTTCAAGTAGCATTCTTCCCCAACTTGGGGCTGGGGGAGGTGCCCCTAAACCAAGGTAGGAAAGTGAGGCCTCGGCAAGAATAGAGGAACCCGCTAATAGCGTAAGTTGAACAATCAGCATTGGGGCAATATTGGGGATGACGTGGCGAAGTAAAATTCCCCACCATCTTGTTCCAGAGGTGCGCGCCGCGCGAACGTAATCTTCGTTGAGGACCCGTGTGGTGTTGACGCGGGTCACGCGTGCTATGACGGCTGAACCGGATATTCCGATTGCGATCACTGCGGAGGAAAATGATGCTCCATTAACAGCAACTACTAGCATGGCAAGCAATAGTGTTGGGAAAGCAATCATAATGTCGATTACTTTTGAAACGGCAATGTCTAGTATCCATGTTGTTGCCGCAGCGGTGATTCCAAGGATCAAACCTATTGTGCCGGCAATCAGTACGGCGCTGGCTGCGACGATGATTGCTGAACTTGCCCCGCCCAGGAATTGGCTGAACAAGTCTCTCCCTAAGCGGTCGGTGCCTAGCCAAAAATCGGTTGAGGGGCTTCCAAGCCGGGGACCATAGTTGACTTGGTCAGCAGGGTAAGGAACCCAAAAGAAAGAGACGACACCAACAATCACTGTCACTGAAGTCAAAATGGTGCCAAGAAGCAGAGAGAGGGATCGTATGCGTTTTCTGGGAGTCTTGGCAGGGTGTTTTTGGGTTTCAGGTGTCTGTAAGTCAGTGCTCATGCGGCCGCCTTATCTAAACGCAAGCGGGGGTCAATGGCCCGTTGAAGGGAATCAACCAACGCGTTGATGATGAGCACAACTGCGGTTAGAAGCATGACCAGGTTTTGCACTATTGGTAGATCGCGTGAGCTAACGGAGTCTAGTAATAGTTGCCCGAGGCCAGGAAGGGCAAACACGTTTTCTACCACTACTGCTCCAAGTAGGGATGTTCCAAGTTCGATTCCGAGTATTGAAACTACAGGAACGGCAGCATTTCGAAGTCCGTGATTAATGAAGGCCCGCGGGCGTGATTGGCCAAGTGAACGTGCCGTTCGCATGTACTCAGTGTCAAGGACGTCCAGGACTGAAGAGCGAATATAGCGAACCATGACCGCTGACATCACGATTGCAATAGTTATTGCTGGCAAAGCTAAGGACCAGATGGCCAAGCCAGGCGCGGACCAGCCGCCGCGCGGAAAATTCCCAGCGGGGAACCATCCAAGTGACAGAGCGAAAACCCAAACCAGAATCACGCCAACCCAAAATACGGGGACTGCCAGTCCAACTTGTGAAAATGCCGAAATCGCCACCCCTACTGGTGAATGACGTTTCATCGCCGAAAATACACCTAAAGGCACCGAAATTAATACTGCTATTACAAAGGCTCCTAAACTCAGCGGGACTGTGACAGCAAGGCGGTGAGAAAGCGTTTCGGAAAGCGGAATCTTAGTAACAAAAGATACCGTCTGCCCAGTAAACAAATCATGCAACCAGTTCCAATATTGCACTATTAAAGGTTGATTTGTTCCAAGTTCTGCGCGTAGCTGCTCTAGCTGCTCAACTGTGGCACCAACTCCAAGTGAAGCCGCTGCCGTGTCCCCTGGAAGTATGCGGATGATCGCAAAGATCAACACGCTTGCTAAGAAGAGTGAGATGAACAGCGAAAGCAGGGTCTTTGCAGCTAAGCGCCAGCCACGTGATGTCAATGGTCCCCTAATAGACTTGTCGTTAGATTTCAGTGCTTATCCTGCCTTGACTATGTCAGCTACGTAAAATGGTTCTGCATTCTTATCTGGTGAGAACCCAGTTACATTTGATTTTGAGATCCGGATTTGTGGGGCCATGAATAGCCACGCAGAAGGGGCTTCATTGGCAATGATTTCTGAGAGCGCATGGATGCTCTCTACCTGTTCTTCAAGTGTGGCGGCCTCATCAGATTTGTCCTTTAGTGCCTGAACTTCTTTGTTGTCGTATTGCCAGTAGAAGTCAGGGTTTGCGTACCAGAGGACATCGCGCGGATTATTGTGGTCCATCAAAGTGGTCTGGTAGTCCTTGTTTGTGTATACGTCTTCATACCATGCGGGATCGTCAACAGGAACCAGGTTCAACGTGACACCAATGTCGGCAAGGTTTGACTTCAGTTGTTGGGCGATGATTTCTTCTGCACTGCCAGCAACATACTTGATGTCAGTGCTCATTCCTTCTACGCCTGCTTCTTTCAGAAGTTTCTTGGCGGCTTCTGGATCATACTTGTGAATACCGGCAAAAGATTCGTCATACCAAGGCTCTGACACTGGGGGCATTGATCCAATCACGGTGCCATATTCACCCCAAACTGCTGTGAGTAACGCATCGCGGTCGATTGCCTTATAAAGTGCTTGGCGAACACGCACATCATCAAATGGGGCAACGGCATTATTGAATGTCCATACCCATTTTTTGATTGAGTCACCGCTTGTGACGGTGTACTGCGGGTCATCCTCGAAAGTCGCCAGCTGATCTGGGCTTTCTTGCTGGATGACAATGTCAACCGCGCCAGTTCTAAGGGCGTTGTCCAATGCAGTCTCATCTGTGAAGAACTGGAAGGTGACGCCTGGATTCTTTGGAGCGTCACCCCAATAGTTGGGGTTTGCCTCAAGTGTCAGGTGATCGCCCTGAACCCACTCAACCAACTTGTAAGGGCCGGTGCCGTTTTTGCTGGTATTTTCCTTATCGCCTTCTTTGACAACGGTGATGGAAGCCAAGAAGAACGGAAGTGAAGCAGTCTTATGGTCCAAAGCTAAAACCAATGTTTGCTCATCTGGGGTTTCAATCTTGTTTATTACCCGAAGATCAGATGCCCTGGCTGACTTAGATTCAGGCGCAATAGCCTCAGAAACCACCCATGCGGCATCCTTTGAGGTGAGGGGAGTGCCATCATGGAAAGTAACATCGGGACGCAACGTGATTGTGTAAGTCAGGCCGTCTTCAGAAATATCAATGTTTTCTGCCAAAGTATTCACGACCTCGCCAGCATCATTGATTGATGTGAGCCCTTCATACACGTTTCTTGTGGTCGTTTCAGAAACACCGGATGACCCGCCAACATTACGTTCCATGCTGGTTGGTTCGTTGACTGTCCCAATGATTATTTCCTCGTTTGTCAAGGAAGAAACGTTGCCAGATTGGGATGAGCCGCTTTCGGCGGCATTATTCCCGCATGCGGCCATCAATAGCGTCATTGCGACGGTGCCTACAACCAAAGAGAGTCTCCGTATATTCCTGCTCATCGAGGTTCCTAATCTTTCTCTTGGTAGATGTAACGCTTTGGTCTGCCAGGCGGTAATCCAGAATGAAACGAGGATTCCCACGGAAATAAACTAGCAGTCTTAGAAGGGACAGGCTCCTGATACTGCACTAAGTGACCGTATTTCATCTTGGAGCGAAGATAAGGCTATCGTCATGGGTCGTTGTGTCCGGCGAGGCGGCTGAATCAAGCTCCGTCATTATTACCTTATAAAACCTGGCAAACCTGGTTGCCACGGCAAGGGAGACGACTATGTGATCTAAAAGGAAAGAGCCCAGGTTGCCATGCCAAAGCCGCTGACCATTACTAAGCTCTATGTAAAGCCGTTTGGCGGGCGCAGATCGCGCGTTAGGAGAGAAGGCGGCGCAATGAGGGGACTTCCATGGCCAAGTTACATGACCTTTCCGCAGTGGAACAGCGGGCGGCGCTCGAAAAAGGCGAGGTTAGTCCACTTGAGCTAACTGAACACTACCTGGAACGCATCGACCAACTAAACCCAAAGCTTCATGCTCTGACAACAACAACTGCTGAAGCGGCTTTACAAAAAGCGAAAGAGCAAAGCGAGGTGCCCTCACCATCAAGAGCCGACGCCCCACTTTGGGGTATCCCATTTGCAGACAAAGACCTAGACGACCGCGCTGGCGTTCGCACAACTTACGGTTCAAGAGCATTTGAAACCTATATTCCAGAAACCTCCTCACCCATAGTGCAAGACATGGATCGCGCTGGTGGAATATCGGTTGGGAAAACGAATGTCCCCGAATTCGGCTTTCCCGCGTATTCGAAAAATTTGTTGCCCGGGGGCTACGCGCGAAACGCTTGGAACCCAGACCTTGATGCCGGAGGCAGCTCTTCTG
>DAIOFF010000145.1:0-6863 GCA_036745855.1 Scrofimicrobium sp. | reverse complement strand
TTTTTGGTGCTGTGTACCCTGAACGCCAGTACCAGGTAAGAACAGATGCGGCTGTTGCAAGGTAGATTATTGCCCACCATGGAAAACGGGGAACATCCGGAATGCTACCGGCGGCGTCAAGGTCAGATTTTGGGGTGGGGATGATTCTTTCGCCGGTGACAAGGATGCGGTGGGTGTTGATTCCAAGGGGCGTGCAGGTTATCAAAGTTGCAAGGTCTTTGCCTTCAACGGCGCGAATCTCCTCTGTATCATTTGGGCGAACTACTATTACGTCATTTACTTTGTAAGAAAATATTTGTCCCATTACTTCAATATTGAACCTGTCACCAACTTTGACTTTGTTTAGGTTGGTGAAAATTTCCGCATTAGCTAGTCCTCTGTGGCCAGTGAGGACAGTTCGGGTACCGATGCCACCAACTGGAAGTGAGGTTCCCTCAAGATGGCCAACGCCCTTTTCCAGAGTTGAGTCCGATGTTCCGTGATAAACCGGCTGATCTAGATTGATGGATGGAATGCGAAGCCTGGCCATTATATGTTTTGGATCGTTATTTAGAAGTTCGTTGTACTCTAAGTCGCTGTTGGATTTCCCGGTACCTGCGGCAATGTGAGCGCCACCGCGAAGGATTCCTCTAGATTGAAGTAAATCATTGTATGCGTGTGCGGCGGCTATCATTTCTTCTGCTTGTGCTTTTCCGGTTAATTTGTCGGCTTCTGCTTGTTCGACAATCACGTTTGATTGGTTGTATTGGGTCACCCACTGGGCGGCATACGGGTAGGTGAAAAGCGTTGCGGCCCCAATAGCGGAGACAGTAATTAGTAGTGTAATCCAACTGAAATGCCACTTTTTTTGGATTGTGACCGTTTTTGTTTGGCTACCCATTTCTTACTCTTCGCTTTTGGTGGGGATGGGAATATTTTCCGCACCCCCACCAAACAATTGTGCTTATCGAGTTTTTGCATACTTTTAATATTAGGAGTTGTTTACTTTATTTAGGCGATGCCTACGCACTAGGTAAAGTCCGATTGCGAGGGTGCCTAAAGCGACTCCGGCAACTGCCAATAGGACTCTTCCGGTAGCGCCAGTAACTGGTAATCCTGGAAGGTCACCAGAGTCAGTACCGAACTGCTTATTGGTTATTGTAACGCTGTCGTTGGCGGAGTTAACAGTAAATTTGGTGCCGTCGACCTGTCCCTTATATCCGGCTGGTACTTCTGTTTCATATACACAATAATCTCCGGCCGCAAGCACGATTTCTGCAGTCTTTCCGTCTGTGCCTGAGGTTAGAGTTCCGGTGTCGACTTTCTGTAGTTCTGATGCTGAGGTGCCTAAATCGCCGTAGTCCGGGCAGGCCGTGATTTGGGCAGCGTTTTCCATTGTCCAGATTTCGAAACCTGCGCCTGGTAAAGCCGCTGGCGTATTGCCGTTTTTGGTTTCTGCTTCTTTCTTTATATATACGCCATTAATGAGGTCTTGAGGATCTGGAACCGTTGCATCGTGTTCATTATTGTTTACAGTGATTTTTGCGGTGTTCGCGACTGAAGTTGCTGCGGGACCAGCAGTTACAGTTATTGACCATTTGATGGTTTTACCAATATTGTTTTGCAGATATGTCAGCACGCCGTCATTATCTACAGTGATGAACTCTAGTTTCAGATTGTTGCTTGAGTCATCGATACTGTACTCCGTATCAGGTATGTCCGAGGCCGCATTATTTTCTACCAGTTGAACCTCTGAATCTTCATAGGTTAGTCCTGTTCCCAATTGGTCTTCAATGAAAAACGTCGCGTATTTAATGGGGTCTCCAGAGCTGCTATCGATGCCTAGATTATTGATTCGGTATGAAATATCGAATGTAATTTTGTTACCAATAACTGTTGCGGTTTTTGAGGATCCAAGGCCGGTGACTGCGTTCTTTGGATAAACATGGACTGCATAATTCCAGGCCTCAGAATCAACACCAGGATATGGAAGTGTCACGATTGATGGTTCAGAGGTGGTACTAACGTCTTTTGGTGGTGTGGATTCATAGACCACATATGCTTTGTCAGCGGGTAGCCCAGTAAATGCCGCTGAGCCGTCCAGGCCAGTTTTCACTTCAGCCCCGGGGCTACCAAGCGATGCTCCTGCAACGCCGTCCAAGACCGGAGCGCCGTCACCGCCAAGTGTGACGTCAAGGTCTTTGAGTTTGTCCCAGTTCCCGGCTTCCGATAGGTCAAGGCCTTCAATGGGCACAACCGTAAAACCGACGTCTTTGAGTGCCTCAAGGTCAGCTAGGTCGGATGAGTCGAGTTCACTTCCGTCATTATCAAGACCAGAATCCGTGTCCGGCTGAGCAAATTTGTGAACCGTTATGCTACCGTCTCCACCATCGCCCGGAGCAGCATTCGCTGCAGTTCCTACTGTCAAAAGGCCGACACCAAGTAGGATTGTCCCCAATGAAGCCATGAGACTTCGTCCAGTGTGTTTTACACTCATTTTTCTTTCCTTTCTTTTGTCGACGACTTTCTGTCGTGTCGCCTTTACATGTCGACAGATAAGTAGCCATTAATCAGTACTTATGTCGTGGCATCGCCTTTCGTTGGTGCCAATGCAGATAAGCCAGTGCCGTCAATGCGGCTAATGTGCCCGCCCCTATAACGAAAATGTAGGTTCCTATTCCCCCGGCAAGGGGCAGGCTAGGCATTCCTTGGGGGCTGGTGGTTGTAATTCGAATAATGTTTTGTGAACCTACTGTCACGTCATATTTCTTTGGAAGTATGGTCCAGCATTGTTCTGGGGCGTCGCCTGGATCGTCGGCTTTGGCTGCACACGCAGGTTTCTCAATGTCTAATCGTTCGGTGCCCACTAGGGCGATTCCATCAGGCACGTTGACCTGAAACTCATATGAACCAGGTTGGACCAGTACATTTTTGTTGTTTTCCGAGGCGGGTATGTGGAAGTCAAAGTTCGAATCTTTCTGGTTTGAGCCGCTGATGCCCCAAGTGGGCCCTGAAATGCCGATTGGGTTGTCATAAAGTTGGATAACTGCTGCAGAGTTATCTACTTCGCATGAAACTAAATCTCCATCAGTTACTGTTAGTTCGAACGTGTCAGAATCAAACGCGTCAGGTTTAAGTGCGCCTGAAATATCTGTGATATTACATTCCATTGATTTAAGAACAAACTTGTTTGCCTCCGAAGGCGTACCCACATAGCGTTCGCCGATCGTATATGTTCCCTCAGGTACCTCCACCGGAGTTCCACCGCTGATAACCTTTGCAACACCTGTAGTATCCGTAGCCGTAATCTCCCATTCAGGGATAAGAGGCTCATATCCTGTTGGATAACCAAGGACCTTCCACCCAGATATCTTGACTGGCGTTATTGTAGAGACATCAATAACAACGTCGTGGCTGCCATTATTTCCGAATGTTTCGGAATCAACAGTAACCTTGGCCTCGCCGGGATTCACCACACTATATTTCGCCTCGCCCGAAACAATTTTTGACCCATTAGGCCTGGTTAATGTCAGGTCGTCTATTTCTACGCCTTGAGGCATTTTTAGATTAAATGAGACAT
Organism: Scrofimicrobium sp.; assembly: GCA_036745855.1. GTDB lineage: Bacteria > Actinomycetota > Actinomycetes > Actinomycetales > Actinomycetaceae > Scrofimicrobium. Next base: position 3,304 of record DAIOFF010000145.1, on the reverse strand, counting down.
CCTGGCTGGGATTAGTGACGGGATAGGACCCAATTAGCTCCGAACTGTTTGTGACGGTAGCTGTGGATGCAGTGCCAGTGGCATTAACGAACCCGCCAATCGTGTAGTCCCCAGCAGAACCTTCCACCTGCACGCGGATAATTCCATCCTTAAACTGCAACGAATAATCTTCTACCTCGCCATCAATAACCCAGTTCCTGGACTTTGATTCATCTGATCCTTTCGCGGGGGCAAACCAGCGGTCTTGATCTGTTTCAGTGTTCCAGAAGGTCTCAATGTGCGCGGTGGAAGCATCAACGCGCAAAAACTTGTTGCTTGCCGGATTGCTCACTGTCCCCGGCGGAACATCTAACGTCAGATGCCGCGTATTCCCAGTTCCAGTCCCAACAGAAGTTGGTAGCGAAGGAAACGCCGGATTTTTGATCGGGCTCAAGGGGTCTTGCAACCATGCATTAACCGTTCCATCTGCGGCTTTCTTACCCGACACGGTCGCCTCCAACGAATATTCGACACCAGGTGCTAAAAGCTGGTTGTCGAGAGCAAACTTTTGTCCTCCTAATGACAAGGTGACACCATCGACGTTGCGATCACCTGAAGTAACGCCATCGTCATACCAGCCCGGTGTCGGCCCCAAATATATGGAGGGACTCTCTTTCACACTGTCAGAGAACGCGCCCGTACTATCAGTCCAATTTCCGGGGTTTATGTGCCGCGGGCCATTCTGCGCTGCAGTGGTCCTGTAGTTGTCCTGGTTGTTGCCAGCATCCCCCCAGGACCCTTTCGCATTAATCCCAAAGTCTACGGTTGAAACATCCAGGTCAGAGTTCAAAGTTACTTTCCCGTAAAGTGCCATGTCATCAGGACTGAGAAACTGGGCCGAAGGCGCACCAATATCAGACAAGGCAGGATAATCAACGTACCCGCCGTCGGAGATTGTCGGCGGCGTGAACTGCGGAATTTCTTTCCCGAAACTTCCAGCAGCCAAACCGTTCCGGTATGGATCACCCTCATCCAAAAATGCCTTGAACGTGATGCCCGTTTGGGCTGCATTCACCAACTGCGGTGAAGTGTCTGTCCCCAAGTTTACTTGTGGCTGAACCAGTCGAACGTAATAATCTGCGCCTTGCACGTACCCCAAAAGGAAAGAGTACTCACCTGATTCATTAGTGATCTGTTCGCCAACAACCTTGCCACTACTATCGTGCAATTGCACTAACTGATTTGCAACGCCCTTTTCATTGCTTCCTGGTTTACCATCACGATTGTCGTCTGAATACACGACGCCATTTAGAGCCGCTAGAGACCCGTCGGCAGCAAGGTCAATAATCGCGTCAGTGGCCTTCCCGGGGATCTGCCGTATTTTTCCGGTCAGCGGATCTCCCTCAACCAAAGTGTAGTATCCAGCGGCACCCACGCCTTTGCCAGCAGTAAAGTAGACGTGTCCATTGTGGAAAGCCATTCCCCACATGTCCAACGCTTGCGGATTAGTCCCGTCGGGAAACTCCCACTTCAGTACTTTTGAGTACACCCAGTCAGAATCTTCATCGGTGCGGTCGACTGGCTCAATCTTGAGCATCCATTTTTCGCCGTTAGCATCCGGATAAACAATGGAATAGATGTTTCCTTCACCATCTAAGGCCATGTCTGCAGATGCCCACCAGTTATTTACGCTCCTATCAGCGTCGGTCTTCGGCTTGGGGTTAGCAATTATTCGGTAATCTCCGGTTTCTGGGTCGTAGATCATGAACCGGTAGTTTTCGGTACCCAAGTGACTGTCTTCTCCCCCAGAGAAGTAGATGCGTCCAGTTGGTTGATGAACTTCACCGCCCGACCAAAAGTTAAAGTTAGGGGCACCAGGTAATGGAACAAACAGAATCTCTGACGGTTTGTCATTAGCAGGATTATCGACGTTATCGTTGGGGTCATTGTAGAAAACAGCAACTGGGACGTTTCTTGTACCATCTGGGCGAGGCGTCTCCAGGTCAGACAGGGCACCCGGAGTCCCCCAATGCCAGAAGTATGTTTTGCCAGTTCTGCCATAATGGCCAGCATCCAAAGCCATCGTCGAAATATTGAAGGCTGCGGTTGAACCAGTCCAGAATCCAGTTGGGGATGATGAATTTGGATATCCTAGTCCCACGTCGTGTTCGCCAGGCCCCCAAGAGCCAAATAAGCCCGTAATCCCATTTTCTAGCCTGTTTTCATCTAGCGCTGCGGCGCCTCTGTATTCCTGAATAGAACGGATATAGCCCGTTGCATAAAGATACTGCGGATCAAATTTCACAGGATTGGGGTTTCGTGCATACACGCCTCCCGTGTATTTACTACTGTAAGGAACGCCCGGACTTGGTCCATAGTGATCCGACAAGGGGATTGCCTCAGTTGAGTTCGTTGACTTGCCAGGGGTGCGCCGCTGAACTGGGGTCTCAAGCTGGCCGTCAAGTTTCTGATCATCTACTTCATCTAGTGCCTCAGGAACTTTTTTCGCGTGGGGTTCGGCACTTTGTGGTTTTTCGCGAGGCTCTCCACTTTGTGAATCCGCACGCTGCTGCCCGCTTTGTTGTGAGTCTTCGCGGAGCTGCCCACTTTGTTGCAGGTCATCTACGTTTTCGGAAACGTGGCTTTCGCCAGACATCGGAGTTGCATCAACCGATGGTGCGCTAAAAAGCAGAACAAGCAACGCCGGAGCGGACAGGAGTAACCCCACACCACGCCAAAACCGGCGCTTGTTCGGCCTAACGCCTATGTTTCCCATCGGTCATCTCACTGCTTTCCCGATCCAAGGTCAGCTACCTGTTCAGAACTTTTTCAGTTTATAAATCGCCCTACCATTCAGAGCAGTACCAACAAATCCTTTACTATCTGCAGCGTAATCCCAATCGGGATGGTTGTCATGGGGTCAAATGACATTGTAATAACGACAAAAATCAAGATCATCATCCTTGATGCGTCTTGAGAGTGAAATGGTGGCGAGAAAGGCCATGTCAAAGGGGGAGCTTGCAGAAATCTGACAGCCCTCAATGGGACTTTCGTACCATTGTTTTTTGGGGCACTATTATGGAATCGCCTGCGAATACGTATTATTCCGCGCAAAAGTGCAATATGAGACTTGAGGAAGCAACCTCCAAGGGCCTGCCATAGAATCTATCGGCGCTAATGAGGTCAGACACTGATCTCCCAAAAGCCGCATGCCAACTCAAACTACCGCCAATCCAGGACTGTGCCACAAAGTAGACCCCAATCAGGTCCGAAGAGCCGGAAAACTTAGAAGAGCTCCTGGGCATAGATTCAAAAGAGCCTTTAA
>DAIOFF010000144.1:0-6903 GCA_036745855.1 Scrofimicrobium sp. | reverse complement strand
GATGGCAACCGGGCCAATTTCAAGGTGGAGCTGCGCGGGGTGGTTCTACTGCCATCATGGCTGCCGGGGATGGCCAGTCTGCGGCCCGTGAGATCTTGAACAATATTGATGTTCCGGTTGAGAAGATTCCAGGTAAAGTCGTCTCGGCACTTGCATTTACTGATGCTGCGGCTGCTGCGCCAAGGATCCTTGAAAAGGTGCAGTTAACGCCCGATATTGTGGAGTTCAAAGTTCATGCTCCGGTCATTGCCCAATCCGCTCAGGCAGGACAGTTTGTGCGGGTTTTGCCTTGGGAAAAAGGTGAGCTTATTCCCCTGACTTTGGCTGATTGGGACGCAGATGAAGGCTGGATCACTTTGGTTGTTCAGGCTGTCGGTACTTCTTCGATCCTTGTAAACCGCATGGAGGTCGGCGAGGCTTTTGCTGGTATTGCGGGCCCACTTGGTCAGCCTTCGAAGCTTCACAGGTATGAAGATAATGACACGGTGGTCTTCACTGCTGGTGGCCTTGGGTTGCCCCCGGTCTATCCGATCATGCGGGCTCACCTTGAACTTGGAAACCATGTCACGCTCATTTCAGGTTTTAGGTCTAAGAATCTGATGTTCTGGACTGGGGATGATGAGCGGGTTGGAAAACTCAAAGATGCTTACGGTGATCGCCTTGATGTCATTTATGCAACAAATGATGGCTCATTTGGCATTGAGGGTTTTGTTACTACCCCACTTCAAGACATGTTGGACGCTGAACGCGCCGGGAATGCTTCACGTCATATTGCCGAGGTCGTCACTATTGGACCCCCAATGATGATGCGGGCTGTTACTGATCTGACCCGTGGGTATGGCACTTTCACGGTTGCCTCATTGAACTCAATCATGGTTGATGCGACTGGTATGTGTGGTGCTTGTATGGTGCCAGTTATTGAGGATGGAAAGTTAGTGCGCAAGCACGCATGTATTGATGGGCCAGAGATCGACTCTCATTCCATTGATTGGGATAAGTTCCTTCCACGGTTCAAGCTGTTTGCCAAGCAAGAGGCAGAAAGCCGGGAGCGCGCAGGGGTGACGCTTCCGGGACGCTAACTAGAATATAGAATCCCATAAATCGGGGAGCAGGACTATCAAAAGTCCTGCTCCCCACTTCTTTTCCATAAAAGGCCTCGCGAATATTCTTGAATGGATATTCTTATAGCCAGTCGCGCCGCTTAAAAATGATGTAAAAGATGATGGAAAGGACAATCATTAGCCCAATGGCCCAGGGGTATCCAAGTGACCATTTGAGTTCTGGCATTCCAATGAAGTTCATTCCATAAATGGCTGCCACCAAAGTTGGTGCGTAAAGAATTGCGGCCCAGCCAGAGATTTTTTTCATGTCTTCGTTTTGTCTTTGGGCAACTAAAGTGGCGTTGACGTTCAAGATTTGTGATAGTGCGGCGCGGTATTCAACGACTTGAGTATTTGCTTTGGTCAGGTGGTCAGAGACGTCTTGAAGGTAGGTTTGAAGTTGTTCCCCTATCCTGTATTTTTCTGCGCCGCCGCGAAGTTCATCTAAGACTTGGCCTAGGGAAAATGTGGTGTGTTGTAGGTCGATTACTTCAAGGTTTAGCCGGTAAATGCGCTCTGTTACTTTGTTGTCGCCGCTGAAAACTTGTCTCTCTATTTGTTCTTTATCGACCTCTATTCCTTGTAGTACTGGTGAATATCCGTCAATGATGGCGTCAATCATCTGGTAGGCAATGGCTTCTGGGCCGTATTGTAGTAGGCCGGGTTTTTCCATCAGGCCTTGATCTACGCGTTGTTGGGTTTCTTTGTCTTTGAACTTTATGCCTGGTGTTCCATCTATCATTTCGCCGTCCTGGCAGAGGATGGCAATGGCGTTTTGGCGAATGAGGATGTGGAATTCTGCGAAGTCTACTTCTTCAGCGTCGTCCAGGTAACGCGCTGAGCGAACCACTAGGAATAGTGTGTCGCCGTAGCGTTCTAATTTGGAGCGTTGATGGGCTTCGAGTAGGTCTTCAACTAGGACGGGGTGTAGTGACCAAGCGTTTGCGAGTTCTGTGATTTCGTCTGAAGATGGCATTGGGTAGAAGAACACGGACATCCGCCCGGGTTTTTCATTTGAGAACTTCAAGCTGTCTGTAACTGAGGTTCCAGGCGGCGGGGTCGTCACTTCCCCATCGGCAATATATCTGGTCAAGTATGGGCTGCCATTTTGCGCCATATTTTGGGGTGTTTCTGCTGGTTTCCTGAGAAGCACGTTCATTTTGCGTAGAGGCGTTGATGAGTCGCGACCCTCAGCCCTGTTATTGGTCTCCCGTTTGTTTGCCATGTTCAAAATTATGCTGCATATTAGGCATTTTGACCCCTGCGGGTTGCTTCTGCGCAAACACCATATGATTGTGGCATGGCCTTAGGAGGCGATTGCGTTGCTGCTCACTGTGACTTTGGAGTCTGATTCTGCGGCGAATATTGATGCTAGCGATATTAGTTTTTTGCTTCGTAAGCATCCGGGCAGGGTGCAAACTTTTGACACGCCTGCAGCTAAGGCGCATGTGTTTTATCCAGAGGTGTCGCATGAGCGTACTACGGTAGCGATGCTTTTAGAGGTGGATGCGATTGATTTGGTTCGTAGTAAGAAGTTTCGTGGCAACGCAGAAGAACTTAGTCATTATGTGAATGACCGGCCTTTTGTGGCTTCAAGTTTGATGTCGGTTGCGCTGGGGAGGGTTTTTCGAAGTGCAATGAGCGGCGCTAGTGACACTCACCCGCAGTTAGCGTCTTTGCCCCTTCCGCTTCAGATTAGAATCCCGGTGGTTGCACGTGGGGGCGGCGAAAATGACCTGGTAGAGCGGCTTTTTGCCCCGCTGGGGTGGGATGTGGATGCTGGGGCGATTGCGCTTGATGAGGCCTACCCGGAATGGGGAAACTCTAGGTATTGTTCCTTGTCTTTAGCGGGTAGGGTTCGTTTGTCTGAGGCGCTTCGCCACCTTTACGTTTTATTGCCTGTGCTTGATGATGCGAAGCACTATTGGGTTGGCACTGATGAGGCGACGAAGCTTATTCGCCAAGGCGAGGGGTGGTTAGCTGATCATCCAGAGCGGGAACTTATTTTGCAGCGCTATTTGGCTCATCAGCGGTCTTTGGTTTCTTTGGCTGAGGCCTCTTTTGGGGTTGAAGAAATGGGACATAAGGATATTACGAATGTTGCGCTTCGTGATTTGCGGGCTGAGGCCGTAATACGCGCGCTGAAGGATGCGGGCGCTCACCGGGTGATTGATATGGGGGCTGTACCGGGGGCTTTACTTCGAAGGCTTCAAAACGATCAGTTTTTCACTGAGATTGTTGGTGTTGATGTTTCGGCGCGGTCACTGCAAAAGGCCCAGTCAAGATTGAATCTTGCTGAGGCCTCAGATATTGAACGCAGCCGCATAACTTTGCTTCATGGTTCGGCTATTTATCGCGATGATCGCCTAAAGGGTTTCGATGCCATGGTACTTATGGAAGTTATCGAGCATATTGAGGTATCCCGATTATCTGCTTTAGAAGATTCTGTTTTTGGGTTTTCGAGGCCGTCTTCGGTAATTGTCACAACACCTAATAGGGAATATAACCAGGTTTTTGGAATGCCAGATGGTGTCATGCGCCATGAGGATCACAGGTTTGAATGGTCGCGCGCTGAGTTTGAAAAGTGGGCGAAAAAAGTGGCGGACAAAAATGGGTATGTGGTGGATTTTCGTCCAGTGGGTTCGCCAAACCCTAACTTTGGAGCGCCAACACAACTGGCACTGTTTGAAAGGAATGACGCATGAGTGACCTTAGTATTCCTGACTTGTCGCTGGTTGTTTTGGTGGGTGCTTCAGGTTCTGGTAAATCAACGTTTGCGCGGAAGCATTTTGGTCCATTTGAGACTCTTTCAAGCGATACTTTTCGCGCTTTGGTATCTAATGATGAAGAGGATCAGAATGCGACTGCCCCAGCTTTTGAGGCTTTGAACTTTGTTGCCAAAAAACGCCTTGAAGCTGGTTTGCTAACGGTTGTTGATGCCACTAGCGTGCAAAAGGATGCCCGTAAAAGCCTGATTGATTTGGCTAGGTCTCATGATGTTCTTCCAGTTGCAATCGTATTTGACTTACCTGCAGCGGTCGGCATTGAGCGCAATACGTCCAGGCCAAATCGCCAGGTTCCTGAGCGGGTTGTGAGGCGCCAAACCAATCAACTACGCCAGGGACTTCACGGACTAAAGCGGGAAGGATTCCGCACGGTGCATGTCTTGCATTCAGTTGAAGAGGTTGCAAATGCGACAATAGTTCGAACTCCTTTACTTACTGACCATAAGAATGTACATGGACCATTTGACGTCATTGGTGATGTTCATGGCTGCTTTGATGAACTGCGTGAACTTCTAGAAAAGCTAGATTACGAACTCGTTTTTGACCAAGAAGGGCGCGCTATTGACGCACGGCATCTTGGCGGTAGGCGCGCTATTTTCGTAGGTGACCTGGTAGATCGCGGCCCACACGTGGCCGCCGTCTTGCGCCTCGCTATGGGAATGGTCAAAAACGGGAATGCTTTTGCTGTGCCTGGAAACCATGACGAAAAACTGCAACGGGCCCTCGCCGGAAGAAAAGTCTCTCTATCACATGGCCTGGAAGGTACCCTTGCAGAGCTAAGCAACGAAGACGAAGAGTTTCGCCAGGACATAGCCGAGTTTATTTTTGGACTGGTATCACACCTGGTCTTCGATGATGGAAACCTGGTTGTTGCCCATGCGGGACTACCTGAGGCCTACCATAACCGCGCCTCCAAACGGGTACGTTCCTTCGCCCTTTATGGTCAAACAACCGGTGAAACCGATGAATACGGATTGCCCGTGCGCCTCCCGTGGGCTGCGGACTACCGCGGAAAGGCGGTTGTGCTTTACGGGCATGTGCCAACCCCCAATGTCGAATGGGTGAACAACACAGCATGCCTTGATACGGGTTGTGTCTTCGGAGGCAAACTCACAGCCATGCGTTATCCAGAACGCGAAATAGTGGACGTACCCGCCAAACGCGCATATTCAGACCCGGTCAAACCACTATTCCCAGCGGCACCTAAACGAGAACCTGGAATCATGTCCCTAAGTGACGTTCAAGGGAAGCTCCTAATAGAAACCGCAGAACGCGGACGCATCTCTATCAAAGAAGAACAAGCCGCAGGTGCCCTGGAAGTAATGAGCCGATTCGCAACAGATCCCAGATGGCTCATGTATCTGCCACCAACAATGTCACCATGTTCCACCAGCTCCCTAGAAGGATTCCTAGAACACCCCTCCGACGCCTTTTCATACTTCCAAGAAAATGGCGTAAACGAAGTAATCTGCGAAGAAAAACATATGGGATCACGCGGAGTCATTCTAGTAAGTCGAAATCCTGACCGCTTTAATGCACCAAAAAACTGGCAAGGAACAATCCACACCAGAACCGGAAGGCCCTTCTTCAAACCAGAAACCGAAAAGAACCTTCTAACCCAAATTGACGCCGCACTTTGGAAAACAAGGCTATGGGAAGAACTAGAAGCCGACTGGATAATCTTAGACACCGAAATCCTCCCCTGGGGCCTAAAAGCCGGTGACATGATCCGCAACCAGTACGCATCCATCGCGGCCGCCGGCCTTACAGACACCTTCGCGGCAAACACCATCTTGAACCAAGCCCACAACATAGGCCTTGACGTCAGCGACCTACAAGAGAGATTTTCTTCTCTAAATGAGGACCTAAGTAAATTCCGCGACTCCTACAGGCGCTACGTAGGACAAGAAGGAGAAATACGCATAGCACCATTCCAACTTTTAGCCGCAGGATCAAACACCTTCGAACGCCGCGATCACAGCTGGCACCTAAGCATCGCCGACCGACTAGTAGAAGCAAACAGCGAACTATTCAAGACAACCAAGCGCTTGCGGGTTAACGTAGCAAACGCCGAATCTGTGGCCAGCGCCATCCAATGGTGGACTAATCTAACCGGAAATGGCGGCGAGGGAATGGTAGTAAAACCTTGGGAAAACCTACTTCGCACCAGTAAAGGAATGATCCAACCTGGCATAAAAGTACGCGGCCAAGAATACTTGCGAATCATTTATGGACCCGACTATTTAGAGCCTGACAATCTGAAGCGTTTGCGCAATCGTAGCCTGGGGCATAAGCGGTCCCTTGCAGTTCGCGAATATGCGTTGGGTTTGGAGGCCTTGCGCCGGGCTGCTGCTAACGAACCTCTTTATCGGATTCATGAGGCCGTTTTTGGTGTCTTGGCTCTTGAGTCAGATCCGGTTGATCCGCGCTTATAGGTTAAACCACGAAAGTACTTACCAGGTTGTTCGTTTTAACAGTCATTTTCAACGCATTGTTTCACTTTGTTCCCCAAGGTCTTCATGATTTCATTTCCAACAAGCAGATACATGTTTTGAAATAGAGCCCGTTGATTGTTTACTTTCGTGTAGATTTCTGCATAGTAGAGCACTGGATGAATCGTTCCGGGTTTGGTGGGTATTGCATTGTTGCGTAGGTTTTGGTGGTTGTGTTGTGGTTTTTTGGTGTTGGGTTTGTTGTCTGGTTGCGGGGGTGGTCCAGGGTATGAGTCCAAGGTTGATGAGTTAGGCCGGATTCGTGGGTTGTCACAGGATGACTATGCAGATCAAGCACTTGAGTTCTTTTTAGAGGCAGAAACTCCTGATGGGCAGGCATTGTCTTTGGAAGAGTTGTTCCTAGGGCAGCCTTGGGAAAGCGAAGGTTTAGATTTATTCTTAGAAACTTTGGACACGGCAACAACTAATGAGGGGAATTTGGGGAGTGTTGAGGCTAGAACCTTAGCTTCGGCGGCTGTTAGTTTGTTGGCGCAGCGCTCTCGTGGGGAGGACTTGGCGGGTAAT
>DAIOFF010000143.1:0-6906 GCA_036745855.1 Scrofimicrobium sp. | reverse complement strand
GAAACCACGCCGAAAAAAAGGCTGGTACTTTCCAACTTCCAGATCCCGTTATGGAAAGACCTTTTTCTGATCTTTGGAAAGAACAAACAGCTGACGTCGGGAAAAACGGAGTGTCTGAGGTAAGGGGCTTTGCTCAAGTGCGGGACACCGATCCAACGCTTGAAGTGGTTCTTTGCCAGGAAGTTCCCGGAGGTTACCGGCCATTGGAATGGATTGGAGAAGGATACAAAGACACGGTGCTGTCGATTGGGCAGGTCCCTGAAGGTGCGGTTGCCAGAGATTTGGCCACGTCAACTGTTCGCTTGCCATACCGTTTTTCGTGGCCGAAAGTCTTTGACGCGGCGTTGGATCAGTTGGAAGCAAATACGGACCCCGCTTGGAATGAATCCAGGTACTTGCGGGGTCAACTGCAGCTTTTACTTGATGAGGACCTAAAAACATCACTTGTCGGATGCCAGATGCATTATGACAGGGAGCTTGGATTAGTAGACGAACAAAAAGATTCGATTAGGGAGGAGAAAGAGTGACAGATGAAGAGACGACCATAGATAAGAAGTTCAATCTTCTTGACGAACCATGGATTGCCTGTCTGATGGTGTCAGGGAAAAATGAAAAACTCTCAATGACAGATATCTTCTTACGGGCGTGCGATGTTCGGCGCATTGCTGGAGACTCACCAATGCAAGATTATGCGTTGCTACGGGTCTTGCTATCTGCATATTGGAGTGCAAATAAGAAAGATGACTCAACCAAAGGACGAAACTTCAGTCCAGCTGGATGGTGGGCTTCTCAGATGAGCGCTGCAAAGGGTTCAAATTTTGGGGCCAGCGTGGTGTCGTACTTGGAAGAGTATCGTGATCGCTTTGATTTGCTGGACGGTAAACAGCCGTTTATGCAGGTAGCAGATCTTAGGACTGAGAAAGGTGCTTTCAGCCCAGTTGGACGGATTATTCCTGAAGCAGAGTCAGACTACTTCACGATGCGGGCGGGGCAGGGCCTTGAATCTTTAGCATTTGATGAAGCAGCGCGGTGGCTAATTGCAGTACACGCATGGGACTATTCTGGGATCAAATCAGGTGCCGTGGGGGATTCACGTGTCAAAGGTGGAAAAGGCTATCCCATCGGTGCAGGTTGGACAGGGCGTACCGGGGGAGTCGTATTACACGGTGATAACCTCGCGGAAACCATGGTTTTGAACACTGCGCCTAACGTCGTTTTCGACCGAAAATATCGTGATGACGCGCCCGTGTGGGAACGCCCAGCCTATACGGCTGCGGTTCGCGCCCCAGGGGAATCAGACCGCAATCCTGAGCTGATTCCGGATGGGCCATGCGACATTCTCACATGGCAGGCACGGCGGGTGAGACTTCACTATGACCAAGACGCCGTGACTGGGGTATTAGTGAGTAACGGTGACAAATATGCACTGAGAAATCAGTTCATGGACCCGATGACCGCTTATCGTTACAGCAAGAATCAATCCAGTAAAACTGAAATAGTACACATGCCTAAAGGGCATTCAGTGGAAAGAACAATCTGGCGCGGGTTAGAGCCTCTTTTGGTCAGAAACGGCGCGAAAACTGTAAAGAAAGGGGAGGCTGCAGACATTAGGCCAGCCACATTGGAATGGTTGAATATCATTGAAAGTGATGGCGACTTACCAAATGACTTGATGGTGAATGTTGAGTTAGTCGGAGTCGCATACGGCAATAAAGATGCAGTGATCGAAGACTCGATTCATGAAACTCTGCCCGTTCACCTGGCGTTACTTACGGAAAGAGGCAATCATGCATCTTACGATATTGTCACTGCTGGCGACGCCACAATGCAGGTTGCGATTGCAGCCGGTCAACTGGCAGGGAACCTTAATCAGGCTGCAGGCGGAGAATACGCTTTCGTAAAAGATGCAACAGAATCTGTTCTCTCAAGTCTTGAAGCGCCTTTCAAAGAATGGCTTGCAGGGGTGACCCCTGAAATAGATATGGAAGCATACCGGCAGAAATGGTTCAAAACAGTTCACAATGCGGCAAACAATGAAGCGCTAGTTTTAGTCAGGGGTGCCGGTCCAGCTGCCTTAAAGGGAAGCTTGGATGACGAACGGTTGGTGTCTTCAGCTACTGCACTAAGTCTTTTCCGATCGAGAGTGAACAAAATACTTGGCACGAAACCCAAGCAAGAACTACATGACCCAGAATCGAGGCAAGACAATTGACAGAAGTAAAGATCCCGCTGGGGGAAGAGCCAAAGATAAGTACCAGTGGGAATGACAAAGAGAAAAAGTTTGTTCAAGCAATCCGCGATGCCAGGCGTGACTTGTGGTATGACAGGATGAGTAACGATCGTTCTCGTGAGGCAGCCGCGCAGGCCACATTGGCTAGGCTTCGACAGGCAGCGGGGCGTCAACCAGAGGATGATCCACTGGCATGGGAAGCGATATTGGAACAGGTAATTGCTGCCGACTTTCCCCAAGAATGCATTGGGAAAGGTGACAAACCATCGGTTTATGAACGTGCCGCTTTCGATACGTTTACCCTTTATGCTTTGCACCAGCGTTCGCTCACCGTCGACATGTACAAGGCTCAGGTTTCTGTTGGACGGGCATCCGCCATACTTGCAAAAGAAACAGGAAGTAAATCGATCAAACCGCGATTCGACGCTCTGCTGGTTGCTACCTCGAATGAAGCTGTAGATCACCATTTACGTTCTTTGGTCGCAATGTTTAACGACCGTGCGATCACTCTAGATCATGGGCAACTGGCGCTAGATCTGGTGAAACTGCGCAATCCTAAACGGCGGGACGCAGTGAGGTTGAGGTGGGGGCGTGATTTTGCACGTGCTCTCTATGAGAAAACTGAAACAAGTACAGACAACAAATCAAAATCTTCATCTAAATGATGCTTAGGAAGGAAAAACAAATGACCACATACATTGACATTCACGCGCTGCAAACACTGCCCCCAAGCAACATAAACCGTGACTTTGAAGGTGCACCAAAGACAGCGACTTTTGGTGGAGTCCCAAGGCAAAGAGTCTCTTCTCAAGCGTGGAAGCACGCGATCCGCAAAGCCTTCAAGGATCAATCAAATCCCGAAATGATAGGGCTACGCACCAAACGCGTTGTTGATGAGATTGCAAAAGCTGTTGTAGAGGTTGATGACTCCTGGTCCCGAGAAGATGCTGAACAGGCAGCAACGGCAGTCCTATCGGCGGCGAAAATAAAGACAGCGGTACCTAAACTTCGGACCGATGAAGAACCACGGCCAGCTGAGGCTGGTTATCTGCTTTTCTTAAGCACACGTCAAATTGAAAACATTGCAAAAGCAATTGTCGCAAATCCTGATGCGAAATTTTCAAAAAAGGAACTTACAGAACTTTTTGATAGCAGCCATTCCTACGACATCGCAATGTTTGGACGCATGATCGCAGATGCTCCCGATTACAACGTTGACGCGTCAGTACAGGTTGCCCACGCTATTGGCGTGTCTGCGACAGAACCTGAGTTTGATTTCTTCACGGCCGTTGATGATGCAGTTCAAAATGCAGACGAAACTGGGGCAGGGATGCTCGGAACCATCCAGATGATGTCCTCAACTCTCTACCGCTATGCCACGATCAATGTTGATGCCCTGCAGGAAAACCTCGGAAATGAAACAGCAACTGAAGAAGCAACCACGGCATTCTTGAGTGCATTTATGTCATCCTTGCCCACCGGAAAAATCAATACCTTCGCAAACCAGACGCTTCCATATGCGGTTGTGGTATCAGTTCGAAATGATCGCCCAATTTCTTGGGTTAATGCTTACGAAGAGGCCCTTACAAATGAGGGAAGTGGATTCAGGGTCGCCGCCGCCAAACGTCTTGCTGATGAGGCCAAGGCTATTGATGCTATGTATGACCAGAAACCAGTAGCCACCTGGGTGCTTACGCAACTAGGAGATAACAACCCACTGGCCGAACTTGGCGAACTTGTCAACCAGACAGGTCTTCTGGAAGGCGTGCGCGAACAGGTGGCCAAAGCGCTCACAAAGGCGGACTAGTATGCATTCGTTGCTACTTAAACTAAAAGCACCCATGCAATCATGGGCGCATCAAAGCCGATATAAAACCAGAAATGCCGGTGAAGAACCAACTAAGTCAGGAATTCTTGGTCTCTTAGCAGCCGCTGAAGGTCGAAGGCGCAGTGACCCAATCGAAGACCTTGCGCAACTTGAGTTCGGAGTGAGGGTCGACCAGCCAGGCAAACTTGAACATGATTTTCAAACAGCCATCGACTGGAGAAAAGGCCCCCCAGGTGCAATAACACACAGATACTATGTGTCAGATGCAGTGTTTATTGCGGCAATATCTGGTCCGCAGGACATCCTGGAACGTCTTGAACGCGCGGTCGCCACTCCTCGTTTTCCACTGTTTCTAGGTCGACGTTCTTGTCCAGCCAATGCAGATCTGCTTCTCGGAATAAAAGACGGCGACGTTGAACAGGCTTTGCGTAACGAACCCTGGCACGCATCTCAGTGGTATCGAAAATCCAAAGGAACGGAAGTTTTTCTTCCAATCTTCCGGGATGCAAAACCAGGGGAAAATGGAGATTTACGCAGAGACACTCCCGTTAGCTTCGCCTCGGAAAACCGCGAATATGGTTGGCGTGAAGTAGTGGAAAGCGACGCTGTAAAGATTCAAAATGACCTGGGGCATTCCACAAAAGATCCATTCTTTGAAGCGGTGATAAAAGCATGAGCTGGTTTTCATCAATGAACATAAACCCCCAAAAACGTGGTGGTAGAAAACTTCTTAGTTCACCTCAAGCAATGCACGCAGCAGTGATGGCAGCGTTCGAGCCAGGGGCATTGGAAGGCATTGAAGGCAGAGCTCTATGGAGACTTGACTCTGACAAATATGTGCATCGTCTATACGTAGTAAGCCCAGTTGAACCTGACTTGACTCACATAGTTGAACAAGCTGGTTGGATTGGGCAAAGGTGGGAGTCAACGTCTTACGATCCTTTCCTAGACCGTCTAAAAGTCGGCCAACAATGGGGATTTAGGTTGACAGCTAATGCGGTAGAAAGACAGTTCGTCTCCGGAAAACGCGGTCCTTTGGTGCCACAACAAGGATTAAAACACCAGACGAATTGGTTACTAAGCCATCGCGCGGCAGATTGCGGTTTTGCCATAACCCAAGTACCTGTTGGCGGAGGGGTGGAAGACGGCGGCAACGAAATGGGAGACCAGATGGTGCCGAACCTGAAGATTACTGGCAGGAATGAGCTGCGGTTTTCTCGCAGTTCGGGAAAGCCTGCGGGGCCTCGTGAAAAACCACAAAAAGGCCAGGCAGTTACCATCCTCCAAGTTCAATATGAGGGAGTCCTTGAAGTAACAGACTCAGCAAAACTTCGTGCGGCATTAATCCAAGGAATTGGACGCGCAAAAGCGTATGGGTGCGGGCTGATGACACTTAGGGCAGGCGTGTAAACAATGGCATTGTCGGGTGCGCCCCCACCAGAAAGGATGGAACTTGGGCGGATAGAAGACCGCTGGTCATTTGTCTATGTGGAGCGGTGCACTGTTCACCGTGATGCCAATGCAATCACTGCCACAGACCAAGAAGGAGTCATTCATATTCCAGTTGCGATGCTCGGATGCCTCCTTCTTGGCCCTGGTGCCCGTATCACGCATGGGGCTATGTCCCTTCTTGGCGACTGCGGTGCATCAGTTGTTTGGGTGGGCGAAAACGGCGTTCGATATTACGCTCACGGAAGATCTCTTGCAAAATCGACAAGAATGCTGGAAGCGCAAGCCCGATTGGTATCAAACAATCGGACCCGCCTAGAGGTTGCCAGGACCATGTACATGTGGAGGTTTCCCGGTGAGGATGTCAGTGATTTGACGATGCAGCAACTTCGTGGGCGTGAAGGGTCACGGGTGCGGCGCTTGTACCGTGAGCATTCCGAGAGAACTGGGGTGCCTTGGGAAGGCAGAGACTACGACGCTGATGATATTGGTGCCTCTGATGAAATCAATCAAGCGCTCACTGCGGCAAATGCAAGCCTATATGGAATAGTGCACTCAGTAATCGTGGCGTTAGGGTGTAGTCCAGGTCTCGGTTTCGTACACACTGGAACAGACCGGGCCTTCGTTTATGACGTGGCTGACCTATACAAAGCTGACGTCACAATTCCTGTTGCATTTGAAACCGTGGCTTCTTTGGGAGACGGAGAATTGATGAGTCAAGTGCGTCGAAATGTCAGAGATAAGGTCACCGAGTACGGGCTACTAAAGAATTGTGCCAAAGACATCATCACACTGCTAAATGTTGATTCAGAAGGAACGTGGGATCAAGACGTGGCCTTATCTTTGTGGTCTGGACGCGGTGAGAAGAATATTGAGGCTGGCAAAAATTATGACGGAGACCAATAATGATTGTCCTAGTCTTGTCGGCCTGCCCAGCTGGGTTACGAGGCGACTTAACGAAATGGGTTTTGGAAGTCAGCTCTGGGGTTTTTGTTGGAACAGTGTCTGCCCGCTTGCGGGAAAAGATTTGGGACCGCGTATGTGAGCTGAGCCGTGATGGTAGGGCCATAATGATTTACTCATCGAATGGAGAGCAACGATTGAAGTTCAAAGTTCACAGACATGATTGGGAACCAACTGATCTTGACGGGCTAACACTTATGAAACGTCCTGCTGCTCCTTCAAAGAAGCCTTCACGGCGGACAGGATGGAGCCAGGCACGCGCCGCCCAACGAGCACGAAATCCGTCCTGGAGGCGAAGACCAAATATTGAAAAGTGAATTAAAACCAGGAGGTCCCCACCTAAACTGACCGATCAACGAGTATTTTCCCCGCGCATGCGGGGATGAGCCCCATGCGCTTTGCCGCGACGTGACGCCGGTTTTATTTTCCCCGCGCA
>DAIOFF010000142.1:0-6917 GCA_036745855.1 Scrofimicrobium sp. | reverse complement strand
CACGCCAACCCCCGAAGAAACCGAAACGCCTGCGTCGCCAACACCTAAGCCTGCTGCTCCTGGCGATGTACTCGGACCAGGTAAGACTGCAAACGGCCCAGCAAAAATCGAGTTTGTAAACTACAAAGATGAGACGGCAGTATTCGAACACGAAGTGAAAGACATCTCTTTAGCACCTAAGGCAGACGTCGATAGATTCGTTGAAGAGATTCCCGGTTTAGCTGGCATGAATGTCTACTACATTACGGTTGAGAGCCACTATGTTTCAGGCGCAAACCTTGCATATGACTCTTTCTTTACTCAATTCAACCCAATCGATGCAAATGGTAATGAGACCCAAGAAGTCACAGCGTTTGGATTCAAAGGCTGTGAGGTTAACTCGATTCCAAAGGATGGAACCAACCCAGATAACATAATCACGAACTGCTACATTGGCGCAGCTCCTGAAGGCGGGAACGTGCCGGCTGGACTTAGCTGGACGCAGTATGACACCGACTACGACAAGTATGATGGTGAGCCAGCATACCTATATCCTGCTGGCTAAAAGTTGTTTGTCTGTTGGACTTGAGCGGTTTACTTGATGCCATCCCCCGGCTCGGGTAAACCGCTCAGGTTTTGTATCACCATCACTAGATTCGACAATGATCGTTGCAAGGACTTCACGCTTCACTGGTTGAAGTCGTGCAACAAACCGCCCATCTTTTGCATTCGATAGTTCCAATGCAATCTTGCTGGCAATCTGATCAAACTCTGGCAGACGTACAGCAGCGCCTGATGAGTCATCCAGCAACACCACATCTACACCCCGCTTACGCGCGGCCCGCGCCGCTTGAACAACGCCAGTTCCCGTAAATGAGGATGCTCGTATTTCATCGCGAAGCGTCCCCTCAAGCAACGCCATTTCCTGGCCAAGTTCCCCGCTCACACTGGCCCCATCGGCTACCTGGCGCAATAATGGTTCTGCCCGCCTAGCTACTTCGCGAAGACGTTGATCCATAAGATCTCGAACACGCTCATGCTGTTCAATTTCGATTTCGAGGCGTGATCTTCTCTCTAAAGAAGCATGAGCCCGCACAGTCAACCTGCCTGACCAGAAGACCAGCAGTTGGGAGCAAGCTAGCACCAAGACTTGCCCAATCATTAAGTTGATTCCGACTTGGGGTCCGCGTCCAGATTCAACTGACCACGCTACCGTTACGATGGTCATCGAAATCATAGTCATCCATGCCGCTGGCGCATTACGACCGATTGTCAAAATACAGCAGACTACAGTAACCGCGCCCAGCGCCCACGCCGTATATTCCGGCCAGGGCCTAACTACTGAGGACCATAATGTTATTCCGACGGCTGTTGGACAGGCGATTCCTATGAGAGTTGCCAACCAGCTTGGAACGGTGCCATTCGGTCGGGACGAAAATAACGACGCACAGGAAATAGACATTATTCCCCAACCGAAAAATGGAAGCAGTCTATTTGAATAATTCGGTAACTCGTTTATGACCACAGCAAGTAGCACCAATGAGAAGACTACAGCGAGAAGACGCGCAGGCACCGTCATTAGGACCTCATTTAGTTCCCCCTCCCAAATGTTTCGTTGTTTGGAGATCTGCAACGCTGGCACGGGCACGTCCCATGTCAAAACAACCGAGGTTCCAAAACCATGTTCTGAATTCACGGCAGCGCTTCCACCAACATTCTTCATTCGAGCAATGATCGAACCTGTGATTCCGTGACGACCAGGCCGCAGTTTTGCGGGATCAAATCCGGTGCCATCATCGCGAACCTCAATGCGGATTCCGCCCCCAGTTGAATCAATGAACACCACCGTATTTGCGCTTCCCGCATGATTTCGGGCATTTTTGATTGCTTCAAGAGTTGCAGCATATAAAGCATTTCCAACGCCTCTTGCAAGACTACATTGATCTTCCCTGCGCAAAACAACTTTGACATCATCGACTTCCTGCAAGCGTTCTATCAACATGCCTGAAGTAGGAATTTCTTGGTCTGCAAGGGAAGTTTTTAAGTGCATGAGCGCAGTCATGGCTGTCTCTCTGGCGGGTTCGAGATCACCAATATATGCCCTGGGAATTAATGCAGAAAGAACCCAATCATGTATTTTCGCATCGGATTGCTGCCGTGCCATGACCTTCGCAGATTTTTTTGCAGCTTCCCGTCTTTGTACTTCTGTCTGCGCAAATAGTTCGTCTAGCTGAGAGGCTTTTCGCAATAAGACTGTTCCTATAGAGGCACCTAATATGGCATATAAAAGTGCAACTGCAGTGGCAGATATTACAAGCGATTTAGGTGCAACCGGTAATGAGTCTTGATAAATCATTAAGAGCGGAAATAGACTCACCAAGAACACAGACCAAACCCGCCAAATTATTAACCCAAACATGAGGAAAGTTATGGTGTTGGAATATAGCGTCAAGAATCCCACTTCAGAAGACGCCACAGGATTGTTGCCTACATCGCATGGAAGAAAAATGCCAAAAATGGCTGCATTAACTATCGCAGTTAGATACAAAATAATCGCAAACCAGCAAACTATCATCCATCCAGTATCTGCCCAATGTAAAGCGCTTTTGTCTTGGTTTTCTAAAGCATTTTCCCCCTTCACCCCCCGCCATCCGGTCATGGCAAGCAAAGCAAACAGCCCTGCAATAATCGGAAGAACTAAAAGTAGTTCAAACTCAACTGCGCCAAGGTCCATGTGCGCGCTGAATAATGTTGGAAAAATGCTGACAGTCGCGGCGTTGGCGGTATAGTCAAAAACGGCTGTCATGCCTGCGAATATTATTGCCACCCGGCGCACTACCATGGTGCGGGCACCCACAGGCAGGCTTAAGCGGAGCGCGTCAAGCAGTTTCGACATGTCTCAAGCATCCTGGTCATATAGTGAAACTAAACCGTCTTCGGCAGCCCTGCGAAATAAATCAATCCGGGATTCACCTGGCCGTCCATTTTCCCTATATCTTTTGCGAATCCTTGATACATACGTGTTCACAGTGTGTTTAGAAAACCCAAGGGTCCGCGCAATATACTCCGCTGTGGCACCAGAGGCATATAAGGACAAAAACTCCGCCTCCACTGGCGTCAAGTAGGTGGATACGAAATCCTCGTCAGTATCAAGAGCCGCAGACCAAGTCACTTCAGCAAGAGTCTCACCACAAATAGCCGCTTTGATTGCATCCGCTAGAGCCTTTGGTTCAGATGATTTCCGAACGATTGAAAGCGCGCCAGCTTTGATTGCCTGGCGCACTAAATATGGGTCATCAGCGGACGTATAAACGACAGTAGGAATGTCCATTTCCATCAGAGCTTTTAGGTTCGTTGCAGGAGTACTGCCATCATCCAAGCGAAGATCAAGAACCGCGACTGCGGGGCGACAAACCGGCTGTGGAATATCGGAAACCGAAGACACGCAGGTTAGAACTGCTGATAAATAGTCAGCCAGCGCATGTTGTAGGCCGATACCCACAATCTGGTGGTCATCAATCACGAACACGTTAAGCTCAAGTTCGGCCTCATCGCTTTTAGCCCGCGCCGCAGGTACTTCACCCATGATTTCCTAAATCGTCGTCTCTGCCGATACCTCGCTACCCCTATGAAAGCGAGGTTTTTATCACTGGCATTAAGTTTAGGTTATGAAATCAGGTTTGCTCTTTCGGTATCCATATTGAGACAACCGCATGACACCCTGACTGTAAATCCATTGCAGTACGTCGCGCGACCTGCGCAGATAGGTTTTGGCTCTACAAAGGTTCGTTTGAAAATGAAGACACCCCAGTTGGCTCACGCAGTCGCCGCGGATTCTAAGCTATTTTTAAAAATGTTTGTAAAGTTTTCAAATGGCACCACAGCTACACTTGTTACTGGTCCTATCGGGATTACCCCAAATATTGCATTCCTTTTTCGTTCAACTTCTTCCACCTCTACTTTTACCAACGCATGTTTGCCATCCGCTTGAATCACGTACGAAACCGAAAACACTCCCCTTACGGTACCTAATGGCCCAGTTCGAACTGAATATATGGCTGACGAGGCATTGCCGGAGGTTTTAATTGTTTCGCGTACGAACTTTCCTCCCATGGGAGCCGCCTTGGTGGCAGCATTATCTGCCATGCTCACAATGGCTTCCAACGGCGCATCAGTATAAGTCGAAATCTGGTGCCTATCGAATCGGTCCTCAATATTTCCTCGGTGTTCTTTCGAAAATGTATTGTTGATGGCGCATTTGAGCACTACAGTAATGTCCGTAACCGAAGAGATTTTATCTTCTCCATTTGACGCCATTTTTCCAACGGCATGGACTTTGTTTCCAAACCAGATCAATAAGGCCCCGCCAATCAATGCTAAAGCAATCCAAGTCCCCTCTTCTGGATAATAGTCGATCACCATACCTTTAAAAAGGCCTGCAATACCTATGGTGGCACCAACTACTGTAATTCCTATTCCAAAATGTGTCGTTTTCACCTTGATTTTCCGTTCCGTTCACAATAATAGTATTTGACAATATTCACGGCCCGCTTTTGGCAAGGACCACACTGCAACATTCGTTTTATGGTGCAAAAAGTATTCCTCAGGACGAAGATTGCTTGCAAGATGTTGGGAACCACGTTTGATCCCAGCAGTTATTAATCCCAGTTGCCAATAATTCCAGTTGCTAGCATTCTCGGCCACCAAAGGTTGTCGTCACCAAGAATGTTACTGGGTGAAACCTCGTGAAACTGCTTTAAAGGAGTATAAGAACTAATACAAAATTGGGGGCAGTTGGTTCCTCATTCAAGGGACTTTACTTGGAACAAGAAAAAGGTCCGCAATAGTGGCTGAAAAGTTCTAGCAAAACAGCCACTATTGCGGACCAGAGCATGGGTTAGTTAGCCGAGCAGTTCAGGCTTCCTGAACTCACCGCCACTTGCATGCTGGTCAAGGAATGCCAGGAATGTTTCATACCAAACCTGCGCATTCCCAGGTTTCAAAATCCAGTGTCCTTCATCAGAGAAATACAGGTACTGGTGACAAAGCTCTGGGCTGGTACGCTGCAAGTCCATCCAAAGTTCCAGGCCTTGACTAAAAGGCACCCTATAATCGCGGTCCCCATGAATAACCAGCATTGGTACCTGAATGTCTTCAATAAAACGGTGGGGCGACCACAGTTCTGCTTGCGGCGCGCCAGCATGGACTCCATCTGGGACTGGCCCCATCATCCACCGATACCAACTGGCGTTGTCAGTCGTGCGGCTCATTGACTCCACATTCCACAAGGACGCATGAGTAATGATCGCCTTGAACCGATCTGCCGTGTGCCCAGCAACCCAGTTCGCCATGTACCCGCCATACGAACCACCTGCGAAAAGCTGGCGCGCCTCGTCAATATCATCACGCACAATAACCGCATCTGTGAGCGTCATTATGTCTGTGAATGGCTCATCCCCCAAAGCGTCGTGGCCGCGCGACAACATTGCACTGCCGTAACCGGTTGAGATTCCCGGGTCAGGAAGCAGCACCGCATAACCGCGCGCAACTGCCGCCCACGGATTCCACCGCCAAGTCCAGTCATTCCACGACCCCCATGGTCCGCCATGGGCAAACACCACCAGCGGATGTGGGCCTTCACTATCTGGGGTCGCAAGCCAAGCATGAAGCGGCGTGCCATCAGCGGCAACAGAGAGGACCTCGGAAAGCTCCCCCGGAAGCTCAAAATCAGGGGTAAGCCGCGGCCCCTCAGTGACATTGCCAGTGCTTGGATCAATAAAAACCACGGCAGCAGGTTCAGCAATACTAGAGCGAAATGCCACCAGGTCGCCGTTTGCCCACCCAAGCGATGAATAAGCGTACTCATCATCTGGGGTGAGAAGCGTTTGCTTACCATCCTTAGACACGACATACACCCCGCCTCGACCAGCCCGGTCAGCCGTGAAATAGATGTTGTCGTCTTCGCCAACAATCAAACTTGTCCAAGGCCCAATATCAAGCGTCACGGACTTTCCAGCCCGCAAGTCAAACCGACTGGTTCGCTCATCAATTGTCTGACTTGGCAGGGGCGGCACCTGACGCAGCATGGCCGCCCACGATCCATCTGGCGACACTGCCACGGCAGAGAAATCTTCATCAGGGCCGCTAACCAACAACTGTGGTTCGCGAACATTGGTTGGATCAACTAACCAGGACTCGCGGGTTTCGATAATCCCCTTACGACTTCCCATCGTCACCAAAACCTTGCTGCCATCTGGGACAGCCAACGCCTCATCTAGCTCCCACTGATCAGTGTTTTTTGGGCGAGGCGGCAAAAGTACCTCTGTCATCACCAGTTCACTGGGCTGAAGTTTCGCATTATCTTTCGTTTTATCCGTCTTATCTGTCTTCACCATTTCCAGGTCAAGTGGAGCTTCAAGGTCAGGTAGCGGTGACACAAACAACCGGCTATCCTCTGGACCCAAATCATGATCCCAATAGCGAATCGGGAAACGACCATGCAGAACAGCGGTCACCTTATTGTCATCCCGTTTCTTTGCAAGCTGCCCTGAAGCAGCAAGCCCTTCATTCACTGACTTAGCATTATCAAATACGTCAGCAAAAACAGACAGGATAATCAGCAACGAAGAATCTGTCACTTGCAGGCTCTGAATGCTTCCACGATAGCGGAAGATCTCACGCGCTTCCCCAACCGGGGGCAGCATCCACAAAACCTCATCTTTGGAATCATCTGCCAAAGCTTGGCGGCTAAAATACACCTCCCCGCGCTGGCCAACAGCAAGCAAGTTTGCCGAGGTCTTTCCAAAAGTAATCTGCCGCGCCGTGTCTTTGCCGACTTCAAACAGCTGGTCCACGAAGGCAGCCCCATCTTCATCAATGGTCCTACGGGTCAATATGGTCTTCCCACTGCGGGAGGTCTGAAGTCCCGTCAGCCTTGG
>DAIOFF010000141.1:0-6975 GCA_036745855.1 Scrofimicrobium sp. | reverse complement strand
CTCAACCGAATCCGGATACTTACGACGCGCATCCGCCAACACATCAGCGCGACCGTTCCCAGCAACCAAAAACCGCACGCCCGGGAATTCCCTCAAAACTGGTTCAATCGCGCCAGCAAAAACATCTAACCCCTTACGCGGCTCATCAAGGCGCCCCAGAAAAACAATCACAGGGCGTTCACTAGTGCCAGACCACTTATCAAGAGGTTCCGCCTCAGCAAACGGAGCGCAATAAACACCATTCGGAATAACCACCGCATCCCCAGCATGATGCTCAACAAGAGTCCTTCTGGCCTCGCCCGACACCGCTATGCGGGCCGCAATACGCTCCATATAAGGTTCAACCAAACCCGACGTTATTCGCCTAACCATAGAATGATCTTGCGAAGCGTGGAAAGTAGCAACAACAGGAACATCAGCATTCATAAGCGCCAAAAGCCCCACAGACGGAGTCCCCGGTTCATGAATGTGCACTATGTCAAAATCCCCCTGTTCAAGCCAAGCTTTAGTTCTAGCGGCAATACGGGGACCAAAAGACAACCGGGCAACCGAACCATTGAACTTAATCGGAATGGCCTCACCAGCAGAAACATACCAAGTAGGCGGATTTTCTGGACTGCCCGGCCCAAGAACAGACACATCATGACCAAGCCGAATAAGCTCTTTCGCCAAATCAACAATATGCGCTTGAACTCCCCCAGGCACCTCAAAAGAATATGGACAAACAATCCCGATCTTCACAGCCTCACCGGTCTTCCGTTTCTTCGCCTGCGCGAACCTTCGCCCGCGCAAGACGCTCAGGATCCAAGTCAGCTACAAAAAGTTTTTGCATCATATGCCAATCCGTAAAATGCTCAAGCAACGATGGCTCAATAGCGCGAACCCACGCCCGCGTCCAAGCCTCAACCTCAGTTTCACCATCAACTGGCTTCGGCATATCAATAGGGTCAGTGAGATTAATCTGTAACTGCTGCTTCCCATTTACAGTCTCAAAATGCATATGTCCAGCAATGAGCGGACGTCCCAACCGCAAAGCTAACGCCGCAGGGCCCGCCGCAACCAAAGCCTTAGAGCTACCCAAGCGCACCTCAACACCCCGCCCAGATATATCCCGGTCAGCCAAAAGCGGAACAAGAGCCCCTTTTCCATCCGTTGCCTCAACCAGGTGCCCAAAAATATGTTCGCCTGGTCCGACCCCCAGGATCGTCATGCCAAGTGACTGCCTAAAGCGCACAAAATCTTCAAAAAGAGACTCAGGCTTCAACTTCTCAGCCACCGTCACAATAGGCGCACATTCCTGACAAAACCAAGCCCCTGCAAGATCCCAATTCCCAGAATGCGTAAGCGCCAAAACTAAAGGACCCGAATCGATTATTTCCTTGGCGGACCCAGCCCTAGGATAAACCGCTGCCTGCCTCAGTTTTTCACCCGACCAACCGGGAAGAGCAAACTGCTGCGCGAAACAACGAAAATAAGAACGAACCCCCCGACGCACATCACGCTCTTTTGGTGCCCGACCAAGCAAATAACGATAATTCTGCCGCATTTGCCGAACAGATCGGCCATTTAACGTCCAAACTATTCCAGAAGCAGCATCCGCCAATCCCATCAGTAAAGGATCTGGAAGCTTCGGCGCGAGTTTCCATGCAATACGGAAAATAATCTCGTTATCCATGTCCTCTTTCCTGGAGTTCATCTCTTCGAAGTTCTCGCCACGTAACCCACATTCTTTGCCCAATAGTTACACAAGACGCAAATGCAACCCACACCCAACCAACCATGTACAACCAATCAGGCATGAAAGAGAGTTGACTAAAACCGGCACAGACCAGCATAATCACTAAACGGTCAGTGCGCTCTGCCAACCCCACTTTTGCTATTACACCAAGGGATTCAGCTCTCGCCCTCACATACGGCACAGTCCCAATAGCGGTCATACACACAATCCCGCTTACCAAAGCGACTGTTCGAATCCACCCCTCAGGAAGACCCGTCACCGTCCACCAAAGAACCGAACCAAATACGATCCCATCGGTTATCCGGTCCATAGAAGAATCCAAGAACGCTCCAAACTTCGAAGTCATTCCTGTAAGCCTTGCAAGCGTGCCATCAACAGAATCCGCCAACAACACCAAACCAACCGTTATTCCACCCCAAAAAAGATTGCCACGGGCAAGCATTCCCAAAGAGATAGCCGTAATTATCACGCTACTGCACAAAGTCACCATATTTGGAGTAACATGCAACTTCGCCAACAGCTTCGCTAGAGGAGTAAAGAAAATGCCTATTCCTTTACGCCCATGATTACCCAGCATAAAAAGCCTTCGCTAGTCTATTTCTTGTATCACCTAATAACTCTGGCAACGCTTTAGTTCGCGCAATGAGTGGGAAAAAATTCGCATCGCCATTCCACCTAGGAATAACATGCTGATGCAAATGTGCAGCAATGCCAGCGCCCGCCACTGAACCTTGATTCATGCCCAAATTGAATCCTCCAGGCCCCATGACCTCACGCAACACAGACATCGCCCTCGCTGAAACTTGTCCAAACTCTGCGCGCTCAGCTTCAGTTAGCTCAGTGTAATCAGCAATATGCCTATAAGGGCATACAAGAACATGACCAGAGTTATAAGGAAACAAGTTCATTACCACGAAACAATATTCAGCGCGGAAAACAATAAGTCCCTCTTCATCCGTTTTATTTTGGACCTTACAAAAAGGGCATTCCTCCTTGGAACTATCTGTCGGGCGTTCCTCACCACCGATATAAACCATTCGATGAGGTGTCCAAAGGCGCTCTAAACCATCAGGATCGCCTACAAAATCCGACCCAGATTCCAGTTCGCTCTCACTGGCAGACATTTATACTCCGTCATCATTTCTACGCAACCGAATATGCTGAACAATTCTTGAAACAGCATCATCCTTTGGCACACCATTTTCTTGAGTACCATCGCGGAACCTAAACGAAACAGCCCCATTATCGACGTCTTCTCCACCAGCAATCAATACAAATGGAACTTTTTCCTTACTTGCATTACGAATTTTCTTTCCAAAGCGGTCATCACTCTTATCCACTTCAACTCGAATGCCCTCAGCACGAAGCGACGCAGCGACCTCGTCAAGATAACCATCAAACGCCGCGGCAACAGGAACCAAACGAACCTGAACAGGCGCAAGCCACGCAGGGAAAGCCCCACCATAATGCTCAACCAATACGGCAAAGAAACGCTCAATAGAACCAAATAGCGCGCGGTGAATCATCACCGGCCGCTTGCGTTCTCCATCTTTATCCGTGAACTCCAAGTCAAGGCGCTCTGGGGTGTTGAAATCCAACTGAATAGTCGACATCTGCCAAGTTCTACCAAGCGCGTCTTTTGCCTGAACCGAAATCTTCGGGCCATAGAAAGCCGCGCCCTCTGGATCATCAACCAGTTCAAGTCCAGACTCTTCAGCCACTTCACGAAGAGTATCCGTGGCCTCATCCCACAGTTCATCCGCACCAACATACTTGTTGGGGTCCTTTGTTGAAAGCTCCAAATAAAAATCATCAAGGCCATAATCGCGCAAAAGCCGCAAAATAAACTCAAGAACACTTGCGATTTCTTCCCGCATTTGTTCACGAGTCGTATAAATGTGCGCATCATCCTGAGTGAAACCACGCGCCCTAGTCAAACCATGAACAACGCCAGATTTCTCATACCGATAAACCGTTCCAAACTCAAACAAACGAAGCGGAAGATCACGGTAAGACCTTCCCTTAGCCGCAAAAATCGTCGAATGCATCGGGCAATTCATTGGTTTCAAGTAATAATCGACACCCGGTTTCAAGACCTCGCCAGTATCTTCATCAACAACGGCATCCATCTGCAATGGCGGGAACATTCCGTCCTTATACCACCCCAAATGGCCAGAACGCTCAAACAAATTCCCCTTAGTAATATGCGGGGTATAAACGAACTCATATCCTGCAACTTGATGTTGCTTGCGCAGATAATCTTCCATTTCCATCCGCACAGCGCCACCCTTTGGATGGAAAACAGCAAGACCCGACCCAATATCATCTGGGAAACTAAACAAATCCAGCTCATTACCAAGTTTACGATGATCGCGTTTCTCTGCCTCAGCAATACGATCTTGATATTGCTTCAGTTCCTCTTTAGTCGGCCAGGCAGTGCCATAGATTCTCTGTAACTGCGGGTTCTTCTCCGAACCCCGCCAATACGCAGCAGCAGAACGAGTAAGCGCAAAACCATTTCCAATCAACTTAGTCGATGGCAAGTGCGGCCCCCGGCAAAGATCCTTCCACGCCACAGAACCATCGCGGCGAACATTGTCATAAATCGTCAGTTCACCACTGCCAACCTCAACCGACGAACCATCTTCCGCAGATGAACCTGACTTCGTGGCAATGAGTTCCAGCTTATAAGGCTGATCAGCCAATTCCAGGCGTGCTTCCTCTTCCGTGACAACCCGCCTACGGAAAGTCTGTCCTTCTTTGACAATCTTTTTCATTGCCCGTTCAAAGTTCTTAAGGTCCTCTGGCGTAAACGGCTGATCAACACCGAAGTCATAATAAAAACCATCAACAATTGGCGGCCCAATTCCAAGATCCACCTGGGGGTTCTCATTTTGGACGGCTTGAGCCAGCACATGCGCAGCACTGTGTCGAAGAATCGCCAAACCATCAGGGGAATCAAGCTCAATAGCTTCAACCACCCCACCAGCAGGCAGCTCAAAAAAAAGATCCCTAGGCTCGCCATCAATCTTCATAGCAACAACACTGCGGCGATCCGAAAAGAAGTCCGTACCCGTAGTTCCGGCCTCGACACTGGTATTCTTCCCGTCGATTATCAGTTCTACTGACGCCATAGCGTGCTCCTTCTCAGTTGCCTTGCATTTTTCAACATAATCCTAGCCTCGTAACACAGCCCGTTTCAGATCACGAGCAGCCACAAGAGCCCTGTACTTCCAAGGTTTGGTAGGTAAGTCCCAAAGCCCTGGCACATCTATTGGGGACACAGCGAACTTGACCTTGTACTTGCCCACGTCAAACAGGCTGGGAGTACGCGGCGAATGGATTCCCATCAAGTCTAAGCCGTCCATTCCTTCTTCACCAAGCAAACATGCAATTTCAAAATCAAGCGCTGGAACAGCCTGCGCCTCACGCGATAACTGTGAAGACGCCCCATAGAAAGCAGAACCTATCTGCCCATTTACTCCAACCAAATCCCATGCAGCCAGTTGACCATCTACACGCGCCACATATAAACGCCCGGCATCACCTGGTAAATCAAGGAACCGCTCATAATGAGTCTTTGGATGCGGGGTAAAGCCATCACGCTTAGCTGTCTCACAAAGAAGCTCATAGTAGACACCGAAATCACCTGGACTTTCCCGCGTGATTATGCCCCCCATTTGCGCCATTTTCTTTGCCGCCCTATTAACGGTCCGCCGACCTTCCTTTGGAAGCAAAGCAAGCGCGGCACTCCTATCTCCCCCGCCGCCATTGATCACAATCGTGCGATCATACCCAATTGCACGCATCGGTTCTTCAAGGTCTGGCGCACTATAAGTCGCATGCATCCTCACAAAACTTATGTTCGGTGCAGCCGCATTCACATATTGACCAAGCGTGCCTCGAAGTTCTTGTTCACGCTGCGGAGTTGCTTCTTTTAGCCACACTGGACCACGCCTAGCCCACAAGAACTCCGCGCCCGTCATCTCATGACAGTAAAACGTCGCAACCGCAACAGTTTTACCGTCTTCCATCCACCCCAAATGCTGCCAAACCGGGTTACCTTCAGCGGCAGAAAAACCTTCCCACACTGATGACTGCTCAAGCGGAGGCCGCTTCCCACCAGACGTCGCAGCCCTGACCTCATCTGCACTCATACGCCGAATCTCTAGCATGTCAGCCCACCTGCTTTGGGAAAAACTGTTTGAACTTGCGATGATAATTGAGCTTTTGCAGTGCCACTACGGCCTTTCTTCGTTTGCTGGTTTCAATGTCAGATTCAAGGGGGCTAACAACCTTACCCTCATTTTTTAGTTTCTCTACCTTTTGCTTTAGGGACTCATTATCTACATATTTTAGAATCAATGAGGTTGGAACTAATGAATAAAGCACTTCTTCTTTTGCTGTCATCGGTGTCAAACGCTCACCACCAACCAAATCCCGAATCATTACTTCCATTGGATTCACCCCTGCTGCCGCTACGTAGTATGAGTTCCTTCCAATACGCGGATTTACTTCAAAGAAAAAGGCTTCATTACTCCTGGGGTCAATTTTGATATCGAAATTCGCGAATCCGCGATAATCTGCCGACTTCAATATTTGCGAGGCCTTATCTAGCAGATCTGGGAACACTTCAGTAATCATGGCCACTGGGTTTCCAACCATTGCTGGCGAATGGTCCTCCAAAAGTACCCTGGCACCAGAACGCAGCGTGACCTCGCCAAAAGAATCTACATAAAGAGTCAATGAAACCATCTGAGAATCATGTCCTGGAATAGTTTCTTGAACCACAAATTTGTCGCTATATCCGGCCTCGCGAAGATTCTTCCAAAGAGCGTCTAACTCAGTTTCCTCATCTATGAAATAGATTTTCTTCTTGCCATCAAAACTCACTCGATCATACGCATCCCCTGACGCCGCTTTTGCCACCACTGGAAAGTCAAAAGGAATACTTGGGGCTTCACCCATTGAGAGGTCAACCACAACTTGTGGCGGAGTTTTAGCCCCCACTGCTTTGCACGCATCAGCAAAAGAATCTTTATTACAAAGTTTCGCGATAGATTCCTCATTTGGAAAAGGAACCACATATTGCGGTGCCAGTTCAGACTTCACGCGCGCCGCAAATCCGGCCCTAGCGTCAGTGTTGGCAAGAAGAATCAACTTCTTGTCATGGTGAACTGCCGCAATGCCTTTCAGCACTGCAAGCAAGGCGTCATCTGAAATACCAACAGGAATAC
>DAIOFF010000140.1:0-7088 GCA_036745855.1 Scrofimicrobium sp. | reverse complement strand
CTTTTCATAGCGAATCCGGGTCGTGAAACCGAAGTGTTACCTATGGCTGACATTGACGTCACTAACCTATGTTTCGCTGGTCCGGATGGGAAAACATTGTTTGTCACCGAGGCCGCGTTGGGTCGAGTTGTAAGTATTGATTGGGATGTCGCGGGTCAGCCGCTCCCAGTGGGGCCGCGTTGCTGGTGAATGGTGTGGACGCTGCAGATTCGTCAGATCAATCTGTCTGAGTGTGGCCATCCTATGGGCCCCAACATAGACGTTTTGGTTGGATAACTACATTGCGAATGTTTTGGGCTGAAGTTGTTGGTTTACCGAGCTGAAGGAAGATCTCGTGCGACCCTCTTTCCTGAATTTGAGTCAATAACTCCAATGGCCATCGCAAGTGCCCCGTATATTTCTGCGCTCTCGCCCAAGTATGAACCAACGATTTGCAAGGATGACAACACTTCACGTTCGGTGTAGTCTTCCATCTCTTCTTGAAGTCCAATGAGGGTCCAGTCGCCTGCGCGGGTAAGACTTCCACCAACAATGACGAGTTCGGGGTTTAGTGTGTTGCACAAGTTTGCCAAGATCCGTCCGACTTCACGTCCGGCATCCCGCAGAACTCTTCCTGCTCCTGGATGTCCTTGTTTTCCCAGTTCCACTAGGTCATCATGGGTCAGATTTGGATTATGAGTAGCTGTGTGTAAGGAAGAGGTAAGAAACTCTGAAGTGGTCAATGTATAAAGGCAACCACGATTGCCACACAGGCATACAATGCCACCGGGTCTTGCGATGTTATGACCAATTTCGCCGGCTAAACCTGTCGCACCACGAATCAAGTCGCCATTTAGCATTATTCCTAAGCCAACTCCGTGAGCGATTTTAACATACAGCATATTGTCTGCTGAACGCCCTGTGCCGAAAATAGACTCGCCAACAATGGCCAAATTTGTATCATTTTCCGCATGAACTGGAAAGCCCAATGCGTCTGAGAGCAAATTAGAGGGGTTGGTGTTATGCCATCGACTTTGGATACTAGTCCTGGAAATTAGTCCGCTGTGTCCAATCGGTTCTGGAATGGCGCATACTGCCTGACAGTGGCTATTATCGATCCCGACCTGCAACATGAGTTCCCGTGCCAAAATGGCCGCGATGTCCACAGACTCCTTGGCACTGGCATCCATGCCGATTTTTCTTACGCGACTAGCTACCACATGTCCTGATAGATCGCATATCTTTACTTGAAGTCTCTCATGGCCGATGTCAATACCAATACCGTACCCATCAGGCGTTGCCCTGGCCAGAAGTTCGGGTGGCCTGCCCCTGGTGTCAGAGTGGTGCACAACATGCTCTGGAGTAACCAAAGTCCCGTCAGCAATAAGATCCGCAACTATGTCGGCAACCGTGGTTCTGGATAGTCCAGTACGTGATTGAATGTCACTCCTGCTCAAGGCCACAGCCCCATCAAAAGCGGTCAAAACACGATGTCGATTGTAGTCACGAATGCCGGTGGGATTAACCTCCGTATGAGTCACCAAAGCATGTTAGCATGCGAGAGGCCTGTTATGATAGCGGCGCTTTTGTCACGGTGGTTGGGTATTTTTGTAATTGAAAGGCAATACATTGTCCCAATGTTATGTGTCGTGGGTTTAACGCAATATATTGCTCTCCAGGAATTCGTGGATTCTTACGAAGTTAACTTCTCTGCCTAAGCCAGGTTGTTGCGCTCCTCGAACGGCGAAGCCGGTCACTGATGGCATCATGGTTTATTGTGATCATTCCTGCGTGTAAGGACTGTTCGAAGAAGGGTATCAAGTTGAGAATGTGCAGTAACTCTTGGTGGGGTGACCAAGGAAATGTCAAATAGGTGGATTGTAGTTGGCCTCATGAATGCAAAAAGTCGTTTGGATTTTGTTTTGACTTTGTTGCATTAACTTGATTGGTTTTCTCAGCAGTAATATGCAGCCGCTATCGCTTTTGAGAAGGGGGCACATGTGAGGGTCTCACGTTTGTATGGCACCTTGGATATGGTGCCTGCATTAAGTGGTTTCTTTTGTGCTGTCTGTACATTCGATGACTGTTAAATCGCCCCCTGGACTGGCGCACTTTGTTCAATGCGAGCTGCCGCTTCAAGTAGTGCTGCCGTGACTTTTTCCCGGTAGGGGGCAGTCATCCTGGCCACAGGTACTGAGCAACTAATTGCGTCTGATATTGGGTTTGTGTATTTCAGGGGCACACCAACGCAGCTAATACCGGGGGTGTTTTCTTCATGATCAAATGCAAATCCTTGGACTTGGGCTTCATTTAGTTCTGTCTTCAGTGTGTCGATATTTGTTATCGTCTGGGGGGTTAGGGGCTCGAGTGGGGGGTCGGGAAGTTCCCCGCGCGCTGCAAGAAGTGCTTTGCCAAGGCTGGTGCAGTATGTGGGCATCGCTCGCCCAACCCTTGTGAATGGTCGGATTTCTTTTCCGCCCTCAAAAGTTGCCAGGTAGACGATTTTGTCTTGTTCGATTCGTCCAAAATGTACAGTTTCGCCTAGGTTGTCACGCAGGTCGGAAAGGATTGGACGAGCGACTCGAACGTAGGGATCTGAATCAAGTATGGACGTGCCAACAAGTAGGCACCTTAGTCCTAGGGTGTAAACGGTGCCGGTTGCGTCTGTGCGAACCCATCCCACGTCGCAAAGTGTTCGAATCAATGCGTGGACGCTAGATCGGGGGGCGTCGAGTTCTTCTGCGAGGTCGACTAGGCGTGCGGGAACACCGCCTCTGGCAGCAAGGATTTCTAGGATCTCGATTGCTCTGGCAGCCGATTTAACGGGTGTGTAATTTTTCTGGCCATTTTCGGACTTAAGTCCCATATACTACTCCAATGTTTACATATATTATCTACGTACGCGTATATGATACGTGTTCACATATATGAATTCTTGAGATAGGAACGCCGATGTTCGAAGCGGCCGGAGTGATTCCAGCTCTCGTCACACCACTTGACGAGAAGGGAGAAGTCGAAATAAGTGGGCTGCGTGCGGTCCTCGACCATGTGATTGAAGGAGGTGTTCACGGAGTATTCATCCTAGGTAGCTCTGGGGAAATATATGCCTTAAACGATGCGCAGAAACGACTGGTAGTCGAAACCACTGTTGAACATGTTGCCGGGCGGGTCCCAGTCTACGCAGGTGCCTCTGAGATAACCACAAGGGACTGCATTGCAACTGCCAAAATGGTGTCAGAAGTTGGCGGCGTGGCGGCGCTGTCTGTATTGACTCCATATTTTGTTACTCCTACACAGCGTGAGCTGACCAAACACTACACAGACATTGCAACCTCAACTGAACTGCCAGTGATTTTATACACGAACCCAGGCAAGACTCAGGTGAACCTTGAACCAGAAACCGTACGAGACCTCGCGAAAATCGAAAACATTGTTGGTATCAAGGACTCCAGCGGAAATGCGGAACTACTTGACCAATATCTAGCGGATCGTCCTCAGGACTTTTCCGTCTTGATCGGTCGGGACACAATGATCCTTGACGGGCTGAAAAAGGGGACTAACGGGGCGATTGCTTCAACTGCCAACATTGCTCCCGCACTCGTGTCAGGGATTTTCGATGCATTCCAAGCAGGGGATATTGCCCGCGCGGAAGCTCTTCAATCCAAGCTGACCCCCCTTCGCAATCTAGTGGACCGTGCGACCTTCCCTGTCATCTTGAAGGCAGGACTTCGCGCAGCCGGGGTAGATGCAGGAGTCTGCGCTGCGCCGGCTTGGGAACTTGATTCGGAAGTAAAAGAAGAACTAAACGTGGTGGTTACCGCCGCTTTACAGGCTACAAAGGAGTAGCAAGAAATGATGCCTTTTATTATTATCGCGCTTGCAGTTGCAGCGCTCATCTTCCTAATGACGAAGATGAAATGGAACGGTTTTGTTGCACTGCTTTTCGTGGCCATCGCAGTCGCTTTGGTTGAAGGAATATCTGTAAATGAAATCCCTGACATCATCGAAAAAGGTGTTGGTTCACAGATGAAAGGGACTCTTCTGGTCATCGGCCTAGGCGCAATGATTGGACGGGTAATGGGCGACGCAGGCGGAGCCCAGCGAATCGCCCTCAAAATGGTGAAGGCTTTCGGCGAAAAGGGTGTGCAAGCAGCAATGGTTGTTACAGCCATGCTGGTCGGTGTCACGATGTTTTACGAGGTGGCGTTCGTTATCATCGTTCCTGTTGCATTCACTCTTGTACGGGCAACGAAGCAGAGTTTGCTTTGGGTGGGACTCCCGATGTCTATTGCTTTATCGACGATGCATTCATTTTTGCCACCCCATCCAGGTCCAACAGCAGTTGCATCAACATACAATGCATCAGTTGGTTTGACGCTCGCTTATGGGCTAATCATTGCAATTCCGATTGGTGCGGTGGTCGCATTCATTTGGCCGCGCCTGGGTTTTGTGCGCAAAATGAACCCTTCAATCCCGGAAGGCCTTGTTTCGGATAAAGAGTTTTCGGAAGACGAAATGCCAGGAATGGGTTGGTCGCTTTTCGTAGCATTGCTTCCAATCGTGATGATTGCGGGGGCAGCAATCCTAGAACTGACTTTGGCCGAGGGGACACCGGGTCTTCCGTTGATCCAGTTCTTGGGCTCGGCTCCAATCGCACTTCTCATTACCTTGATTGTTGCCATGTGGGTGTTTGGACCGCGGGTTGGTCGTTCCCTGAAGGATGTGGCAGCCTCATGTGGGTCGTCTGCGAAAGCCATGGCAATGATCCTCATGGTGATCGCTGGTGGCGGGGCGTTCAAAGAGGTGCTGGTCAAAGCAGGAATCGCAGAACACATTGCAAATGTAACTTCTACTTGGAACTTGTCACCACTAATCCTGGCTTGGCTGATCGCCGTGATACTGCGTGTTGCGCTTGGTTCAGCAACAGTTGCGGTTGTGACGGCGGCTGGCGTTGCAGCGCCACTGGTGGCGGCCTCGGCAATAAGCCCTGAGCTGATGGTCCTTGCCACCGCTTGCGGCTCGATCGCAGTTTCGCATGTCAACGACCCCGGTTTTTGGATGTATAAAGAGTATTTTGGACTGTCGGTGCCACAAGCGCTTGCCACCCGAACCTCGTACACCACAGTACTGTCGATTCTGGGACTTGGGGGAACTTTGCTCCTCAGTCTGTTCATTCACTAAACGAAGTAGATATTGGAGAATAATATGAAGATTGGTTTTATTGGTCTTGGAATCATGGGCAAACCCATGGCAAAGAATCTCATGAAAGCTGGTTATGAGATTGTCACAGTTCGAAGGGATTCGGATTCGGTTCGTGAGATAGTTGGGCAGGGCGCTGTTGCCCTTGAAACTCCGAAAGCCGTTGCTGCAGAATGTGACGTCGTCCTCACGATGTTGCCTAACTCTCCTGATGTTGCCGAGGTCGCAGTTGGGGAAAACGGGATTATTGAAGGGGCTCATGAGGGTTTGGTTTTTGTGGACATGAGTTCCATTGATCCTCTTGTGGCTCGCGAGGTTTCAGAAAAGTTGGCAGCAAAGGGCGTCACCATGGTGGATGCACCAGTATCTGGTGGTGAACCGATGGCTATTGAGGGCACTTTGTCTTTCATGGTTGGAGGACCTGAAGACGCGTTTGAAAATGTGAAGCCGATCTTGGACGTGATGGGGAAATCAGTTGTCCGTGTTGGTGACATTGGGGCAGGTAATACTGCCAAACTGGTGAATCAAGCCATTGTCGCCGTAAATATTGGGGTTCTGGCTGAGGGGCTTGTGCTTGCGCAGAAGGCTGGAGTGTCCCCGGAAGCCGTTTTCCACGCAATAAAAGGCGGCTTGGCTGGATCAACGGTGATGAATGCAAAAGCCCCAATGATGTTAGAACATAACTTCAAGCCTGGTTTCAGGATCGGGCTGCATTTGAAAGATCTGAACAATGTCATGTCCGCTTCCCACGCGATGGGAGCTCCTATGCCTTTGACTGCCCAAGCGTTTGAAGGTATGACCTCACTTCGAGCCAAGGGGTTTGAAGGCGAAGACCATAGCGCCCTGCTGCGCGTTGCCGAAGCAGCAGCTAACACCGAACTCACCAATGGAGATGAATAACATGATGCCAAAAATCGAAACAGCTGAGGTTTATCCAGTCGCAGGCCGTGACTGCATGGAACTTAACCTGTCAGGTGCCCACGGGCCCTACTTCACACGCAACGTAGTCATTATGACCGATTCCTCTGGGAACACCGGTGTCGGTGAAGTGCCAGGTGGCGAAAAAATCACCCAGACAATCCGAGATGCTTTTGACATGGTCAAAGGCTCATCCCTTGGTGAATATCAGAATATTTTGCGTCGGATTGGCGAAAAATACGCTTCACGTGACGCTGGTGGACGCGGCCTCCAAACATTTGACCTACGGACAACTGTCCACGCCGTAACTGCAATAGAGTCCGCATACCTTGACCTCCTCGGCAAACACATGGGAGTTCCAGTCGCTGCGCTTTTGGGTGATGGTCAGCAGCGCGAGAGCGTCAAAGTGTTGGGATACCTATTTTATGTGGGCGACCCCGGGAAGACTGACCTTGAGTACTCGAGGGAACTTGACTCAGACGTTGACTGGTACCGACTCAGGCACGAAGAAGCCGTTACCCCTGAACAGATCGTCGCTCATGCGGAGGCCACGCATGCTAAGTACGGTTTTGAGGACTTCAAGCTCAAAGGCGGGGTATTCCCAGGCGATGAAGAAGTACTAGCAGTTCGCGCGTTGAAAGAGCGGTTTCCAAACGCCCGAATCACCCTTGACCCCAACGGGGCATGGTCATTAGATGAGGCTATTCGGCTTATGAAACCGATGACCGAGATCCTGGCTTATGCTGAAGATCCTTGCGGGGCAGAAAAAGGATTCTCAGGGAGGGAAATCCTTGCAGAGTTCCGCCGCGCAACTAATCTTCCTACAGCCACCAACATGGTAGCCACTGACTGGCGTCAAATGACTGCCGCGATTCAACTTCAGTCGGTTTCTATTCCGCTTGCGGACCCTCACTTTTGGACCATGCGTGGATCGGTGCGCGTGGCTCAACTTTGCCACGACATGGGTCTTACATGGGGTTGCCATTCAAATA
>DAIOFF010000139.1:0-7125 GCA_036745855.1 Scrofimicrobium sp. | reverse complement strand
CAACCAAAACACCAAAAAACCAAACCCCAACCCACACACCAAAACCGGAAGAGCCTGTTTAGGCGGCACCAATCCGGCCCGTTTCAATGTGTCTTGACTAGAAGATTGTCTGCTCTGCACGCGTGTGGCTCGTTACAGAAGCGCCGGTAAAGGTCGGAGTGGAAGGGGTGGGGTCGGAGCTGTATACCGCTCCGACATTTGTCTTTTTGCTCCGGGTGGAGGAGGGATGGTGAGGGTCGGAGTGAGAAGTTGGCCAGGCTGACGAATCGCCGAAATAATGGGGCAAAGCACAGAATGTGCTGGTGGGCAACGTGTGGCATTTTGGGTCGTTCTAAGCGCCGCATGCGCGATCTGCTGAGCGGACCATCCACGCTCAGTAGGACCCTAACCCAGTTCGGTACCGTGAGCGTCGCAATCACATTTGTTGATTTTAAATGCATTTTCGGAAATTTTTTCCAAAAATAAGGGTTTGTTGATATGCTGAGATCATGTTGCTCTCATTTTCTGTGGAAGGTTTCAAGTGTTTAGCTGAAGAGGCGACACTATCGTTTGCGGCAAAGGGACTTCGAACAAACATTCCAAGGGCCGGCCAAACTTGGACCTCATCCACAGAGCGCGTCGCAGCCATATATGGGGCAAATGCTGCAGGCAAAAGTACAGTTCTTGAAGCAATATCAGCATTATCGAGGGCAATCAGGACTCCAGGCTTGGGAAGTATATGGCAGCCTAGTGCTTTCAATTTGGGAACAGACAAGCACGTGGTCAAATATGGAGTCGAGTTCATAGCCGACGACATTCTTTATGAGTACATCGTGAAGGTCGCATTTTGGGGAGTATGCGAAGAAACGCTGTATTCATATCCTGTTGGAAAACGCCGCCTTTTGTTCTCGCGAAGCCGGGACGGCCTCGACAACCGAGAGATCTTCAACAAAGGCGTGAGTCTCACGGGCCCCACAATGCAAACGCTTAAGATAACGAAAAAGAATGCCCTTTTCCTGGCAGTTGCACAAAAATATGGACACCCAGAACTAACGCCCATTGCGCGTGCACTGATGGCCGATATCGGTATCACTATGATCACTTTTCGTGACCGGCAAGACCGCGACATTCTACGTAGGGTGTTACTTGAAATGCTTGACGCCCCTGACTCTCAAATTGATTTAGTTAGTGGACTATTAAAAGCAGGTGATCTTGGAATCATTAACGTGGAAATTCAAGAACGCGAAATCCCTGAACGTTTATATGAAAAAGTACGCAGCGCAATAGAAACACTACGTGATGGCGGTGATGAGATCAGTGACGATATCTTTCAGGGTCTCAGGGAAGTCATTGTCTTCACTCACGAAGGCCCAGACAATACGACATTTACGCTTCCTATGGGGCAAGAAAGTGCGGGCACACTAACATGGCTAACGACCGCCTGGCATGCACTCAATGCCCTGCGCCACGGTTCAGTCCTGCTGATAGATGAACTTGATGCAAGCCTTCATCCAGAACTAGCCAGATACATTGTTCAGCTGTTCATGCTGCCGCAAGTTAACACTAAAGGAGCCCAGTTAGTTTTTACGTCACACGATGTTTCCCTTCTCAACAATGCGCCGACTCGTGCCCTTGAAGATCGCAACGTCTGGTTCGTCGAAAAGGACGTTGTGGGAAGAACCGAACTGTTTAGCCTGGCTGATTTCGATAACCGAGCTGGCAACAACAATGAACGCCGCTACCTTGCAGGTCAATTTGGTGCAGTTCCTGACATCGATGACACTGTTCTTCTTAAGTATCTGTCCGTACCAGAGTCCACGGAATCAACGATGGTAGATGCTCCAAATGCGTAGGCAGACAAGGAAACCAAGGAAAGTTCGGAAGACCATTTTGCTGGTCACAAATGGTAAAAGAACGGAAAAGGCATATTTATCTGAGCTTAAAGCCTAGCTAGAGCAAATGAGGCGAGCATCAAGGTCGTCTTCCTCAATGGCGCACCTTCGACGGTTCTTAAAAGCCTTCAAAATCCGAAAGGCGACACTTCGGGTTATGACGAAATTTGGGTTGTTGTAGACGAAGATGGCGAAAATCGCGAACCATTCATAGCAGGATGTCGAAAGCTAACAAGTAAGCATCAAAACTGGTACGGAATAGTCTCTAGACCCTGCTTTGAAGTCTGGCTTGTGGCCCACTATTGTCAGGTCAAGGACTATGCAGATAAAGATGGTGCTCAGCGACATTACCGCAGGCTGGTTCCCAAAAATACGGGGGAAAAAGAAATACCGGACGACTTTCCATATGAGAATCTGGCGGCTGCGATCAATCGGTGCCGACTAAAAGGCGTTCCAGAAGAAGCACTGGGATCCCTGCCGCCCTTTCCGGGATCAGGAATGACACATCGTGTGCGGGCACTTGGATTAACGCAATGAATCGACTACTCTCTGGCTTCTTGTGTTTGGAGTTGGTTTTCGTAAAACCAACTTGTACCTGCAAGGCGTGAGTTACACCTGTTGCAGGCGATTAATGTACTGGGACTTAAACGACAGTTTTATGTCAGGGCATTGGTGATGATTTGGAGGGTGGCAGGGTGGCGGTTTTGCTCCGACTTAAGGTGGTGTGGTAGAGGTCGGAGTGGAAGGGGTGGGGTCGGAGCTGTATACCGCTCCGACATTTGTCTTTTTGCTCCGGGTGGAGGAGGGATGGTGAGGGTCGGAGTGAGAAGTTGGCCAGGCTGACGAATCGCCGAAATAATGGGGCAAAGCACAGAATGTGCTGGTGGACAACGTGTGGCATTTTAGGCGTTCTAAGTGCCGTATGCTTGATCTGCTGAGCGGACCATCCACGCTCAGTAGGACCCTAACCCAGTTCGGCTGGGCACCTCATCAAATGCAGGAGACGTAATGTCAGGTCCCGTTGAAAAACGCGGAATAGATTTAGTGCCAGCGGATCACCGCTATGGCAAGCCACGTGATTTGTTCTTCCTTTGGGCTGGAACAACCACAAACATTTTTACAGTGTCGTACGGTGCACTTTTAGTTATCGGTTTTGGCATGACTTTTTGGCAAGCATTTATTGCCATCGTGGTTGGAAACCTTCTTGCCTTCCCATTACTAGCGCTCACATCGCTACAAGGGCCAACCACTGGAACCACGACGATGACCATTTCTAGGGCTTCATTTGGCTGGATGGGAGCCCGTTTCAATGGCTTCCTATCTTGGCTAATGCTTATTGGTTTTGAGGCCGGAGGCCTGGTTCTGGTTTACTACAGTGTCCAAGCGTTGTTTGGGCGTATGGGAATCGCCTTCAATGGAGTGACTCAAATCATTGCCATCGTCGTACTAGGTTTGATCCAAATGCTTTTGCCTTTCTTTGGGCACAAGCTTTTAATGACGGCACAAAAATATGCGACCTATTTGTTTACAGTCGCATTTATTGCAATGGCCTTCTTGATCATTCCTCAAGTTCAAACTGGTGCCGAGGAAGGCGCGTCTTTCGATCTGCCATTGATGATTTCGGCAATCGCGTTGGTAATGGCTTCTGGCGGTTTGTCGTGGGCGCCATCTGGAGCTAACTTTTCGCGGTACTTGCCAAAAGATTCGAACCCGAAGTCAGTCGGACTTTGGGCTGCCATGGGCGGCTTCGTACCTTACATACTTTTGCAGACACTTGGCGCTGCTATGGCAACCGTAGTCGTGCCTGATGGCACAGATTTGTCGGATCCTTTAGCTATTCCAGCTATTCTTCCTGTGGCTTTTGCTATTCCATTCCTGATTCTTGTTGGTATTGGACTCATGTTGCAAAACAGCACGAACCTTTATTCTTCCAGCCTGAATTTACAGGTGGCAGGTATTACAGCCCCGCGTTGGCTAATGGTTATTATCGACACCGTCATTTGTATTACTGTCACGATTGCTGTTGTCTCGCAGTCCTCTTTCTACGACATCCTTAATGCGTTTATTGCGTCTTTGGGGATTTGGCTTGCACCATGGGTCGCCATTTACTTGATTGATTGGTGGATGCGTCGCGGGGAATATAACCTGCGAGACCTTGAAGAAAAGGGTCGCGGCACGAACATGCCTGGAGTAATATCCCTGGCAGCCGGGATGGTTGCGGCAGCCTTGTTTGCCAACACAGGGTATCTTGTTGGCCCACTAACGGCTTTGCTCTCGCCAGCTGACCCATCATACGCCCCAGACCTAAGTATCCTGGTCGGAGTACTTGTCGGTGGCTTGCTTTACGCTGTTCTCAACAAAACTTTATCGCCCGCAAACGCTGCGGACGCCTCGCAAAACAACCAAACACAAACTAAGGAATCAAACAATGCCTGATCGTCATCTATTAGATGTTGCCTACGGTCGTAAACCTGCGGATACGGTTATTGAAAATGGAAAACTGGTCAACGTCCTCACTGGTGAGGTTTACGAGGCCGATGTGGCAATTGCGAATGGTAAAGTCGCTGCAATCGGTGATGTGAGTGCTCAGCGCGGCAGTGATACAGAGATTATCGATGCCGGTGGGCGTTTCATGGTTCCAGGGTTGATTGATGGGCACCTGCATATTGAATGTTCAAAATTGTCGGTGACAATGTTTTCTGACTTGGTGTCGCGCTACGGAACCACGTCTGTGATTTCCGGGTTGGATCAGGTACTGGTTTCGGCGGGTATTGAGGGGGTCAGTGAGTTCCTGGCAGAAACTGAGGGCGGCCCAATGCGGATTTGGTGGGGTGCCCCAGCTAAAGCTCCATACACTGTCCCAGAATCCCACGTCGGGCATCGTTTTGTCGCTGAAGATCAGCCTAAAGCGCAGAGCATGCCGCAGTGTTCAGCGATTTGGGAGACCGTGCAAGAGTTCGTCGAAGACGGTGATGAAGACGTTTTTGCAGCTATGGATCTTGCCGAGGCGAACAATTTGCCCGTTGGCGGTTGCGCGCCGTTGGTGGATGCGCGCCGGGTGGCGGGTTATGCGGCTTCTGGCGTGGCCCTTTGCCATGAGTCGTACTCGCCAGAGGAAGAACTAGAGAAGTTGCGAAATGGCATAAACATTATGATTCGTGAGTCCACTGCGGCTCCGATGCTCCGCGAAAACATCAAACTAGTGACTGAAATGGGCGCGCCCACTCACCGCATTGGTTTTTGCACAGATGACGTTACTGCAACCGATATTTTGTCGCGCGGACACTTGGATTATGTGGTTCGTTTAGCTATTGAATGTGGTGTGAGTCCGATTCAGGCAGTTCAGATGGCTACAATCAATACGGCCCGCATGTACCAGTTGGACCGAAAGATTGGTGCGATTGCTCCGGGGCGTTTTGCAGACATTTTGTTTGTAGATTCACTTGAGGACTTCCGTCCCCAAACAGTTATTGCCGGCGGCAAGATTGTTGCGGTAGATGGAAAGTCGGTGAATCCACCGGTGGCACCGAAGCGCTCTGCAGTCCTTTCTGACACGTTCGCATTGGAACCGATTGCTGCTGAGCGGTTGCAAGTTCACGCTGAAGGCACGAAGGCAACGGTTCGGGTTATTGAACTCAGTAAAGACGTGGCCTTCAAGCGTCCTGGTGTGCTGATTGATCTGGACATAGTTGATGGTGTAGTTCAAGCAGACCCTGCTCAAGATACAGTTTTGCTCACGGTTGTTGAACGGTATGGGAAGACAGGGCCCATTCCGAATGCGCCGGTTGCTTTCATTAAGGGATTCGGACTGAAACGCGGTGCCATTGCCACTTCAGCTTCCCCCGATGACAACAACATTATTTGTGCGGGAACAAACTCTGATGACATGGCCGTGGCTATCAATGAGATCATTCGTATTGGCGGCGGTCAGGTAATTGCACTTGATGGAAAGATTATTGCGACCCTACCACTGCCGGTGGCTGGCATTGTTGCAGATCTTACGGCTGAACAGATGCGGGAAGCCGAAGCGCAGTTGGATAAGGTCGCACATGAAGAACTCGGATGCGATGTGAAGTTCCCGTTCATTCAGCTTTTCTTCCTGTCAATCACGTCTATTCCAGATTGGGCCATGACTGACCTGGGATTGATTGATTGCATTAAATTTGTTGTTGTTGACCCAGTCGTGTCGACTAACTGATCAAAGAGGAACAGAAAATGACAGTATCTCCATTTGTTGAAGGCCTGCCAAAGGTCGAACTTCATTTGCATATTGAAGGAACCCTTGAGCCTGAGCTGAAATTTGAGCTTGCTAAGCGAAATGGGATTGAGCTTGAACATGAGAGCGTGGAAGAAGTTCGCGCCTCTTATGGTTTTGATGATTTGCCATCATTCTTGGTCAGCTATTACGACGGCATGAAAGTCTTGCAGACACCTGAAGACTTTTTCGACCTGGCAATGGCATACCTGAAGAAGGCTGCCAGTCAAAACGTGCGTCATGTTGAAATGTTTTTTGACCCGCAGGCACACACGTCACGGGGTGTTTCTTTTGACACCGTGATTTCGGGTTTGCGCCGCGCACAAATCGAAGCTGAGTTCAACCTTGGAGTTCACTCATCTTTGGTCATGTGTTTCTTGCGGGACTTCCAGGCTGAGTATGCAATGGCAACTTTGCTGGAGTCTTTGCCATACCGTCAGTGGATCATTGGTGTTGGCCTAGATTCTGACGAAAACGGCAATCCACCTGAGAAGTTCGCTGCAGTTTATGCCCGGGCGAAGGCTGAGGGATACTTGCTGACAATGCATTGCGATGTCGATATTCCAGGATCTGTTGACCACATTA
The DNA here is from genome assembly GCA_036745855.1 of Scrofimicrobium sp. Lineage (GTDB taxonomy): Bacteria > Actinomycetota > Actinomycetes > Actinomycetales > Actinomycetaceae > Scrofimicrobium. Next base: position 414 of record DAIOFF010000139.1, on the reverse strand, counting down.
GTCAAGCCGTGAATGAGATCGGTGTGGCGCGCATTGATCACGGCACCAATGTCATTGAGAACCCAGAATTGGTTAGTGAACTGGCAAAGCGCGGCATGGGTCTTACATGCTGCCCTATTTCAAACACTTGGGTTTCAGACGGGTCCAAAGTGGAGCTCATCAAAGAGCTGGCAGCTAAGGGGCTCAAAGTCACCATCAACTCTGATGACCCTGCTTACTTCAGTGGTTACATTGCTGAGAACTTCCAGCTGGTGGCTGACGAAGGCAAAGTAGACAATGATTTCCTTGCCTCTTTGTCTTTGAATGCGGTTGATATTTCTTGGGCCCCAGCATCCCTCAAGGAACGTATTCGTGAAGAAATTCGCGAATACGTGGGTTCAGCATCCTGATTTTTGCGAAATAGGTGGCTGCCCG
>DAIOFF010000138.1:0-7206 GCA_036745855.1 Scrofimicrobium sp. | reverse complement strand
CATTTGCATCTTCGGGGATTGGAAACCCTGCGTCTGTGACAAGAACAGTATGCGTATGTCCAACTTTTGCGAGTTCGCCTGCAAGCTTGGAGTTAAGAATAGTATTTTTTTGCATGATATTAATGTTTCCTTTTGTAAAAATTAGGTGATCAAGTTTGGTTTTCGATAAAATCATTGACTTGCTGCCGCGTATGATATGAGGGGACTGTCTCCCATTTCGTGCAGCACATCGCGGCCACTGCAGAGGCAAAGCGAGCTGCCTCAACAAGATTCTTTCCTTCACTAAGAGCAACGCATAATCCCGCGTTGAAAGAATCACCGGCTCCATTGGAGTCAACTGCATTGATGGGAAATGGTTTCATGAACTCAGTTAGTTCAGGGGTAAAGATTGCGGCACCTTTTGAACCAAGCGTCATTACGACGGCTTGTACGCCCTGCTCCAGAAGTATATGGGCAACGTCTTGATCTTTGATGGGATCAGTTGGACTAAGCCCAACACAAACGCGCGCTTCAGTCTCATTAGGTGTGATGATGTCGATGTCCCGTAGATCAACGCCACGCAGATTTACGGCGGGTGCCGGATTCAAGACAGTCTTAACACCATGCTTGCGGGCTACGTGCATCCCATACAGAGCTGTTGTCAACGGGATTTCTAGTTGTGTTAGTGCAATGTCGGTCTCTGCAATTATTGATGTTGTCGAATCAATATCGGCATTTGAAAATTCGCCGTTTGCGCCAGCATCAACAACGATTACATTTCGCGCGTTAGTGTCCTTAATTATAAATCCCACTCCCGTGGGGGCAGATTTTGAAATACGAAGACCTTTGACATCGACTCCTTCGGTATTCATGAGGGATGAAAATTCCTTTCCAAAGGAATCATCACCAACGACACCAATATAATGAGTTGTCGCTCCAAGACGCGCAGCTTGAACTGCCATATCTGAGCCTTTGCCGCCATACTCTTCGCGGTAGTCCTGCCCCATTAGGGTTTCGCCCTCAAATGGGATGTGGTCTGTTGTCATAACGAGGGCTTTTGCATATGAGCCAATTATGCTGATTGCCATTTCGGCCTCCTTGCCGATCAAACAGATTGGGGGGGACTCCAACATTTCTTTGGAGTCTCTCTACTTCTTGTTGTCAGTACGCTGTCGGGTCTCCCTCCAGGCCTTGGACTATTGCTGGGCCAGAAGATGTGCCTACAAGTTCAGCGCCTACCTCAAATAGTTCTTTCATCTTTGTCAGAGTATTGACTTTTCCTGAGACCTTTACTCGCGTGGGAGCATGTGTATTTGCCACAAGAATCTTTGTATCCTCAACGGTTGCGGGAATGCCTCCTACCCCCCAACCTGATGAGTTTTTGATCCAATCAATACCTGCATCGGTGGCAATTTTACAGATGTCTGCCTTTTGAGTATCAGTGTAAAACCCGAACTCAAGCATTGCCTTAACAATCAGTCCTTCACCATGAGCTACATTTATGATTTCCTCAAGTTCATGCGTGTATGCAGTGACTTCCCCGGATAAATACAAACCTGGTGTGGGAGGGAAATCGAACTGATCAGCTCCACAGTTTGCAAGTTCACGCAAAGCTGCGATTTTCATTGCCAACGTGTCGTTGGCCTGGGGGAAATTTAATGTAGTTGCTACTCGAACGTCTGTACCTGCGAGCATTTCGTTGGCAAGCCTGCAATAGTTTGGACCAATCATCACTGCGTCAAATCCATATTCCGCACATGTTTCGATGTGATGAATAGCTTCTTTCCGCGTGAGATTAGGGTTCACATTGGTGTATTGGATGGCCTTGGCGATTTGTGCTTTGTCGTTAAAATCGATCATCTTGTTCCAATCTTGGTTATCACGATTTTCAATGATGACTGAATATGCAGCTCTGCGTTTTCAGTCACTAGGACAGTAACATCATGTTTTATTCGTGTCAACGATATTTAGAGCATGTATTGCGGAGTGGGTGTGCAACCTAAGGGTGAGTTAACAATGCAATCCGAGAAAGTATGGCTAGCTAGCTCTCAGCTGAGGAAGCAAGTCCTCTTCAAGTTGTGCGTGTACGTGAATGTTAGTTGGATAGCAGCAAGGTTGCCGTTTCGACATCAGTTACCAAAGTATTCACCCAGTTTCCTTCTAATGCTGCACGGATAGCACTTATCTTTCGAAGCCCACCTGCAACTGCAACGCGTCGGTCAATATTTTGGAGTAGGTCAACCGATACCCCTGCTACTCGGCCATTTAGATCACAATCTACGATGCTTCCATGTGCATCGAAATACTTCAAACAGATGTCTCCAACTACGCCAAGGCTAGCAAGTTCCCCAAGTTTTTCTGGTGTGGGTGCAAAACCACTTTGACGGAAAAATGCGGAAGGTTCCAAGGTGGCAATTCCGAAATAGATTACGGTCATTTGCTGCCATGCATCAGCGATACTCCCTAGTGAGCGGTCACTCAACAAAGATTCAACAGCAGCCTGAGATTCCATGATTGCTGGTGCTGGGAAGTACACTGCTTCGGCGTCTGTCATGCGTGCAAACCGGGCCAAAACGCTATTTGCCTGTTCTTGAACAGCCGAAACTCCAGTACCGCCAACCACCTGAACGACTGATTTCACTGTGACGTTGGTATGCCGAGGGAAAGCATCAATGGCTGCATGGAGTGTTGAAGACCATGAGGAAAAACCGACAACATCGGATGGGGCCAAAGTAGTTGCCATATGTGCTGCAGTAGCTGACCCAAGTGCTTGGCGAAGGTCCGCAGGTGACCCTCCGCCATCTACGACTAGTGCTTGGCGTAATCCATATGCGTGTTCAAGTTTTGCTTCCAAATCAGTATGAACACCAGCTGGTACGTTCACGACAGTTTGAACAATTCCATCCCGGACTGCCCTGCGAAGCATGCGGGACACCTTGCTCTGAGTTATGTGAAGCTCATCAGCAATAACCTGTTGCCGTTTTCCCTCTTCGTGATACATTCGGGCGACTTTGGTCATGAAGCGCATTTGGTCGTGGTCAATGCTTGCCATCAGCTTGTCACTCCATTCCTACTAAATAGCTGGGTTCCGTATGCTAACAATGGACACCAAAAGATTATCCTTGTTTATTGCATGTGTGGTCTACATCGAATATAAGAAACCAGTGCCAGCACAGTGGACTGACAATATGGAGTCGTCAGATATTGCGCTCCTTGCTGGCATAGTTAGAGTCTTGCATCAGGTGGTGTATTGGGGAAAGGGGGAGAGAATGATCGTGGTCATGAACGTGTATGGATATCACAAGTACAAAACTCAAAAGGGGTGGTCATGTTGTGATGCAACATGACTGCCCCTTTTGAAGGGCCTAGAAGGTCTTGTGTCAGCGATTAGTTGCGGTACCTTTTGGGGTAATACGCTGCAGACTTGCGCCTCTAGTTTCTTTTGTGAGAATCAAGCAGATGACACTCACGGCCGCGATTATTGCAAGGAATAATGAGACCGTCCAAGAATCGCCATCAGATATTGATACAAGCCAAGTTGCGATAAATGGTGTGAACCCGCCAATGATAACGGCCGGTGCTTGGTAAGCGATTGACACACCAGTGTAGCGAACGCTTGTGTCAAACAGTTCTGCGAAGAATGACGGTAAAACACCTGCAATTAGTCCAACCGATACGCCGTACAACGCAATGATTGCGAACCAAGCTAATCCGACTTTTCCTGTATCAAGCATGTTGAAGAATGGGAACGACAGTCCAAGCATGAGGATTGAGCCAGTGAGCATAACCGGTTTGCGGCCGACTTTGTCAGATAGCCATCCAGAAGCCGGCCAGCAGAAGAATGCGGTCAATGCAGAAAACATGACACCAGTTAGGATGGTCGGAGAATCCATTCCGACCTCTGTAGTTGCATAAGATACTGAGAACGTGTGTGCGACACTAGAGCACGAAAATACAGTTCCAGCCGATCCAAATGCCAAGAGAATTGTGCGCCAATACCCACGGAATGTAGCAACCAGTGGTAGTTGGTCATTCTTGGTGTCAGATTCCGCGGCGGCCTCTTTGAATGCTTGGCCATCTTCGATGTGACGTCTAATCCAAACACCAACAACGATGAGGACAACGCTCAGTAAGAATGGAATGCGCCATCCCCATGACTGTAACTGTTCATCGGGTAGACGTGTCACTAAGGAAAAAATGCCAGTTGCTAGTACTAGACCGCCAGCATTGCCTGCCTGGGGAAGCCCTCCAAAAAAACCGCGTCGTTTGGTCGGGGCATGTTCGACAACCAGGACTACGGCACCACCCCATTCACCGCCAACCGCAAAACCTTGAAGTAAACGCAGTATGACAAGTAAAATCGGTGCCAAAATTCCCACTTGGTCATAGCTGGGCAACAGGCCGATTCCGACAGTCGCTGCACCCATCATGACCAAAGTGATCATGAGCATTGTTTTTCGGCCGATTCTGTCGCCAAAGTGTCCCGCAACAATTCCGCCCACTGGTCGTGCCAGGAACCCGACACCAAAAGTGGCAAATGAGGCAAGTAGTCCGGTAGTTGAACTTGCTGACGAAAAGAATTGATGGCTGAAAATCAGCGCAGAGGCTGTTCCATAAATGTAGTAGTCATACCATTCGACTAGGCTGCCAACGAATCCTGCAGCGGATGCCCGCCAAACGGATTTAGGGTCGCTCACCTGTTCCTGGTGACTCGATTGAGTTTCACTCATTATTGTTTCCTCATATAATCAGGTTGGGCCACGTGAGCGATTGTTTGTGATTGCTTGGTAGGCGTACAGACGACAAATCACACGTGGAGCTGAACAGGTTTTGTTCTCTGCGTAACAACAAGACACGCAGAGAACAAAACTTTCCTTGTGATGCAAGTAGTTGCATCATTCCTTTTTGATCGTTATTGCCCTGAAGAATCAGGCGAATAAGCGCCGATGACACCGCTTTCTAGCAGGTCTTCGATCTCAGAATTGTCATATCCAAGTGCGGACAGAGTGGTTTTTGTGTTCTCACCAGATAGCGGGGGAGTATGTCTTACACCAGGGACTTCACCATCGTAGATTATTGGATGAGCGACTAGACATGCTTGTTGCCCATCATGGAGCTCCACCTCGACAAACGATTTGTTTGCCGCAACTTGCTCATCTGCTACCACATCATCAAAGTCACCCACGGGTGCACTCCACACACCATGTTCAGGAAGCATACGTAGCCAATGTTCTGTAGTTTCCTGCTTTACTCTTTCTGCAACCAAAGCGCTGATTCGCTCACGATCCTGGAATTGCTCTTCACGTGAGACGCCTCGTAATTCTTCGATTCCCAACGCATCTGCCAGATCATCACTGGCAGACAGTGATATTGTCACCCAACCGTCCGATGTGGGGTAAGCGCCATAAGGTGCCTGATGGAACCTAGAACCAAGGTGATTCTCACTACGAGGGTATAAGGGAGCTCCATTGAGGTGGTAGCTAAGGGGCTCCAGTTGAAGATTAAGCGCGGCTGACAACAGACTCACGTCGACACTACAACCTTTTCCTTCGCGTTCGCGCCGGAACAATGCGGCAAGAATCCCAAGCGCACCAAGGGTGGCACCATGTTGATCCACAATCGCTGTCCCTACGGGCGTTGGACCGGATTCAGCTGTCCCGGTCAAGTTCATCAATCCACTAATTGACTGGATAAGTAAATCTTGGCCAGGGTTCTTCGCCAAAGGTCCCACCGGGCCGTACCCAGACAATGAACAATAAATTATCCCAGGATTACGCTTAGAGACCTCTTCATATGAAAAACCAAGCCGTTCTAGCGAACCTGGACGGAAGTTTTGGACAAGGACATCGGCCTCGTCAATAAGCTTCCAGAGCACTTCTTTCCCACGCTGGTCACGTAAGTTAAGTTCAACGCTCTTCTGATTGCGTCCTGCCAACAGGTAAAAAACACTCTGATCGCCAACATAGGATTCAAGGCCTGACCAGTGTCGTTCATATGCACCGCCAACTTTTTCAATCTTGACAACGTCAGCACCCAGGTCAGCTAAATACTGAACGCATGAAGGGCCTTGCAAATAGTGGGTTAATGAAACGACTTTTATTCCCTGCAACATAGTTGTCTCCTTTATCGGATGTATTTCGTTAGGTGTTGGGCTACTGCCAACAGTTTGTCGTCTTGATTGCGAACTTCGATTGAAGCTATGGCCCGATCTTTTTCGAGGACAATTTCAGTGATTTCGTAGTTGACCGTGATTGTGTCTCCAAAAAATGCTGGAGCGATGAACCTAACCCGGTCATAACCCAAGCTGACGCTATCTGGCATTGGATTACGGCTTAGTGCGTACTTAGTTGATGCGCCTGACATGAGTCCGATTAGTAGAGCACCATGGACGACCCGCTGACCAAACTGTCCCTTCGCCATATATGCTTGGTCGATGTGATTTGGATGCATGTCACCAGTGACACCGGCAAACAAGTACACGTCGCTTTCTGAGACAGTGCGTCTTAATGAAACCTTACTTCCTACAGTGACGATATCGGTCCATATGGGAGTTTCAACGATTTGCTCCTCCATGAGGTCAGCCCCTTCCGGCTACTACTATTCATCAATGAACAACGATCGGGCGCGGTGCCAAATCCTTGTCGGACCGCGGACATTACGCACGGTGATGTTGAGTGTATGATTCTTGCATGAGTAATCTCAAAACGGCATTAGGTAGTTGCTAACACTATGGCTGAATCGCTTGAGAACTCATCTTCGGACTCCGCAAATCCTCCGGTGATCCGCACGGTCCAATCTGTAACGCGTGCATTTGTACTTTTGCGTGTGCTGGCTCGGGCTGTGCGCCCCATGAGCCTGAGTGAGATTTCTCGATACGTGAACGCCAGCAAACCTGCTGTTTATCACCTGTTGCGCACGTTAGTTCAAGAACGCGCAGTGGCCAAAACGCCTGAGGGTCTTTATGAGCTTGGCTGGGGTCTTTGGGAACTAGGTAGCGCTGTTGTACGCAGCAATGACCTTGCGCGAACTGCCCGTTTTCATCTAGATCGGCTTGCTGAAGAAACTGGGGAAGCCATACTGCTTAGCATTATCGAAGGCCATGGAGTGATTTATTTGGATCGCGGGCAATCAAGCTCTACATTCGAATTAGTCGCAAATACTGGTCGCCGGTCGTCATTGCATGGCAACGCTTCCGGTAAAGTGCTTTTGGCGTATTCATCGGAAGAT
>DAIOFF010000137.1:0-7206 GCA_036745855.1 Scrofimicrobium sp. | reverse complement strand
CTCGCGTCTCCGACTGGCTCTTGCCAATAGAATCGGGCGTTCAAAGAACCACAAGACCCCATGCACGCCCTTGTCAAACACCAAGAAGCAATCGAAAAAGAAAGAAACACCGTACAACCAGCAGAAATAACCCATGACGAGGGTTCTCATAAGACAACTAGAGTGGGCCCAGAGGGACTCGAACCCCCGACATCCACGGTGTAAACGTGGCGCTCTAGCCAACTGAGCTATAGGCCCCAGCGGCTCCACTATGTTACCTGTGTGAAGCCGGTTTTCAAATTCGGTTGCAATATGGTGTGTTTTAGCGGCTCCGCCCCCTGGAAACTAAGCGCATACCGGCCCAGTCTTCACCTACTGACGCGGATGAGGTGCTTTGAAGGCCGCATGTTTTGGCGGCTTCATCTATATCTGCTGTGGATACGGCACCCTCACGTCCAGTTTTGGGAGTTAAGACCCAGATGATGCCTTTGGCGTCGTCCAGGTTTGCGACGGCGTCGACCAGCACGTCGGCTAGGTCTTCTTCGTCTGCGTCTTCAGCTCTCCACCATATGAGTACTCCGTCAACGACATCGCCGTAGTCGACGTCTGCTAGTTCCTCACCGGTTTCTTGTGCTAGTACCTCACGAAGTTCATGATCAACATCGTCGTCGTAATAGAACTCTTGCACCACGTTTCCGGGAGCGAACCCTAGGCTTGCGGCCACCTGCAAAACCACCCTTCTAAGTAAAAACACTGTGTGGTAAGAATCGTATTCCAAATCACTACTAGAATCACATTCCGCCCAGAATGAGTTATAAGTCATGGGGCCATCGTCCTATTTAGAATTCCATTTTGCGTTCAAGGTGCAACAATGGTTGATGGTAAGTGAAGTCGATCGAGGATGTGGTTTCGGGTGAGCAGCATGAAGGATCAACGGCCGGTGGTCAATGGGATTTTGAGTCAGGTGCCTGACAATGACCCACTTGAGACTCAGGACTGGCTTGAGTCTCTTGATGCTCTTATTGATGAGAAGGGTGCCCCACGGGCTCGTTATGTGTTGTTGCACATGTTGGATGAGGCGCGTCGCCGTGATGTTGCGATTCCTGTTGAGACTACGACGGCTTACGTGAATACGATTCCTGTTGATCAGGAACCGTATTTTCCGGGGGATGAGGCGATGGAGCGCCGTTACCGCCGGTGGATTCGTTGGAATGCGGCTGTGATGGTTACGCGGGCACAGCGCACTGGGGTGAAGGTTGGCGGCCATATTTCTTCGTATGCGTCTGTGGCTACGCTTTATGAGGTTGGCCTGAATCATTTTTTCCGTGGTAAAAATCACCCAGGTGGTGGAGATCACGTGTTCTTCCAGGGGCACGCTTCCCCTGGCCCATATGCTCGCGCTTTTTTGGAGGGGCGCCTGAGTGAAGAGCAGCTTGATGGTTTCCGCCAGCAGGTGTCTACACCTGATGGTTTGCCGTCTTACCCTCATCCACGGCAGATGGAAACGTTCTGGGAGTACCCGACGGTGTCTCTGGGGCTTGGTCCTGCTGAGGCAATTTATCAGGCGTGGGTGGATAAGTATTTACATTTGCGAGGCCTGAAGGACACTTCCCAGCAGCACACTTGGGCGTTCCTTGGGGATGGCGAAATGGACGAACCTGAATCGCGAGGCCTGCTGCAGCAGGCAGCCCAGCAGGGATTGGATAACCTCACATTCGTCGTCAACTGTAACTTGCAGCGTTTGGATGGGCCGGTTCGCGGTAATGGCAAGATCATTCAAGAGTTGGAAGCGAATTTCAAAGGCGCTGGTTGGAATGTGATTAAGGTCGTTTGGGGCCGTGGCTGGGACCAGTTGTTGGCAGCGGATAAAGACCACGCCCTCGAAAACATCATGATGGACACGCTGGACGGTGACTATCAGACGTTCAAAGCTAATGATGGCGCGTATGTTCGTGAACATTTCTTTGGCCGCGATCCGCGCACTAAGGCGATGGTTGAGAATTGGACTGATGAGCAGATTTGGGATTTGCGCCGCGGCGGACATGACTACCGTAAGGTGTTTGCGGCTTATGCGGCCGCTATGGAACACACTGGTCAGCCGACAGTGATCCTTGCGCACACTATCAAGGGTTACGCTCTTGGCTCTCACTTTGCGGGGCGTAACGCTACGCACCAAATGAAGAAACTCACGCTTGAGGATTCGAAGCAGCTGCGTGACCGCCTGCAGATTCCGATTACGGATGAAGAGCTGGAGCGCGATCCGCTTTGCCCGCCTTACTACAAGCCAGCTGATGATGATCCCGCGCTCATTTACATGAAGGATAGGCGCGAGAAGCTTGGGGGCTACCTGCCTGAACGTAAGATGTTTGATCCGCGGTGGCCAGGACTTCCGTCTAAGCCATTTGATCAGCTTCGCACTGGTTCTGGCGAACAGCCGGTTGCCACCACGATGGCGTTTGTTCGTCTTTTGAAAGATTTGGCGCGGGATAAGGCGATTGGCAAGTATGTTGTGCCGATTATTCCTGACGAGGCCCGCACGTTCGGCCTTGACGCGATCTTCCCCACCGCAAAAATCTTCAACACGCATGGGCAAAACTACACTGCGGTTGATGCAGACATGATGCTTTCATATAAGGAAGCGATTGATGGTCAGGTGTTGCATACGGGGATTACCGAGGCCGGGTCGGCAGCCGCAATGCAAATAGTTGGTACCTCATATACAACGCACAATCTGCCGATGGTACCGTTCTACATTTTCTATTCAATGTTCGGTTTCCAACGTACTGGCGACCAGTTCTGGGCGGCTGCCGACCAGCTAACCCGCGGCTTCGTGATTGGGGCGACTGCCGGGCGCACGACGCTTACTGGTGAAGGACTTCAGCATTTGGATGGGCATAGCCACATTTTGGCCTCAACAAACCACGGTTTTGTCTCATATGACCCCGCATACGCTTACGAAATAAGTCACATTGTTCGCGATGGATTGACCCGAATGTACGGTGAGGATGATCCGCGTGACCCGAATGTTTTGTACTACATGACGGTTTATAACGAACCCATTAGGCAGCCTGCGGAACCTGAAACCATGGACTTAGAAGGCCTTTTGAAAGGCATTTATAAGTTGGATGCTCACGGGGATTTTGGTGGGCCAAAAGTTCAGCTGTTGTCCTCTGGTGTTGGCGTTCCTTGGATTCGCGAGGCGAAACGGATGTTGGCGGAAGACTGGGGCGTCGATGCAGCCACATGGTCCGTTACATCTTGGAACGAGCTTCGCAGGAACGGTATTGAAACTGACCAATACAATTTCTTACATCCAGAGCGCTCCCCCCGCGTTCCGTTCCTTTCCAAACAATTGGCAGGCGCTGAAGGCCCATTCATTGCGTCATCTGACTGGGATAACTTGGTTCATGATCAGATTCGCCCTTGGATTCCAGGACAGTATTTGACGCTTGGAACTGATGGCTTCGGCGTTTCTGACACAAGGCGTGCGGCGCGCAGATTCTTCCACGTGGACGCTGAATCCATTGTTGTCCGCGCACTGCAGGGCCTTGCAAATGAAGGCAAGATTGACTTCTCAGTGGTAAAGGAAGCAATCGACCGCTATCAGCTTTTCAACTATGGGATTGATGCGGCACCACCTATTAAAGACCGGGTGGTCGAGTAAAAGTTTTTCAAAATACTACTAAATGTGGGGCCCACCTAAAGGAAGGCCCCACATTTTTTATTAGCACTAAAAACTATTTTTGAAGCAGAGTTTTAGAGTAGTGCACGGTAGAGTTCAGCGATTTCCTCTACTGATGTTTCCCGCGGATTTCCGCCTGTGCAAACGTCGGCAAACGCGGCCTCAGCAAGCGGCAAAATATCCGCTTCTGTTGCACCAATGTCACTAATCTTTGTTGGATTACCAAGCTTGACCGCAAAATCGCGGATGGCAGCAACGGCAGCCGCACGGGCCTCGTCAATCGGCAAATCATACGCACCATCCACGTCAAATGCGGCAGCAATATCCCGGTATTTTTCCCCTGATGCCGGAGCATTGTATTCCAGAATAGACGGCAACAAAATACCATTTGATAAACCGTGGGGAGCCCCAAAGAATGCAGAAAGCGGATGCGACATTCCATGAACTAAACCTAGGCCAACATTTGAATAACCCATGCCAGCAATGTACTGCGCCATAGCCATTTGATCTGCTGCTTCAAGGTCACCATCTGCTGCAGCTGGCAGCGCCTTCGCAATCATCTGAATAGCCTTCAAATGGAACATATCCGACAACTCAAATGCCCCAGCCGTCGTATAGCCTTCAATCGCGTGCGTAAGCGCATCAAGACCGGTCGCAACCTTCAAACCCCGCGGTGCGCTGACCATCATCTCAGGATCAACCACAGCCATGATCGGAATATCATGTGGATCAACGCAAACAAACTTACGTTTATTCTCCGTATCCGTAATGACGTAATTGATTGTGGTTTCAGAGGCCGTCCCGGCTGTAGTGGGAACCGCAATAATAGGTACGCAAGGATTCTTTGTTGGGGCAACGCCTTCAAGAGAACGAACATCCGCAAACTCAGGGTTATTTGCAATGATGCCCACAGCCTTACAAGTGTCCTGCGGTGAGCCACCACCAACAGCAATCAACACGTCAGCACCAGCACTCTTTAGCGCATCAAGTCCTGCAAGCACATTTTCGATAGGCGGATTTGGGAGGACATTCGAGAACACCTCGTAAGGAAAATCAGCCCCCTCCAAAAGGTCAAGAACTTTCTTCGTCACGCCTGTCTCCAATAAAATCGGATCAGTCACAACTAAAGCTTTCCGAAAACCGCGGGCACGAACCTCACCCGGAATCTCCTGAATGGCACCAGGACCAAAATATGCAGTCTGATTCCAAATCATTCTTTGAACCACAGGACCCCTCCTTGATAGCGAAAAGTGGTGCGCAAGTAACGCCCATCTCCTAGATTATCGTCGAAGACACCCCAAAATATCGGTCCAAAGTCTCAACCTTGATTATGCGGTAGCAGCCTAGAAACTAGAGGATGACCCTGAACCAGAAAATCCGCCACCGCCACTGTAGCCGCCACTTGAACTAGAAGACGGCGCAGCTTGAGCGGTTGCAGAGGAATAACCTACGATCAACCCGGCAATAGGAACACTCATTGAAGATGCCGACCCGGAGCCTCCCAAAGTTGCAGAATTCGGGCGGATTGTGGACCCAGGCGAATACGATCCCTGGTAGTCGTGGTATGACCATCTGCCCGAATAACCTGGCTGCTTCGACCAGTTAGTTTGATTCCAGTATTTACGGCGGTCACTTCGCTCCTGCGTGGAACCGCTAATATCCATGGCTCGCTCAATAAGCTTATTCGCGGCAGCATGTATTTCGATGTTGAGCTCATCCAGTAGGTCAAGGGCTTTCTCTGGAGACCTTGTATGCTTTTCAAGTTCAGTTGTTGCAACCGCTAATCTGCTTGGCACAGAATCAAGCAATCCTTTGGCGCGGCTTTGCTCAGGAACAGGAACTTTCCCATCGATTTTGACAAGTAGCTTCTGAAGGCCAGCTAGATCTTCAAAAATCGGACCTTGTTCACGGGTCCAAACACCCCTCCAGTCACCCCGCAAATTAAGAAAGTCAGCAGCGCCCACGATGCTGTCATCAGTCAAGTCCAAAGATCGTGATTGATCCCGAAGACTGCGGGCATTTTGAAGGGTTTCTGACGTGAACATGTCAAGCCAGCCAGGGAAGCCAAAGTCATTAAACTGCTGCGTTAAACTATGGTAATCCTCACTGAACTTTTCGAATCGGTTTATTATTGCCGCCCCATGTTTCCCAGCTGCTGGAACAGTTTGAGCAGTGATCTGCGTTCCTTCAAAATCCCTGGTGACATTTGCATAACCCATGCGGGCTTGTTCGACTGCCGTGTTCGCACGAAAGCGCCTGCTAATAACCACAAATATCCGCAAAACACCCAGCACCGCAAGCCCTATTTCGACAGCCTTCACTACCGGATGATGGAAAATAGACCGCCCCATGACATCCGACGCCGCATTCACGCCCGCAACAAGTCCACCTGCCCAGTTGCCCGCGCGAAAATCATCCTTAGTGGCGTCTTGAATATCCGCTTGCGTTTCAAGGTCAACCTTTATGTCCTCACCTGAATAGGTTCCAACTAAGCGGTCGTCAGGGGCAACCGCCAAAATGAAGACACTGTCGGCCCAAAAGTTGTTATCACTTGGCTCAATCCATGGCACGTCAGTCTTTTCCGTCCTGGCGTAGTCAAGTACGGCATCGTTCAAAAGCCTGCCCGGAACATCTGGAAGCGTCAAAATCACGACGTGTGTGGGCTGCCAAAACCGAATGTCCTCAATCGACTTTTCAAACGAGGCAACCTGAAGTACCCCTGCATCATCATGTACTTCTACCGTAATAGCGCCTTGTTTACCAGGCCCAAACAGTAGGAGAACCAGAGGAACTACTATCATCAATGCTGACACAGCCACACCTGTCAGCATCCTGCTCACATTGGGTATCTTCAATACTCTCGTCTCCCCTTGATTTACGTTTGGACTGGTAAAACAGATTTTACCTTGCAATGCCACTCCACATTGCACCGCCTTACAAGAAATGCGATCTGCGCCATATTATGCGTTATAAATAGAGATTTTTTTGTAGTCACTCATCTATTTTTTCGGCGAGGCTATGCCGAAAAGTCCCTATTATTACAGGGGGCTTATCTATTCTTGCATTGGCCAACATACTCTTCGCCTTCACGTTCATAAAACATGAAGGCACTGTTCAGACAAGTTCTGACCACACTATAAGACAATACTTGACGAAACAATCGCCCTTTTGTGACCAGAAGAACACTATTCCCCCTCATTGATAAAGAGAAGGTAAATAAAAGGTTGCGGACTGATAACAGGTGCGCCCAAAGACCGAAATTGGGATGCGAACGATGCCCAAAAGCGTCTAGCCTCAAGACCATGAAAAAGAAACTAATTGCATTTGGAACCGCTGCCCTTCTAACCATTTCTCTCGCTGCCTGCTCATCAGACGACAAGAAGGATGACGGGGGCCAGTCAGAGACTGGAGTGTCTCAGTCAACAGATGAAGACACACAGGTGGATGAAGACATTAACCCCGATGGAGATGAGGAGATGAGCGAATAATCTCGTTCACTCAATAATCACAAAGATTGAAAAGGCCCCTGGCAACAGCCAGGGGCC
>DAIOFF010000136.1:0-7219 GCA_036745855.1 Scrofimicrobium sp. | reverse complement strand
TCCCAGCGATAGCGGCCAGCCTCTTGACCGTTGTATAGCATGTCATACGTGTGTCGGATTACCCCAGACCAACGCAATCCGTCAGGGTCAAGGCTCAATAGCTCTTGCGCCACTACCTCGATGTCTAAATCACGTTTCATATCAACAAACTAAAACGCAAAACTCACTCAACATCGTAAAGACTGAACTTCTTTTCGCCAGCCTCAACGCGCATAGGGATTCGGTTGTCTTCAGGTGGCTGCGGACAGGTGCCAAACGGGCTGAGGTGCGCAGGGAAAATCTGGGCCCGGTTCATATCCAAAATAAGATCTTCCCCATCGACCTCAGCTTTTACCGTGCGCCAACCTGGTGTCGTGTCCCCATTAGTCTCATCAAAAAACATCACCGAAGATGACTCTGGCCCATCCCCCGTCAAAATGACCGTGGTTTCACGTCCAGTTGGCAACACAATTTCTGCTTCAGCCCAAACATTTACCGTTTGAGTTCCGCCCTCAACAGCCGAATCAACAGTAATAGAAATAGGCTCCTCATACTGATGAACGTCGCCACTCAGAACCCAATCCTCGTCAAAATCAAACCTATCCAAGTGAGTGAACTGCTTGAGGCGCGGGGCTTGCGGATCACGAACCCTCACAGCTGGACCCCAAAACCGATACATGACCTCGATCTCACGGCCATTCTCATCGCGCATCGAGCGGTCCGAAATACCTGGCCCAACCTCAATAACCACCGGACAATCCACCGCCACACCATCGCGGAACACCAACGGATCGCTAACTTTTGGCACAAACTTCACTGAGTTTCCACTCGCGCTCCAAAACCCAGGGAAATGCTCCAACAACTGACGTTCTTCCCCAAGCCACTTCAGTTCAACCAAAGACAGCCATCCATAAGGTTCACGCAAAGCGTTTTCACGTTCACGCTGCCACTTCTCTTGGCCTTCTTTCGTCCCCACTAGCTGGTCCACACTATCTCCTGTCGGCGCATCATAGGTTCCCTCAAGAAGTGTAGCCCTGTGACTAGGCGCGTGCCCGAAGCGAAGTATTTCAGGACAGAGCTTGGTCCCGCAGGCTTCAGTTTTATTGGTTTCGCTGGCGCCCAAGTCGGCCTAAAGTTGAATCCATGCGTGAAAACTATGGAAAATCCTGGAAGCAAAACCAAAGACCCAGATTTGATGACCGCCCAAAACATGGAACAGATCAAGATTTACTTGAACTTCTACATGGGTTAGACGGTTCCTCATATGGTGCATACAAAAGGGTTATAGGTGAATGGGAATATGACTCATTCCGTGTCTTTATTGACCGCATTCAGGCAGACCCTTATGCCCCACCTTCGTCTGTAAGGATTGTGTCGACACCGAAGGAAATGGGACTACCTGTAGAAACGTTTTCGACAGTGGAGCAAAGGCTGGCAACTGCGGACTTCCTGACTAGGTCTCTTCACGAATCTCTTCGACTGGATCAGCGTTTCAGGGCTGTATCAGTTGTTGCCCCGGGTCAAGAAATTCTAGAACGCTCAGCTGCGACTGTAACTGAAAATCGGGTTGAACTGCGCATCCAGGTAGCAATGCCTGCCAGGGGGCGGACAATCCTTGGCCACCAAGCGGCAACAATCTTCGACGTTGAACTGCCCGATGCAGTCCTTGAAACCATCGACTTTATTTCGCCTCACGCATCCGACTACCTAACAAAGTTAGTCAATCACGTCCACACTTACGAAGATTTTTGTGCTTTACAGCGGCAATTAAATGAGAACAATTGGGTTTCTTTCATACCTAATAATGCTATTTTGGCCCGAAGCTCTGGTATTTCTGAGCTGCCAATGACAGATTCCGTTCCTTTCGAAGCGCCGCTCTCTTTACAACAAACAGTGTCTCTTCCTCATGCTGGCAATATACAGGGAATGCCGATTTTGCCAGGCATAACAGTCATTGTTGGCGGTGGATACCACGGAAAGTCTACTGTCCTTTCGGCAATCGAGAGAGGTGTTTACAGTCACGTTCCTGCAGATGGACGCGAGCTAGTGGCCACCAT
The DNA here is from genome assembly GCA_036745855.1 of Scrofimicrobium sp. Lineage (GTDB taxonomy): Bacteria > Actinomycetota > Actinomycetes > Actinomycetales > Actinomycetaceae > Scrofimicrobium. The sequence continues at coordinate 5,183 of DAIOFF010000136.1, read as the reverse complement.
TCCTTCTGCCATGAAAGTGCGCGCCGCTGATGGCCGCCCGGTTGCCGGTGTAGACATCTCACCGTTCATCAACCATTTACCAACGGGCGCTGCAACCACCCGCTTTTCGACCCAAAACGCATCCGGCTCAACTTCCCAGGCTGCCAGCATCATCGAAGCCTTAGAAGTGGGATCAAAATTGTTGTTGATTGACGAAGACACCTCGGCAACCAATTTGATGATTCGGGACGCACGCATGCGGGAACTTGTCAGCGCAGATCAAGAACCCATAACCGCATTGGTTGATCGAATTAAAGGAATGTCAGAAGCTAGAAATGTATCATTGATCCTAGTTACAGGTGGTTCCGGGGCGTTCTTAGACGTTGCCGATCACGTCTTACAGATGAACAATTATGTTTGCGAGGACGTCACGGATCGCGCTCTTGAAGTTGCCTCTGCAATCCCCCGCGAACGCGGCGACATCCCAGGATTCCCAGATTCTCTGCCCCGCGCCCCCTTAGGAATCAAAACACCATCAGGCAAATCACGCACGAAAGCTTCAGGCCTAAACTCCATAACTTTGGACAAACAAACCATTGATGTGTCCGACGTCGAACAGATTGTCGAAGCCGGACAGACCGAAGCCATCGCATGGGCAATTCGGGCGATACTTCAAACCATGGCTAACGGAGAAAAATCTATTCAAGATTTGGTTTACGAAGTAGACCAACTAATCGAAAAGAATGGTTTAGACACATTCAGCAAAATCGGTGCCAGGCGTTACCCTGCGTTCCTAACCCGCCCGCGCCCGGTCGATATTGCAGCAGCACTAAATCGCTATCGAACCCTAAAGATTGCATAAACTGACTCGGCGAAACCGTTTCAGATTTCTGCATCAAAACCGGAGAAACCTATTAAGTTCATGCCGCGGCTGCGTTGATTTTGGTGACGAAATTATTGGCCCATTTTATAGCTGCATCTACGTCTTGCAGAACCTCAATGCTGTCCGCTGCTTCTTGGTATAAGCTGTCCCAGTTCAAATTGTACTGTGCACCATGATTTCCCTTTGTAATCAATCTTTACCTCAAAAGGTTGCATTACATAGGACGCAGGAATTCCTTTCGGGTGAGGTGACGGTTTCTCAATTAGCCTCCCAGTGAATCCGGCCCACCCAAAGCGCAAGCGTTCTTCGAAATCGCGTCGAAAATGAGCCAGTGACTTACCCCTTGCGGCATCAAGATCACGCGTAAAACGCGTGCCACGCCCATACCGCAAAGCCATAGCACTGCCGCCCTTGACCGCGCCCTCCGGCAGCATCTGACCAACAACGACCAACGCCATAGATATCCGGCGTCGTGAAACCAAACCGTCGTCTTTCTCTAGATTCCTCATTCTCTGTTCTAAAGAACGAACATTCGGTGGCGCGCTTTCGTAGCTCATTGTTTCAAACTATCCTTCACATTTTTCCACTCCACAGTTGTCAAGAGTCCTTCTTTACGTGCATACCGAGCCGCATTCATCAAGCGAGGGGTTTCTATCCTGCCCCGACACGCCATGATGGCATCAGCCACTGTCTGCGATCTCATACCGTCATAAAGTGTCGTGGCAGTCTCACCCTTCACCTGAACCAACTCAATAAAGGCCGGAAGTCTAGGTCTCGCCCTCCTACGTACGCCAACTTTGATTTGTCGAGGGTTCACGTCAGCAAGCCCAAACAATGCCAATACTGACTCGCCATATAAGAATGACTCACGCCCAACGCGAAATATGGCCTCAGCAAATTGGTCATTGCTAGTCGGCGGAATCCCCGTGACTCGGTATACCCCATAAGCAATGTTCTCCATGCCCCCACGAGCTGCAAGTTTTGGCAACTCAATTGGGGGAACACCTGCTGCAACGGCATCGCTGGTGGTCACAAATCCGTGCTGATCAAGAGCAATGTCGCACACGATATCACGATATTTCGTACCCGAACTCATGTCACAACTATACCGAAAACGGTAGTGTTGTGACACGTGTAAAACTTGTTATTCATTACAAAACGACCAGTAGCCGAAGACCACAACACTCAGGGGCCGGGAGAAAAACTCCCGACCCCTAACTTCAATATTCAGTTTTGATTAGGTTCTTTAGCCTTCCATCACCGATGCACGTCCTGCCTCAAGACGGGCAACCGGAACGCGGAACGGTGAACATGAAACATAATCCAAACCAATCTTGTTAAAGAAATGGATCGAATCCGGATCACCGCCGTGCTCACCACAAACACCCATCTTCAAGGTTGGCTTCGTGGAACGGCCACGCTTGACGCCTTCCTTGACCACACGGCCAACGCCATGAACATCGATAGTCTCAAATGGAGAAACACCAAAGACACCATTTTCGATGTAAAGCGGGAAGAACACGCCCTCCACGTCATCACGGCTAAAGCCCCACACAGTTTGAGTTAAGTCATTCGTACCAAAGCTGAAGAAATCGGCTTCCTTAGCCAAATCCTCGGCAGTCATAGCAGCACGCGGCAACTCAACCATGCAACCAATCGGAATATCAAGCTTCACATCATAGCGTTTCTCAACATCAGCGATAACGTCCTCAGCAAATTCTCGAACAATTGCAAGCTCACGAACAGACCCAACCAAAGGAACCATGATCTCAGGTTTAGGATCAAGGCCTTCCTTCTTGAGCTCTGCAGTCGCCTCAGAAACTGCACGAATCTGCATCCTGAACAAGCCACCCAAATAGAGGCCTAAACGCACACCGCGAAGACCAAGCATCGGGTTTTGCTCATGAAGGCGACGAACTTCAACCAGCATCTTAGAAGTCGCATCATCAACCGGCTTACCCAAAGCCTTCTTAACAGCAACGTCAACTTCTAACGAGGCCAGGTCAGGCAAGAACTCATGAAGCGGCGGATCAATCAAACGGATTGTCATCGGCAAACCACTCATGACACGCAACATCTCAAGGAAATCACCCTTTTGTTTGACTTCCAAGCCGTCCAAAGCTTCTTGACGTTCCGCAGAATCCGCTGCCGAAAGCACAGTGCGTTCAACCAGTGGGCGGCGATCCCCAAGGAACATGTGCTCTGTACGGCAAAGGCCAATCCCCTGAGCACCAAACGCAATCGCACGCTCAGAATCAAGTGGAGTGTCAGCATTCGCGCGAACCTGCATGCGGCGAACCTTGTCAGCATGCCCAAGCAGGCGATCAACCGAAGTAATCAGTTCGGCAACCTGTGAATCATCACCAGCCGCTGCCAAACCAGCATCCAACCCTTCAGCCAGGTAAGTAGTGACGGGCGAATCCTGAACTGGAACCTCGCCAAGGAAAACTTCACCAGTCATGCCATCAATAGCAATCGTGTCATCCGCCGTCAGCGTACGGTCACCGACCTTCACAGTGCCAGCTTCAACATCAATATCAAGGGCCTCAGCACCACAAACGCAAGTCTTCCCCATGCCACGCGCAACAACAGCAGCGTGCGAGGTCTTACCACCACGGGCAGTCAACACACCCTCAGCAGCAACCATGCCTGGCAAGTCATCAGGGTTGGTTTCACGGCGCACCAGCACACATTTAATACCGGCAGCCTCAGCGGCCTCAGCCTGCGCATTATCAAAAACAATCTTTCCGACTGCCGCGCCCGGCGACGCCGCCATGCCCTTAGTCACCAAAATCTTCTCAGCGTCAGGATCAATCTGCGGGAACATCAACTGAGTCAACTGAGCGCCAGTGACACGCTCTAAAGCCTCATCCATCGTGATCAGCTTTTCATCAACCAACTGGCAGGCCACACGGAACGCCGCAGCCGCAGTGCGCTTACCGACACGGGTCTGAAGCATCCACAACTTGCCGCGCTCAATCGTGAACTCAATATCACAAAGATCCTGATAGTGAGTCTCTAAAGTGCGCATAATATCGCGCAACTCTTTGTACGAGGCCGGGTCGGTTTCATCAAGAGCAGACAGTGGAAGAGTATTGCGAATACCTGCCACAACGTCTTCACCCTGCGCGTTCATCAGGAAGTCACCATAAACGCCAGAATGTCCCGTTGAAGGATCCCGGGTAAAGCAAACGCCAGTGCCCGAGGTGTCGCCCATGTTTCCAAACACCATCGTCTGAACGTTCACGGCAGTGCCAAGATCATCTGGAATGCGCTCACGGCGACGGTAAATCTTTGCGCGTTCCGTATTCCATGAACGGAACACGGCCTCAATAGCAAGGTCCATCTGTTCACGCGGATCTTGCGGGAAATCGCGTCCAGTCGCTTCCTTTACTATCGCCTTGAAAGTATCGACAAGCTCTTTCCAGTCATCAGCAGTGAGTTCCGTGTCAGCTTTCACGCCGCGCTTATCTTTCAAAGCGTCAAGTGCATCACCGAACAAATCACCATCAATGTCCAGAACCGTCTTACCAAACATTTGGATGAGGCGGCGATAAGAATCCCACGCGAAGCGTTCATCCCCTGCCGTATTTGTCAACCCTTCAACTGACTGGTCATTCAAACCAATGTTGAGGACTGTTTCCATCATGCCTGGCATAGAGAACTTGGCACCAGAACGCACTGAAACAAGCAACGGATCATTCGCATCGCCAAGATTGCGGCCCATCTGCTGCTCAACCTTAACCAGTTCTTTTGTCACTTCGGGTGCCAGAGCATCTGGCACCGCCCCCTGGTTTAGGTATGCGCGACATGCTTCAGTAGTAATTGTGAATCCGGGAGGGACTGGAAGACCTAGCTTGGTCATTTCTGCGAGGTTAGCACCCTTGCCGCCCAGCAGATCTTTCATGTCCTTGTCGCCCTGCGTGAAATCGTAAACGTATTTGACCATTGGTCCTATTGGCCTCCGTGTAGTGCGAGTCTGCGCCTTCGTGGCGCGGCTCTTTTATCCTACCAAGGGACGTAGTGCCTAGATTGCACGTCTTGCCCTCACGTCACCATTAGGAGAATTGAAAACAACCTGGCCAGCACAAATACAGTTTCAATTCTGCACTTTTGGGCAAAAAGCCGGGATATTGGCCAGACCTAAAAACAAGACCGAACCAGCTAAATCGAAATCGACCCCACTCCTCAGTCCCGAATCAGCCACCACACACCGGAAACCACACCCACAAAAAGCAACAAGCGCTTTATAGCGTTAGTTAGTGCTCTTGGAGTAGTTGGCGGGTGAGGTACTCACGTACGAGTTCGCTGGTGCCTATTT
>DAIOFF010000135.1:0-7268 GCA_036745855.1 Scrofimicrobium sp. | reverse complement strand
AGTATTTGAGAAGAAGCAGCGTAGACTTTATCCTCGACACTGACGAAATGAGGATCTGGTGGCAGGAAAGAACGCAGCAGTAATCGGTCTTGGCTACGTGGGGTTGCCAGTGGCTGTCAGGGCCGCAGAAGTTGGATACAAGACTGTCGCAATCGATGTTGATGATCGGAAAATTGCGTCCCTTCTTGAGGGCAAGTCCTATGTTGAAGACATTGACTCAAACCACGTCAAGGGCCTTGTAGAGGAAGGGAAACTTCTACCGACGTCAGACTGGGCAAAACTTGCTGGGTTTGAAATTGCTGTGATTTCTGTTCCTACACCCCTTGAGGACGGAATGCCAGATCTCAGCTTTATAGAGTCTGCAGCTAGTTCCCTTGCTCCGCATGTGTCAAAAGGATGCACGGTGATTCTGGAGTCAACTACGTATCCTGGCACAACAGATGACCTTGTGGCATCTGCGCTTGAGGCCGGATCGGGATTGAAAGCTGGCATCGACTTCAAACTTGGGTATTCCCCAGAGCGAATTGATCCTGGTAATCCAACTTTCAAGTTAGAGACGACTCCGAAGATTGTATCTGGAATCAATAAAGAGTCATTAGATGCAGTGTCTTCATTTTTTGCGGATTTGGTTAAAGAGGTCGTTCCTGTTTCAGGCACCAAAGAAGCTGAACTGGCAAAGCTTATTGAGAACACGTTCCGGCATATCAATATTGCACTTGTGAACGAACTAGCAATGCTTTGTGATGGCCTTGGAATAGATGTTTGGGAGGCCATTGACGCTGCCGCGACTAAACCTTTCGGATTCATGAAGTTCTTGCCGGGCCCCGGGGTTGGTGGACATTGCTTACCTATTGACCCAGAGTATCTGTCATGGCAGACAAAACGAACTCTTGGGCGTGAGTTCAGGTTTGTCGAACTGGCTAATGACATAAACAATCACATGCCGCTTTATGTGCGGGATCGGATTGTCGCTCTTTTGAACCAAAAGGGGAAAGCAGTAAAGGGTGCCAAGATAGTTTTGCTTGGAGTCGCCTATAAAGGCGGGACCGGGGACGTGAGAGAATCGCCAGCGATTGCGGTGGCAAATGCGCTTCAAGAATGGAATGCAGATTTGGTTGCGATTGATCCATATGTGCCTGACCGCAGCTGGCCGACTTGGCTGCCCAAGGCAGATGTGGACCGCAAGAACCTAATGGGAGCGGACCTTGTTGTCTTACTGACTCCGCATCCGCAGTTCACGGCAGAGTTTGTTGCAGGGATTGAGGCACCAGTTCTTGATACCCGAAATGTAATAGTTGGCGAGAACATCATTACGCTTTAAGGAAACAGTTTGAAACGCCTATTAATTGTCTCTTTTTCTCCCATTTATCGCGATCCGCGGATTCTTCGCCAGATCACGGCACTTACCGAAGAGTTTGAGGTAACAACAATGGGGTGGGGGCAAACTCCTCCCGGGGTAAAGCGTCATATTGAACTTCCGTCGGCAGAGAAGCTTCCACTTTGGAAAAAGGCGATTTCTGGGGTGCGATTAGCGTTGTCGTCTGCCAAGGGGAAATACCGAGCTTGGCCAGACTCTAAAGCCGCTTTAAAGTGGGTTCGCGAGCACCGTGACGAGTTCGATGTTGTGTTTGTGAATGACGTGCTCACAATCCCCATTGGGCTTGAAACGGGGAAACCTGTTCATGCTGATATCCATGAGTATGCCCTCGATCAAGGAAAATCGTGGCGGTGGCGAACATTCGTGCGGCCGATGCTTCGATGGACGGCATCGTTGCTGCCTCAGGTTGATTCGGTATCTATGTCATCCCCGGGCCACTCGGCTCGTTACCATGACCTTTTTGATTTTGAGGACATTATTGTTACAAGTTCGCCGCGCGAGCGGCCGATTCTTCGACCGACAACGGAGAGAAATGATGGGCCAATTCGTCTGGTTCATCTGGGCGTTGGGGTAGAGCATCGCTCTTTGGATATGCCACTCATGAGCGTCCAACGGGCAAACGAAGCTAAGCCGGGGTCAGTTGAGTTGGATTTCTATTTGGTGCCTGGGGATCGCTCATACATAGAGCGTCTGAAGGATAAGGCAGGTGACTCTAAGATCACAGGCGTTAGGTTCTGTAAGCCGGTGGAGTTCGATGAGATTGTTGAGACTTTGCATGAGTACGATGCGGCAGTCGTCTATTTTCCCCCTAAAACGTTGAGCTTGAAACATACACTTCCGAATAAGTTTTTCGAGGCTGTTCAGGCACGTATTGGAGTAATCATTGGTCCTTCGGACGAAATGCGCCCTTATCTAAGTGAATATGGGTTTGGCGTGGCAACTCCTGATTGGACACAGCAGTCTTTAGATGAGGTGATTCAGAGCCTTAACTGGGAAGACATAAATAAATGGAAGATTGCAGCTGATAAGGCTGCAAGCGAACTTGGAGCTTCAAAACAAAACGCGAAATGGGTAAATGCAGTCAAGAATCTTGTTTCGGAGGCGCAATAGTGCCAACCAATAGAAAAGATACGCAAACACGTAAATGCGTACTTCTAGTTTCTTTTTCCCCACTAGATCGCGATCCCAGGATCTTGCGTCAGCTGCGGGTTTTATCCCCGCATTTCGACGTAATCACCATCGGATATGGACCAAAACCTGAACTTGCCAAGGAACACATTGAGATCAGTGAGAAGCCAAAAGGGGACTGGTGGGGACGGATAATCAGGCTGGTCCAAGCGAATCTGGGATTAACTGGACGCGCGTATAAGAACTCTGAAAAGTACTCTGATGCACTGAGATGGGTGAATGAGAACGCTGATCGAATAGGCGCAGTCATAACAAATGACGTCTTGGCACTACCCATAGGACTGGCAACGGGTAAGCCCGTTCACGCTGACGTGCATGAATATGCGCTCGGGCAACGGAATAACTTGTCAACCCGGATTTTGACAGCACCATATATTAGGTGGGCTGCGGGATTACTTCCAAAGGCAACATCGATGTCGACTGTTGCACCAGGTATTGCGCGACGTTACAAGGACGAATACGGTGTTGACTCAACAATTGTCACCAACTCGCCGTATTTTGTGCCTGACGTGCCTTCTACCGCTACAAACCGACCAGTAAAGTTGGTCCATATGGGGGTGGCTGTTGAGGAGAGAAGTCTTGACATGCCAATCAAGGCGGTAGTGGCGGCCAACAGAGAAAACGCTGGAAGTGTCGCACTTGACTATTATGTAGTTCCCGGTGTTGCTAGTTATATAGAGGGATTGCGGAAACTAGCAGGGGATTTTGCAGTCACTGGGGTCCGATTGCGTCAGCCAGTAGCGTTCGATGAAATCCACCAAACGTTGCGCAAATACGATGCAGCCGTTGCATACTTCCCTCCTAAAACCGTTAACTTGAAGCACACTCTCCCAAATAAGTTTTTCGAGGCCGTCCAGGCTCGTATTGGCGTGATTACTGGACCATCATCGGAGATGGGGCCTTACTTAGATGAATACGGATTTGGTGCTTCGACAAAAGACTGGTCCCAAGAGGCTCTGAATGAGCTGGTTGCTTCCTTGGAGCCCAAAGAGATCGATAAATGGAAAGAGTCCGCCGCGAAGGTCGCCAAAGAGTTGTCGGCAGAAGAACAAGACCTCAAGTGGCTTGATGCCATCAGGAAGCTTTTGAAAGAGGACGGCAATGTCTAGTAGTCCCAGGGCTATCCGTGTGTTGGTGGCAACAACATGTCATCCGCCCCAAGATGCCCGGATCCGGTTCCGAGAGATTGAAGCTTTAGTTGACGCTGGCATGAAAGTCACGTATGCAGCTCCGTTTAAGGACATGGATTCAAAGACTGTTCCTGGACTAATCAACTTTGATGTGCCGGGGGCGCTTGCGGGCAGGGAAACTCGAGTATCTGCGGCATACCACGCATGTCTGAGGATTGCCGCAATCGCAAAACACCATGATGCGGTCATCATCCACGATCCAGATTTGCTTCCTGCCCTGGGATTGATCCGGGCAATGAATCCATTAGGTGATGGCCCCGCCCTTATTTGGGATGTTCATGAAGACGTGCCAGCTCAGGTTGACATGCTGAGTTTGCCATCAATGGTGGCTGCCCCTCTGAAACAAATCATTCGTGGCGGTGAAGCCGTTGCTGAAAGAATGTTTCATTTGATGTTGGCCGAGGTGGCATACCAGCAGCGTTTTCGTAAAACTCACCCGGTTGTTCCTAACACAACCCGGGTGATGAAGTCGCCTCCCAAATATATGGATGGAACAAATCGGGTTGTCTATGTTGGGGCCTTAACAGAAGCCAGAGGTCTTCGCACTTTGATTGAAGTCGCAAAGATTGCCCCGGACTTAGTTATTGATGTGGCCGGAAATGCTAAGGGCGATGCCGAAGTCCGACTCCAAGAAGCTTCACAAGCATTTCCAAACTTGGTTTACCACGGCTTTGTTCCAAATGACAAAGCACTTTCAATGTTAGATGGCGCGCTTTGCGGGCTGTCGTTACTTACTGAACAAGACAACTATAAGGACGCTCAACCAACCAAACTTCTAGAGTATATGGCTCACGGGCTTCCCTTTGTGACCACGCCCAACCCAGCATCTGTCGATCTAGCTGAAGAATCAGGGGCAGGTTTCGTGGTCGGGTTTAATGATGCCCCAGCGGTGGTGGAAGCTTGCAGGCAGCTACTAGCTAAACCAGAGCTGCGTATAGAAATGGGTAAAACAGGACATTCTTTTGTGGCGACTAAATACAACTGGGAGATTGATGGTCCAAAGTTTGCCGGGGTGGTACGTGAATGGGCTAACCATTTGGGAACCCCGGTTGGAGAGTCTAACTAGACTACAATCAATCCAGTGAAAGTAATGTCGGTCGTTGGGGCCAGGCCTCAATTCGTAAAGTTGGCTCCAGTTGACGCTGCGCTCAGAGACGCCGGAATCGAGCACCTGATAGTTCATACGGGTCAGCATTATGATCCGCTGATGTCGGACTCATTTTTTGAAGAACTAAATATTCCAAAACCGGACGTTCATTTGTCTGTTGGGTCAGGTATGCATGGCGAACAGACAGGGCGGATGCTCATCGAACTGGAGCAATCCATCTTGAATCATCAGCCAGACTGGGTGTTGGTCTACGGCGACACAAACTCCACTTTAGCTGCGGCGATTGCCTCTGCGAAACTTCAGATTCCCCTGGCTCATTTGGAGGCAGGGCTGCGATCATTCAACAGAGCCATGCCAGAAGAACACAATAGAGTCCTCACTGATCACTCTGCAGATTTACTGCTTGCGCCAACAGAAGTTGCAGTGAAACATCTGGCGGACGAAGGATTAGCGTCAAGGACAATCCTTGTTGGCGATGTGATGACTGACGTTTTGCTATCGGTGCGTGACCGCGTCAAAGATACGGCTGTGCCTTTACCAGGGGCTGTAGAAGGCGAGTACATAATTGCTACGATTCACAGGCCCCAAAATACTGATAATCCCGCCATATTGAAAAGAATTATCGAAACTCTGGCGGACCTTGATAAATCAGTATATTTGTTGGCGCACCCACGTTTGCAGGTACATGCAAAAGAGCTCGGTTTGTTCGAAGATAAAGGCTCACTGCATTGGCATGACCCACTACCATATCCGCAGTTGGTTCGTGCAGCCATGGGCGCTGCAGCTGTTGTCACGGATTCAGGAGGCCTGCAAAAAGAGGCCTTTCTACTTCGAACCCCATGTGTGACAGTTAGGCCTGAAACTGAGTGGGTAGAGACTGTGGAACTTGGCTGGAATGTCTTAGTGACACCGGGGCAACAGATAAATGCGGCGCTAAAAGAATTGTCGCCTACAGAAACCGAAGAAGCACCTTATGGTGATGGGCATGCGGCAAAACGTGTCGCAGAAGCCTTGCTCGAACAAAACAAAAGAAGGACAAAGTGAAGAACCAGCAGAGCGACAAGCGAAGGGCCCTCATTGTCACTCGTGTCCACCTTCCCGAACCGACAGCAGCTTCTCAAAGATGGGAGGCCGTAGAACGGGCACTTATTGAAGCTGGTTATGACGTTGAGGTTCTGACTTCACAGTATCCCAAAGACAAACATGGGGAAGACGGAGCAGTGCATGTACGCCGTTGGCCAACTCTGCGTGATGGTACCGGCAATCTGCGTGGATACCTGCCGTATCTTTCATTTGACGTTCCAGTTTTCTTTCGAATGCTGGCAGCGCCTCGTCCAGATATGGTCTTAGTCGAACCACCACCAACAACTGGGCTTGCTGCGCGGGCCGTGTGCTCTTTGCGGGGACTTCCATATATTTGGTATGCCGCCGATACATGGTCAAGCGGTGTTCGCTCTATGAACGTGCACCCGTTGATTGTGAAGACATTGGAATGGGCAGAGCGCCGGGCAATCAGTGGTGCCGAAGCAGTTGTCGCCGTTACGGAAGGTGTTGAACAGCGGGTTAGAGAAATGGGGGCGGAGACAGTCACTTTGGTCCCAAATGGCATTGATACTGATGTGTACACGCCTGTAAGCCGACCAGTCGAAGACCTCAAATACCCTTACTTCATTTATGGGGGGACTGCTTCAGAGTTCCAAGGAGCAGAAGTCTTCATGGATGCATTTGAAAAGATTTTGGAATCGAATCCAAATGTACAACTCTTGTTTGTTGGGAGTGGCACTGATTGGAAAAAACTTTCCAAACGCGCTGAAGAGATCAATGCCCGATTCACGGATGTTCCAAGAGCAATTGTTCGTGAATCATTGCCACCAAGTGAACTGGCACCGCTGTTATCTGGTGCGATTGCAGCACTGGTATCAATCGTCCCAATGCACAGTGTTGATACGCCTTATCCAACGAAGATTTTGGCGGCATTGGCATGCCAAACGCCTGTTGTGTTTCTAGGTTCAGGCAAGGCCGCCCAGGACATCGAAGAGAACGAGCTTGGTTTAGCAACTTCCTACGGAGTGTCTGAGGCGCAAAGGGCGATGGAGACAATCTTGGATGGCACATTCACTGTGCATCCGGAAAAACTGCGTGAATGGGTCATTGAACACAGATCTCTCACCAGAACAGGCGCAGGAGTGCTGGGTGTAGTGCGAGCTGCAGAAAAGTCATGGGAACGACTTCGCTTGGTCATTGCAACCAGAGTTTTCCCGCCTGATCCAGGTGCTGCTGCTGCCAGACTTCAAGTATTGACTGAAAGAATGGCTCCAGACTTTCGAACTATCAGGGTCATCACAAGTAAACCGCGTCTTGCTGCTGAACTGAAGTTTGCAGACAACGTAGATTTGCGTAGGGC
>DAIOFF010000134.1:0-7270 GCA_036745855.1 Scrofimicrobium sp. | reverse complement strand
TAACGAGGAATGCCCCATCTGAGCTGGGTGTTTGGACAGTTTATCCCTTTCGGAGGTCATTTACCGTAGGGTGTATGTGTTGGATGAACCAGGACGGAAAGCTATGACGAACTTGAACCCTACTGATCCTTCGGTCTCTGCCGAACAACTTGCACAACTTGCGGCCACGGATCCTGCTTCATGGGATGCCATTTTGGCTAACCCAAACTGTTACCCTCAGCTTCGTGACTGGATCGAAAGTCAGCGCGGCAATAATGCTTCTGCGGCCAGTGAACAAGAGTCAAAACCGGTTCAATCGGAGTCTTCCGAGCAGCCCGCGGCTGACCCACTTAGCGCTCAACCTGATAACTCATCAGAGACTGCGCCCCAAGAACCAACAGGCCAAATGTTTGCCCCTCGGGCTCCAATTGACGCAAACGCGGGACAAGCTCCTACTATGCCTGGCGGACCGGAAGGCGATCCGCAACAGGTGCGGTATGCAGCACCTCCTTATCAGTATCCGGACCAGGTGGTACCAGAAAAAAAGGGGAAATCTTTAGGCTGGTTAGCGTGGGTAGTCGGGGCTGTGGTTCTGGTAATTGCCCTCTTCTTGGTGTTGTGGTTGTTTAAGGTACCTCCGTTCTCTGCTTCTGATGGCGGGAGCAGTGATGGCGGCGAGAAAATATCCACACAAGAGCTAAACGAAGAGGAAGAACTTACCCCGGAAGCGTTCTGTGCATTGATGGAGGATAGTGCCATGGACATTGCGGCTTCGGACATTAACGCATTGGGTGAAGTCGCAGACGTCTTTATAGAGGGGGCAAAGATTGCTCCAAGCGAAATCAAGAGCGACATGGACTTGTTGGCGGAGACGATGTCGATCGTCAAGGACTTTGATATTGATGATCCAGCCTCTATTGACCTCGGTGCTGCTTCGAAGATTATCGAAAATGCGGAAGAACTCGATGAAGCCGGTACCAACGTTGGTGACTGGATCACCGAAAACTGTTCGTAAGGTTTTCAGGCCACCTATGTTCGTGGGAGACTATGTCTATGGTTTTTACTACGGTGCATTTGATGCGCCACGGAGAAGTAGATAATCCAGATGGCATCATTTATGGGCGTTTGCCTGGGTTTGGGTTGACTGCGCTTGGGATGCAGATGGCTGAGGCGGCGGCAGACTTTCTGGTCGCAAGCGGCAACGATATCACTCACGTCTTTGCGTCCCCTCTTCTGCGGGCACAAATGACTGCGTTTCCAACAGCTGATTCGTACGACCTTCCTATAGAAACGAATCCCTTGCTTGTAGAAGCAGCGTCGGAGTTTCAGGGAGTCAACGTCAACAGGAATCGTTTGATACTGGCACATCCGCAAAACTGGTCAAAGTACACTGCTCCATTTCGTCCATCATGGGGCGAACCTTATAAGGAAATTTTGGACCGGATGCAGGCTGCAATCTCACAAGCATTGGATGAAGCCGCAGGCCATGAGGCCTTGGTGGTGTCTCATCAGCTTCCTATTGTCACGGTCCAGCGTTTCATCCAGGGCAAACCGCTTGCGCATAACCCACTTGGGCGTGAGTGTTCTTTGGGGTCATTGACATCCCTGCTGTTCGAAGGGCGCACGCTAGTTGGTTGCAGTTATGTGGAACCTGCGAAGGAACTTGTTGCGCGTGCACAGGATGTAACCCCGGGCTCATCTGCAGCAGCCACCAAGTCTTAGCAGCTTCGGGTAACTGGATTCCCCGTAACATCAATACTTAGACGTGGGAACGCTTAGTCCAGCGTAGAATCTTGGTCTTCTTCAGGCTTTTTGGTTCCACTTTCATTCCCGAAGTTTTGTTCGCGCTTTTTGCGTCTCTCAATCTTTTCGCTGATGTGACGGAGGTATTCTGGGTCATCATCAGGTGCCCTAGGTGCGTCCGGGGGTGGAGTGTCCGTTCCTTCTGCGTGAGCAATGAGGCTAAGGATTATCCATGCTGCTGGTCCCGCAATGGGTATGAGGATTATGACTGCCAACCAAATCCAGCGGTTAAGGCTGCCTGGAGTTGTGGTTTTTGACCGAAAAGCCCAGTCAATTACTGCATAGACAGTTATGCCGATGGCGGCTGCGAAGAGAAGTACTCTAAACATGGGGTCCTAGAATGTTTTGGACGGAATACGCATTGTGAGCGCTCCGGGGTCAGTCCTGGCAACCACAGTTCTTGCGGTTCCTACGGGATCACCGTCTACCTGTACAGGATACGCGCGATTTACGTCAATGCGGGCACGGTTGGTTTGTTTGAATGCGATATTGCCGAGGCCGTGTTTGGAGTTTCCAACAGGTAATCCAATTCCTTGGCTGACGATCTTGGCTGCGACACTGATCCAGCCCGCGATTCCACCTTTTGTGTCGACTGCCACGACGTCTAGCATTCCGTCATCTATGGCAGCGTCGGGGGCAAGCCGTAAGAAAAGGACATCGCCTACGTTTGCAAGCATGACGGTCCGTGCCCGTAAAACGGACATCTGCCAGTTCTCTTCTGTGTGGACGACTTGGCTTGGGGAATCTGAGTGTCCAATGGTTTTGGATGCCCGAATTGATTCTGAAGTTTTCTTGGGAATCGGAGAAAATTTCTTATTAGGTTGTTTCGGGCCAGTTTTCCCTGGGGGATAGTAGACGGTAACGGTTGCTTTCATGCGTTCACTTGTTAGCGATTTGATTCCTGACAGGATGTATGCGCTCCATCCGACTTTCTTTTTCATTTCCGCACTGGTGTTTGCCATGGTCTCGCCGTCGAAGCCAATGCCTGCGACCACCAGGTATGCGTACTCGTCAGGGCGTGGTTCTAGGACTCCTTCAGGGAGTTTTCGGATTGACGAGGCGTTTGCTGCGCGAAGCAGTCCTCCTTCCGCTGGAAGGTCAGAGGGGACCACCACGCGCTCAGCATGTAGCCATGCCAAGTCGATGTCGCAGTCTTGTCCGAGGACTGCGATCTCTAATGCTGTTTCAAGTGTGAATGGTAAGCCGAGGTTTCGTGCCAGCAAGTTCCCAGTGCCGACAGGGAGGATGCCCATTGGATATTTGGAGTGCGCCATGCCTGCGGCAACGGCGCGAACCGTTCCGTCCCCGCCTGCAGCAAGGACAACCAGAGGGTCATTGCTGATGGCCTCGATGGCTTGGCCTGTTCCGGGGTCTTGGATTGTTGTCTCTAACCACCCGGCTTCATGCCCTGTCATTGCTTGACACATTCGGTTTACGCGAGTTTTGAAAGATTCAAGGTCTGCTGGCTTGGTCGGGTTTACGACCACCCAAACACGTCTGGGTTGAGATTTTGTGTCTGCCGGTTCTTCCTCTTCAACATCGGTTTTTTCTTTGGCTGGAAGTACTGGGGTTGGAAGGGCAGACGCAATCACAATCGCCAACAGAATTAACGCTGCCAAAAGTAGCAATGGGCCAGCAGGCGTAGGCAATTGAGGTATCACGGTTAAAGACTATCGTGGACGCTGCGTATAGTCCCATCCCATGTAGGCGATACCATAGGGACATGATTGATTTGCGTGCACTTAGAGCCAATCCAGAGCCCGCGCGGGCCTCGCAGATTGCTAGGGGAAACTCAGCTGACCTCGTAGATGAGATTATTGCGGCAGATGAAAACCGGCGCGTTGCCCTTCAAACCTTTGAGACATTGCGCGCAGAGCAGAAGGCCGTTTCAAAGTCTGTGGGGAAGGCGTCCCCTGAGGAAAGGCCTGCGGTTTTGGAAAAGGCGAAGGCTCTGGCTGCGAAAGTCAAGGAAGCTGAAGCCCTTGCCGATCAAGCTGCTGAAGAGTTAGAGGTGAAATCCCTAAAGATTGAGAATATTGTTGAGGGGGCACCAGAAGGCGGGGCTGATGACTTTGTGGTTCTTCGGCATGAAGGGCCAAAGCCCCGGGACTTCAATGCTGAAGGGTTTGCGCCGAAAGATCATTTAGAGATCGCTGAGGGACTTCGCGCTATTGATATGAAGCGTGGTGCAAAAGTCTCTGGTTCTCGTTTTTATTACTTAACAGGTATTGGTGCCCGCCTTGAGCTTGCGCTTTTGTCGATGGCAGTTGATCAAGCGACAACCGCGGGTTTCACAATGATGACAACCCCCACTTTGGTGAAACCTGAAATAATGCGTGGCACGGGGTTCCTAGGCGAGCACTCTGACGAAATCTATTACATTCCGGCGGATGAACTCTATCTTGTTGGGACCTCGGAAGTAGCACTTGCCGGTTATCACGCTGATGAGATTCTAGATCTCACAGACGGACCGCTTCGTTATATCGGTTGGTCCACTTGCTATCGCCGTGAGGCGGGTGCGGCTGGACGTGACACGCGGGGAATCATCAGGGTACACCAGTTCAACAAAGTAGAAATGTTCTCTTACTGCAATCCTGAAAGTGCAGCTGAAGAGCATCTTCGATTGCTTGAATGGGAAGAGGAAATGTTGAATAAACTGGAACTTCCTTATCGTGTCATTGATACCGCAGCAGGCGATTTGGGTGCTTCGGCTGCGCGAAAGTTCGACTGTGAAGCATGGCTACCAACGCAGGACCGATGGATGGAAGTTACTAGCACGTCAAACTGTACAACCTTCCAGTCACGTCGCCTGAAGATTCGCCAAAAAGATGGCCCTGTCGCAACCCTAAACGGCACGTTGGCCACAACGCGTTGGTTGGTTGCGCTTCTGGAAAATCACCAAAGACAAGACGGCTCGGTTCACTTGCCAGAAGCCTTGCGTCCATACCTTGGTGGAATAACAGAAATGACCCCGTGAGTAATCAACTAAGCCCACCCCTGTCGGGCATCCCAGAAGTGCCTTTTGAAGAACTTGTTGAGCGCGCAATGGCGGATTTACCGGATTTACCGCCTGATCCTCGCGAAATAATGTTTGCTCTTGATATTGATGGGACACTTGTCTATCCACAAAAGACAGACGCCGGTCAATCTGAGGACGTGGTGATGGCATCTGCGCGGGTGAAGGCTGCTTTGCGTGACGTACAAGACCTTGGTATGACAGTTGCTGTAGCAACGGGGCGTGGCATGGCCTCGACAGCCCCCGTGATTTATCAAGCAGGTCTTAGGGACAGTTGGACGATTTGTTCAAATGGGGCGCTAACTCTTCAATGGTCAGAGGAACCTGTGGTTCGGGTTCGGCATGAGTTTGATCCGCGTGATGCCGCTGAAGCCGTGCTAAGTGTGTTTCCTGACGCATTGCTGGCCGTTGATGGCGAAATGGAAGGTTTGCGCGTGTCAGAGCCGTTTCCGCCAGGTGAACTTCTCCATCAGGTTGATTTGGGAAGTATCGAAGCCATCATAAATAAGCCAACAACCAAACTGGTAGTTAGGGTTCCCCACATGACCCGTGATGATTTCGTCGAGGCCATGGCGGCAGTACCCATTGGTGACCTTGAAGTGTCAATCGGGTGGACGTCTTGGGCGGATGTAGGACCAGTGGGTGTTACCAAGGCATCGGCACTGGCTGACTTAGCAGATCGCCTCGAAAAACCAAGATCCGGGATCATCGCGATAGGTGACGGAGCGAACGACATTTCTATGCTGTCTTGGGCTGGACACGGCGTGGCAATGGGTGGCGCATCCAAAGCCGTAATGGATGCCGCAAACGCTCAAACTGGACCAGTTGAACACGATGGGGCGGCGGCTGTTATGTTAGCGATTGTGCGTGCGTATAGGGCATAGTATTGAACAAAGAGTGAATGGCCAAGGAGGACCAAAATGGGCTGGTTAGATTCTGTGGAACACAGCAGGTGGCTCTCAAGACAAATGCAAGCGCTTCTTGAACACGGGCATGCGGCGAAAGCTGAGACCGGTTTTGGTTACTTCACAGCGGACGGGGGACTGGATGTTTCAAAACCCGTTGACTTGGCCATAACTGCCCGCATGACCTACGTTTATTCGCTTGGAACACTCATGGGCATACCTGGTTCAAGGCGGTTTTGTGACCACGGCGTGAAGTGTTTGACGAAGTACTTCAAAGACCCAGAGTTTGGTGGGTGGTATTCCGCAATCAAACACGAAACCGAAAACGACACAGGCATACCTTGGGATGAGGAAAGCGCAAACAAATGGCAGTATGCGCATGCTTTCCTAGTTTTGGCTGCGTCTGCTGCGGTCGTGGCGAATCGCCCTGGGGCATTCGAGTTACTGCGTGACGCTCTCAAAAACCAAGAAGAACACTGGATTTCGCCAGCCAACGGTTTAGTTCGGGACCACTACACGCGCGACTGGTCAGTGTGCGCCCCATACCGTGGAATGAACTCGTTAATGCACACCATTGAGGCGTACATGGCGGCTGCCGAGGCCACAACAAATCATGAGTGGGGTGCGCGCGCCGAACGGATGTTGCAGTTCGTAAGTGACGTTTGTGCGCCATTTGACTGGCGGGTACCTGCGCATTTCGATGATCACTGGAACCCTGATCTAACGTTCAACAAAGACGAACCAGATGTCAGGTATTACCCCTATGGGTCACTAATTGGTCACGGGATGGAACTATCCCGCTTGGCTGTGCAAATGCGCACATCACTACGGGTCGCGGGACAACCTGAACCTGAATACTTGAAACGAATGGGCTTTGAACTGTTTGAACGCGCCCGCCTAGATGGTTGGCGAAGAAACGGCAAACCAGGGTTTATCTACACTGTTGATTTCGATGGTGAACCTGTACTTGAAAACCGATACCAGTGGGTTGTCAGTGAGGGGATTTGTGCTGCCGTTGCGCTGCGTAGGTCCATCTTAGACGACGGTGGCTCTGCAGGTGATGTGGAAGCTTTTGAGCATTCATACAGGTCTTGGCTTGATTATCTGCATGATTACATGATGGTAGAGCCAGGAGTCTTCGTCCGCGTGCTTGATTCAAACAATGAATCTACTGAGAACTCGCTACCAACCAGACCAGACATTTACCATTCGCTGCAAGCAGTCCTCATGCCAAGGCTGCCGCTGTATCCCCCTTTCGCTGCAGCTTTGTCACGTGATCTGTTAGATCATCCGGTGTCTTCAGTTGTAGAGAAAAAGCCAAGGAGCCGTTTTAGTAAGAGGTAAAAGCGCTTAGCTTCCCCTGGTTTCAGATCACCGCAAAACGAGTGACATCTGTATTTGCTGTGTCTCACACTTATGTGGCTTGGGAAGTTAGTGAAAAAGACGCTAAGATCAAATGTGCTTCTTTTCAAGGAGCCTGGAGAGTTGACCGAGTGGCCGAAGGTGTTGGTCTTGAAAACCAATGTGTCAGCAATGGCACCAAGGGTTCGAATCCCTTACTCTCCGC
>DAIOFF010000133.1:0-7271 GCA_036745855.1 Scrofimicrobium sp. | reverse complement strand
GACCTTTGTGTTTCACTCCTCCATCCTCTTAAATGCTTTTCTTACAAATGAAATGAGTGATTCCGAACGGCGCGCCGTGCTGAAAACTGCGTGGGGAGTGCCGAACGCGGGTAGCCAGGCGGGCAGCAAATCCAGCTCCCAATACTAGTTGGGTGTGTAGCTCTGGTGATTTTGATCCGCGTTTTCACCTTCAGGATGGCCAGCATTGTAACCAGCCCAATAGCCTTGGTCATAGCTCTGTTGGTAGGGATTTTGTGGGCCTGGACCATATACGGTGTAATCCGCTGGCATGACGATCCACAAAATGACATAGGCAACTAATGCGGTGCCACCGGTGAAGATGGTCAATAGGACAGTAACAACCCGTACTAGTGTTACGTCCCAGCCAAGATAGGTGGCGATGCCTGAGCAAACACCGCCGAGTGTTTGATTGCGAGTATTTCGCACAAGTGTCTTTTCCATGCTTCTAGCGTAAGAAGACAAAGGTCTCGGCAACATGGGGTAATACCCTGATTCATCCCCGATAGCGGTTGTGCGAAACTGACGTTCGGAACCGAATGCATGGCAGGTCGTTGGGCGTGCACTAGATTTGCTGGAACCTGTGGGCCCAACGGCGTTAGGCAGGGTTACTTTCCTCCAGTTTCGTACTCTAATACTTCTTGAAGTACTTCCTGACTCACTGAGTTGAGTCCACCAACGACGATGACCTTTTTGGGCTTCAGCCGTGTAAGTTCAATCTTGACTGCCTCTGGCGTGGAATTCTTGGTTGCCAAGAGTACGGGACCGCCTTGGGCTCCAGCCACAGCGCCAGCAGTCAAAGCATCAGGGAAATCATGTCCAGACGCTATGTAAGCGACAGGCACATTCTCACCGAAATATCTTGCAGAAATCTGGGCAGCAGTCTCTAGGCGGTTCTCACCTCCATGCCTTTCTACGGTTCCCTTAGTGTATGTGCGAAGTTCTTCCTTCACATGTTCTGACAGGGTGTTATTGCCGCCTACGACCACTATCTTCCGGGGGGCTAGCCGCTTTAGTTCAGCATCTACCGAATCAGGGACGGTATCCTTGCCAACCAACAGCACAGGGCCTTTTGCATTACCTGCTGGGGCGGAAGCTGCAAGAGCATCTGGGAAGTCCATACCCCCTGCGACATAAACTACTGGCACGCCTGGATTGAACGAGTATCCAGAAATCTGCGCTGCGGTTCCGAACCTGTCATCACCAGAAATCCTGTCCACTGACTTGCTGGCATACGTTGTTAGCTCTGATTGCACCTTGGGATTAACCGTCTGGGTGCCTCCAACAATCATGATCTGAGTTGGGCTGAGGCGGGTCAGTTCCTCTTTGACGTTCTCAGGGACAACCGTACTGTTAACCAGAAGAACAGGTGCGTTCAAAGAGGCCGCAGATGCCGCTGCGCTTAGTGCATCAGGAAAGTTTAGCGCCGATGCAATAAAGACTATTGGCACCCCTGGTTCGAATGAGTACCGCGATATTTGCACGGCTGTTTCGAATCTGTCATGGCCTGACAACCGTGGCTTTTCGGCGACCTCTGGTCGACGTCCGGGCTTTGGTCTTTCTGGTGGTAGTGGGGCAGGAGATGCCGTTGGGTCAGTTACCTCTGTTGTTGTTGTAGAAGCAGCTGGCTTCTTTGGTGGATTATTCGTGGCCGAAGCGGGTTGCGCTTTGTACAAAGTATCCGCGCTGCCGGTCTGTGAAATCATCTCAGCGTTCGTCATTGCCTTTGAGTTGGTGACAGGTTTGCCACCGCGCTCGGCAATCGTCCATTTTCCTGAGTACTTAGAGTTTTTGGGTGCTTGTAGGGCACAGTCTTTATTGAGTTTGGTTTTAGCGCCAAGCCGCAGGTTAGTAATCGACTTGCTTCCGTCGAACATCTTGACCATATTTATCGTGCTTGCCCTCCTGGTATCCCAGCCGGACAGATTTAGGTTGGTCAAAGAAGTCATGCCCCGGAACATGTAGCTTGTGTCGGTGACTTTGCCGGTGTTCCACTTTGATAGATTCAGGGATTTCAATGCCTTTGTGCCGTCAAACATTACGCGCATGTTCGTGGCGTCTTTGGTGTTCCAGGAAGAAACATCCACGGAAGTGAGGGCCTTTGCGCCCCTGAACACTTCTGACATATCTTCAACGCCACTGACATCTAGTGCTGCAGCATTCTCAATACTTGTCAGTTCTGGCATTCCTAAGAAGAGACCCTGAATGGAATCACGCGTTTTAACGCTCTTAGCTTTGCCGTGAAAAACAACTTTTTTTATCGACTTGCGGTAATGAGCCCACGGAGTGGCACCATATCGCTCAGCGTAGTCATTCTCTATGTAAAGATTTGGTAATCGTCCAGTGCCAATGTGTAGCACATCATACTTGGAGCTCACACACATCTCGATTTCATCCCAAGGATGTATACCGGGTGACGAACTAGGACAGGCTTCTTTGAAACTCTTCGGCTGGCTCGCGTTTGCAACACCAGGTAAGAATCCGATTCCCAGTGCGGCGGCCGCGACTACTGACAAAATGCTGCGCAAGCGCATGCGGGCTCCCTTGGTCAATGGTAGGCAATATATTATACCATCCAAAGTGGCCTCGACAAGGGGCAATATGTTGCCGTAAGTCGAATTGCTAGGACTTACGTGAACTAGCAGATGAAACCCTTTACGATCGGTAATCTAATACTGTTAGATTACCGTTTCGCTGTAATGTGTGGACAAAAAAGGACAAAAATCACGATTCAGGCGCTGTCTCACAATAGACACACCGATATAGTCGGCGTTCAGAGTCAGACAACTTAAAGACCTGGTCCACGTCATCTTCCGTGCTGGTAATACAACGGGGATTCTTGCACTTCACAACGTTCGTTAGCCGCTCTGGAAGACTCAGATTCTTCTTCTTCGACAAAGCACCACCGCGAACAATGTTCACCGTAATCAGAGGGTCAACATAACCCAAAGCATCCAGATCTAAGTCCAGCGGCGCATCTATCTTAATGATGTCCTTTCGCCCCATCTTCTGCGAATACGCATTCATAATGATGGCAACCGAACAATCCAGATCCCCAAGCCCCAACAGCTCATAAATCTTCATGCATTCCCCAGCACGAATATGGTCAAGGACTATGCCGTTTTCAACTCCGTCGATGTTCACGAGGCGCTCTCCAGTAGTTTCAATATGAGTGCTTGACGCACAATCATTCCGTTTTTCACTTGCTTCCAATATGCGGCGCGCGGATCATCATCAACGTGCACCGAGATCTCATTGACGCGTGGCAACGGGTGGAGGACGATGAGTTTGTCGCTTCCATACCGCATCTTTTCCGTGTCCAAAATGAACCTGTCCTTGAGCCGCACATAGTCCGCCTCATTGAAGAATCTTTCCTTTTGAACGCGGGTCATGTAGAGAACATCAAGGTCCCCAAGGTTGCCCTCCAGGTCCTCGGTCTCTATGTAAGGAATTCCCTGACGGTCAAGAACATCCTCACGAATGTAGTCAGGTACCCGCAGTTCTTCAGGCGAAATCAGCACAAAAGAAATGCCCTCATAAGGGGACATTGCCGAAATCAAAGAATGAACCGTTCGACCAAACTTTAGGTCCCCACAAAACCCAATAACTAGATTGTCGAGGCGCCCCTTTTCAAGGTGAATAGTGAGCAGGTCAGTGAGTGTTTGAGTTGGGTGAGCGTGTCCGCCGTCGCCTGCGTTTATGACTGGCACCTGGCTGCGTTTAGATGCAAGCAAAGGCGCGCCCTCTTTAGGGTGACGCATCGCAATAATGTCTGTGTAACAGGAGACCGTTTGAACAGTGTCAGAAACACTTTCACCTTTAGTTGACGAACTAGAGTCCGCACTTGAAAAGCCAATAACGTCCCCACCCAATGCTTGCATTGCGGCTTCAAAAGACAAACGTGTCCTGGTAGATGGTTCAAAGAAAAGCGTGCCAAGGCGTTTGTGTTTGGCGCTTTCCTCATATTTGGTTGGATTCTTGGCAATGTCCTCAGCGACTGTCAGCAGGTCCTGAATCTCCGCCTCGGAAAAATCGGTAATGTCAATCAAATGCTTCATTTGGACCATCCAGCTGGGTTGTCGCGAAAATTGAGAATGCTTGTAGCCTGCCCAGGCGTGACATAGCCACTGTCTGTGGCAACTTTGACAAGCTCATCGAGGTTTGAAAGCGCCACATACTGCACGCCAGCTTCTTTCATCCGATCTGTTGCTTTTTGCATGCCGTAGCTGAACAAAGCTGCGATGCCCAGCACTTCTGCCCCGGCATCACGCAGTGCAGCAACCGCGTCAAGTACTGAGCCCCCCGTGGAAATCAAGTCTTCCACCACAACTACTTTCTGACCTGCCTCAAGTCGGCCTTCTATTTGGTTACCGCGGCCATGGTCTTTACTTCCGCCCCGCACGTAACCCATAGGCAAGTCCAAGCGTTCAGCTGCAAGTGCCGCGTGCGCTATACCGGCAGTTGCAGTGCCCATCAGCACTTGCACCTCGGGAAACTCTTCCCTAATCATTTGCGCCAGTTGGTCCTCAACCCGGCGGCGAACGTCTGGGTCAGAAAGTATCAGGCGGTTATCGCAATAAATGGGACTTTTAATCCCTGAAGCCCAGGTGAAGGGATCATCAGGGCGAAGGAAAACTGCCTGAATCGACAGAAGGTCGGCAGCTACACTCATTCTTCTCCTAGGAAATCGGATTTGATCTTTAGGTATGCAGAGAGGGGATCAGGTGTGGCTGTAATCGGCCGACCAACGACGATATAGTCGCTACCCGCGATGCGCGCCCCCTCAGGCGTGGCGATGCGAACCTGGTCTTGAACTGCGGAATCAGTTGGGCGAATACCAGGGGTAACCGTGAGGAAACCTTCACCGCACATTGACTTCACAATTTCTACTTCCCGAGGCGAACAGACAACCCCGTCAAGCCCACTTCCTTGCGCAACACTTGCGTAGTGAGCGACGACTTGATCAACGGGCTCTTTGATTAGAAGTTCACTTTCCAGCATATTTTGGCTGGTAGAGGTCAATTGTGTTACGGCAATCAGTAGGGGGCGGGTGCCATCAGGACGGGTGAGGCCTTCAAGAGCGCGCTTCATCATTTCTGAACCGCCAGCAGCATGTAGGTTCACCATGTCTGCGTTCAAGTTTGAAAGCACTGACATGGCACTGCCGACCGTGTTAGGAATGTCGTGTAGCTTCAGATCAAGGAACACGGAATATCCCGCATCTTTGAGCTTGCGTACAAGGCTTGGTCCGGCACCATAGAAGAGTTCCATGCCGACTTTGAAATATGGCTTTTGGCCAGGGATTTTATCCAAGAAAGCATCAAGCGCAGATTCGTTTGGGAAGTCTGCTGCAATTATTACGTCACGAGGACTCAAAGGGCTGCTCCAATCACTTCTTCAAGGTTGTTTATTCCCAGACGGTCCATTTCCGCAGGAAGTTCATCTAAAATTCGGGGGATAGTTAGCGGATCAGCCAGTGTTGCAGCGCCCACCTGGATGGCACTGGCTCCAACCATCATCATTTCGATCACGTCCCGCGCAGTGGAAATGCCGCCAGATCCTATGACTGGCACATTCAGATTTGAACGGACTGCATGAATCATTCGAACTGCGATCGGGAATATGGCTGGCCCTGAAAAACCACCGGCACCCGCTGCAATGATTGGTTTTCGTTTAGCGGGGTCAATGCGCATTCCAAGCATGGTGTTTACTAGTGTGAGTCCGTCTGCCCCCGCGTCCACCGCGGCCTTTGCCATTGACACAATATCCGTGACATTAGGGGATAACTTGATGAAAAGCCGCGATTCATTTACCACTGCCCGCACTGCATTAACAACCTCAGACAGGGCATCACATGAAGAGCCAAAACTAATCCCACCACCATGAACATTCGGGCAAGAAACGTTTAGTTCAATTATTTCCGCAAGACCATCTGTTTTTTCGCAGCAATGCACATATTCATCTACCGAAAAACCGCTAATGTTCATTATTACTGGCTGGTGGTAAAACCTCGCTAAATCAGGAAGTTTTTCATTTAGGACTATCTCGATTCCTGGATTCTGAAGACCTATAGAGTTGATCATTCCCGCAGGAGTCTCAGCTATCCTAGGCGTCGCATTTCCATCACGAGGATCTCTAGTTGTCCCCTTGAGCGCCACGGCTCCCAAAATGTTGGGATCATAAAAATCCAAAAACTCATCGCCGAAACCAAAACAACCCGAGGCTGGAATGAGAGGATTTTGAAGCTCAACGCCCCCAAGATTCACGCTTAGTCTGTTCACCATTGCAGCTCCGAAATCGAGAACACAGGGCCTTCCTTACACACCCGACGAAGACCAGTTTCAGTTGCAGTCACGCAACCCATGCAAGCGCCAAACCCGCAACCCATACGTTCTTCAAGTGAGAACTGACCAGGAACATCGCAAGTTTTCCTGATCGCTTTAAGCATCGGGGTCGGTCCGCATGCATAAACATAATCAAAAGAATCTGGAAGAGCATCTGTCACAAAACCTTTTATGCCACTGGTTCCATCGGCTGTCGCGACTTGAACCGACAAGCCAAGCGAACGGAACTCTTCAGCCAAAAAGGCCTCGTCAACCGAATTGAAACCCAGAACAATACTAGGCACCTGGCCAGTGTCAACAAGTTCGCGTGCCAATGCAAACAGAGGCACTACACCAACGCCGCCGCCCACAATCAAAGGCGATGAAGCCTCAGCAATACCAAACCCATTTCCCAACCCCGAAAGTACCTTCACTTCTTCATTCGGCTGGAGCCTTGTCATTGCATCCGTGCCTTGACCAAGCACCTTATATATAAGGTGTAAGCGCCCCGGACCCCAATCAGCCACCGAGAGCGGCCTGCGCAGGAAAAACCCAGGGAGTGCGATATTCACGAACTGACCTGGAGTTTTAATGTCTGAAGAATCCCCAGAAAGAGTGAGACGATAGGTTGCCTTTGCAATGCGATCATTGCTGACTATGCGGAATACCTGCTCACTTGCCACGCGTGCACCGCCTAAAAAATGAACCGATCAGTTGAAGTTCCAAAGTAA
The DNA here is from genome assembly GCA_036745855.1 of Scrofimicrobium sp. Taxonomy (GTDB): domain Bacteria; phylum Actinomycetota; class Actinomycetes; order Actinomycetales; family Actinomycetaceae; genus Scrofimicrobium. The sequence goes on along the minus strand of DAIOFF010000133.1, from coordinate 199 downwards.
CCCCTTCCGTCGGTCTCAGAGCATTCTACTATCCGACTTTGGCTTAAAAGCCATGTTTTCGGTGTGGGGTCACTCGCATCCAAGGATGTCCGTCACCGGCCCAAGATTTTGCTTTCCGACCCCGGGTTTCCCCTCCGGCCCTTGGTGGCTGGCACGGACCCGGAGCGAAAAGGGGTCTGTCGGAGCAGTATATTGCTCC
>DAIOFF010000132.1:0-7348 GCA_036745855.1 Scrofimicrobium sp. | reverse complement strand
TTTCGGCAAAATCGAAAGGTCAGAGCTTTGCTCAGCTGTTGCCAAGCATATCGTTCGTTCACTTTCTTTCGATCGCGACTCAACAATCTCTCTAGCCCACAAGAACTTATCCGGCTTTGCCAACAAGATTTCAGGTGCCCCAAGTACCCACACGCGCCCATTCGAAGTTCGAACCGCAGACCATTTTCTAGACGAACTAAATGGGACCTCTTCCCAATCCTCTGGAACATTCTCTGGCACAGACTCAAGCAAAGCCTGCACAGCCACCGCGGTTGCGTTTACCTTTTCCCTGGTCAAAAACCAAAGAGCCGCCCTAGCCTCACGGTCATCTTTTCCATGTGGATCCCAAAGCACCTCACGCCCACGAATGCCCCCAGTTGTGATGGTCCCAGTTTTATCCAAACACAGCTCATCAACGCGTGCCAAAATCTCAACGGCCGGCAGCTCTTGCACTAGCACCCCGCGCCTGGCAAGGGTTGCGGCACCGACCCCAAAGTTCAATGATGTCAGAAGCACTAGCCCCTGGGGAATCATCCCAACAACGCCAGCCACTGCATACACAACAGCTAGTTTCCATGAGCCATGATCGGCCCTCAGTTGTGACCAAATCAGCAAAGCAACCACCAGAGGAAGTATCCAGGTGATCCATTTCAAAACCTTGTTGATTGACTGTTGAATCTCAGAAGTGGCCAAAGAAAACTTCTTAGCCTGGCTGGTGACTTTTTGGGCCCAAGTATCTGCACCAATCTTTCGCGCAGCAACTATCCCGCTGCCAGCAATGACAGCCGAACCTGCCATTACGGAATCGCCAGCATACTTCATTACTGGCTCAGATTCCCCTGTCAAGATCGACTCATCAATTTCTAAACCATTTGATTGCAGGACCTCGCCATCAACTGGTACCTGATCTCCAAGTTCCAACTGAACGGCATCATCGACCACCAAATCTTCACTTTGGATTGTCTGCATTTCCTGGTCCCGCCAGACCTTCGAATGCGGGGCATCTAATACTGAAACTGAATCGAGCACCCTTTTCGAGCGCAACTCCGAAAAGATTCCAATAACAGCATTTAGAACCACAACCAGCCCAAATACGGCATCACGCCAGTCTCCGATAAGCAATACCGCAGCCGTCGCAGAAAGCAAAATGGCGTTAAACATAGTAAAAATGTTTGCGCGAAGAATATCTTTCACAGACCGTGATGACTTGTTTGGCACAAAATTGCTCTGCCCTGCATCATGTCTTTGGCGTACCTGCGTTGATGTAAGACCGAACTTCACAGGATCAGTTGACATCTTCTCCCTTCCCGCCGCGCGCTACGAAAACGGACGCCACGACCGTTACTAGGATAGTTCCGAAAATCACTGCAAGCGAGACCGGTATACCTATTTCGGGCACTGGAAGCCCGCTTCCCCCATTGATGAATGGAACCGTGTTTTCGTGCAATGCATGAAGTATTAGCTTCACCCCAATAAACGCCAAGATCACTGCAAGCCCGTAGTGCAAATAAATGAGTTTTGAAAGCAAAGCATCCAACAAGAAATACAACTGGCGAAGCCCTAACAACGCGAATGCATTGGCGGAAAACACCAAGAACGGCTCACTAGTCAGCCCGAAAATTGCAGGAATCGAATCGAATGCAAACATCAGATCCGCACCGCCGAGGGCAATAATGCAGAGCAAAAGAGGCGTTACCATCGTCTTCCCGCGATGACGAATCAATAGTCGTTGCCCCACTATTCCATCTGACACCGGCAAAATGCGGCGAACGGCCCTCGAAAATAAGTTTTCTTTGAACTCTTCATCACCCGCTTCACCGCTATCCGCCAATCCTTCGCGGGCTTGCGACCATGCCGTCCACAAAAGCCAAATCCCGAAAATGTAGAAAACCCATGAGAATCGTTCGATGATTACGCCGCCGACCAAGATAAAAATCAGCCTGAGTACAAGCGCAATTACAATGCCAAATAGCAAAACTTTTTGCTGATACTGGCGCGGGACGCGAAATGCAGAGATGATGATGACAAACACAAAGAGGTTATCTATCGATAGCGCCTTTTCAGTTACGTAACCCGCAAAATACTCACCTGAGTATTGCGGCCCCCAAACTATCCAGACAATAACGCCGAAAAACACGGCTAACGCAATATAACCCACTGACCACCATGCAGACTCTTTCATCGTGGGTTCATGAGGCGTACGAACGTGTGCAACCACGTCAAAAATAACCAGGCCAACTACGATTGCGCCAAGAATCAACCAGGCTGAGAGGTGAACATCCATTATGGGTCCTTCAGAGAGTCGTCAAACAAAGCGAGGTCTCATCCCACCTGGGAGGTACCGGGACCGGGTTTGCCTTCTTGACATGACCGTGTTGACGACCGCGGACTTTATTGGACTAGTCCCCTCGTCGCAAGAGTCTAGCCGACAGATCTCATTTGCCGCAGTTCTTGTTTTAGGTCTTTAATCTCATCGCGCAGCCTTGCCGCAAGTTCGAATTTGAGTTCTTCTGCTGCTAACCGCATCTGCTCTGATAACTCTTCTATTAGTTGAACCAGATCGGATTCAGCCCCCATTTTTGCTTTTCTAACGGCAGGGGCCTCTTTGCCGAGGCCGTGGCTGGTCTTCGCAGCGGGGGTATTACGGTAGCCTCCTTCAAGCAAATCCTTTGTATCGATGTCTTCCCTGGCTAGCATGTCTGTCACGTCCGCTATTTGTTTGCGCAGCGGGGTCGGGTCTATGCCGTGTTCTTCGTTGTACGCAACTTGTTTGGCGCGTCGCCGCTCTGTCTCTTCAATTGCCTGTTTCATTGAATCCGTCAAGTGATCTGCGTACATATGGACTTCACCTGACACGTTTCGCGCCGCGCGCCCAATTGTCTGAATCAGTGAGCGCGTTGAACGCAAGAAGCCTTCTTTATCTGCGTCCAAAATTGCCACCAAGGATACCTCTGGTAGGTCAAGCCCTTCACGAAGAAGGTTTATTCCCACTAATACATCAAACTTGCCCAGACGCAGTTCACGGAGCAGTTCAACGCGCCTAAGTGTATCCACGTCGCTATGAAGGTATTCAACCTTTACTCCTCTTTCTGCAAGGTAAACAGTGAGTTCTTCAGCCATTTTCTTGGTCAGAGTTGTAACTAATACACGTTCATTTTTGCTAACCCGAATGCGAATCTGCTCTAACAAATCATCAATCTGGTGTTCTGTGGGTTTTACAATCACTTCAGGATCGACAAGTCCTGTCGGGCGAATGATCTGTTCAACCGGATCTGGATCCCGCTCACTTTCGTACGGACCTGGAGTCGCAGATAAATACACAGTTTGTCCAATCCGCTCCAAGAACTCTGCCCATTTAAGAGGACGATTGTCCATTGCTGATGGAAGGCGGAAACCGTGTTCGACCAGGGTGCGTTTTCTTGACATGTCGCCTTCGAACATTGCCCCAATTTGAGGAACAGTCACGTGGGACTCATCAATAATCAAAACGAAGTCCTCAGGAAAAAAGTCAAGCAGCGTGTGTGGCGGGGTCCCAGCCGCGCGTCCATCAATATGACGCGAATAATTCTCAATTCCAGAGCAAGTACCGATCTCTCTCATCATCTCTAGGTCATAAGTTGTTCGCATGCGCAGGCGCTGAGCTTCAAGAAGTTTCCCGCGTTTTTCAAACCACCGGACGCGTTCTTCCATTTCGCTTTCAATGTCAAGGATTGCCCGTTTCATCCTTTCTTCGCCAGCAACATAGTGACTAGCTGGGAAAATGTGAACTTTGTCAGTTCGCCTCAAGACCTCGCCCGTCATGGGATGCAAGACGCTAAGAGAGTCTATTTCATCCCCGAACATTTCAATGCGAATGGCAAGTTCCTCATATACCGGGATGATTTCAATGGTGTCCCCGCGGACCCTGAATGTGCCGCGGGCGAACGCAATATCATTGCGCGTGTACTGCATCGTAACAAATGCGCGCAAAAGAGCATCCCTATCTATTTCCATCCCTACTTCAAGGTGGATCATGCGGGCCACGTACTCTTCAGGGGTACCAAGCCCATAGATGCAAGAAACCGAAGACACGACGACTACATCCTGGCGTGTAAGCAAAGAGTTAGTTGCACTGTGTCGTAGCCGTTCGACCTCGTCATTTATCGATGAGTCTTTTTCGATAAATGTGTCAGTTTGAGGAACGTAAGCTTCCGGCTGATAGTAGTCGTAATAGCTGACGAAATATTCAACAGCATTGTTCGGTAACAGCTGACGGAACTCGGTCGCTAGCTGCGCTGCAAGCGTCTTATTCGGAGCCATCACTAACGCTGGGCGTTGGATTTTTTCTATGAGCCATGCAGTTGTTGCAGATTTTCCGGTTCCGGTTGCCCCAAGTAGGACAATATCTTGCTCGCCAGCATTCAACCGGTCTGCGAGCTGCTTGATTGCCGTCGGCTGGTCACCAGATGGCGAATACTCCGAAACGACCTCGAATGGATGTTCAGCACTTCGTTCAAGTTTTTGGGTCACGACCCCACGTTACAACCACTCTCCGACAAGTCGCGTGCGAGATGTAAAATTTCCAGTAGGCTAAGAAACATTTGCAACATATGTCCCAGGAGCCTCAATGACATCACGTAAGCAACAGACTTTGCGCGTGAGCAGCATCTTCTTAACAGCCATACTTTCACTCACTCTCTCTTGCTCAACCGTCATAGCATCTCCACCCGGAAATAGCAATAACGCTGGACAATTGGATTCTCAAACATTCCTTGACGAATCAAGCAATCCCGCATCGCCCAGTGGTCCTGATCCCTCAATCGACATCGCGTCAACAGAAGAAACGCAGACGCCTCAGTCTGGCCCTACCGAGCAGTCGGGCGCTGTCTCAACCACCCCGCCCCCAGAAACAGGGACCGACCACAACCCAGCAAATGGTGCCGAGCCAAACAGCGCTGAACAAAATGGCGCGGAACAAAATGACTCAGAGCCAAAAAGTGCGGACACCCCTGACGAATCCCCATCACCAAGTCTGGCCTCGTCAGCAAAATCAGCGAACTCTGGAACCCCGAAAGAAAACCCTTCAGCAAACGCAAAGAGTGCGCCCACACAACTTGCCATCACAGCAACAAGAACTAAATACCCAGCAGCGAAACTGGACAAAGGCGAAACCCGCCTTGGTGGCGCTGACAGGTATACAACTGCCGTCCAAGTATCCAAACAGGTCACGGCCGAATCTAGGCATTCTCAGACGGTATACATTGCATCGGGAGCAGACTATCCGGATGCTCTATCCCTTGGGGCGTTGGCGGCGCGAAGCGGCGCTCCTCTTTTGCTTACAAAGCCAACTTCCCTGCCCGCGGTCACAGCAACAGAACTAACTGCGCTTTCGCCATCCAAAATCATCATCGCTGGCGGACCAGATTCTGTCAGCAGCGGCGTCGCCAAACAACTGGGCAAATACGCAAAAGTGGAGCGGATAAGCGGTGCGGATCGCTACGCCACCTCAAAAGCCATCGCGGCGCGTTTCCCTAAAGGCACGCCCGCTTTCGTGACATCAGGAAACGGATTTGCTGATGCCACAGTAGCCGCTGCACCCGCAGCAAAGACTGGTGGACCCGTCATTTTGACTGCGCTCGGCAGCGCACACCCTTCAAGCCTTGATGCCCTTACAAAACTGCGCCCATCCGACGTTTACATAATCGGAGGCACTTGGCCTGCTTCTTCACTGTCCAGTTTTAAAGCTGCTGGACACTCTGCGCCAGTCATTTTGTCAGGCGCAGATAGATACAAAACTTCTGTTAAAGCTGCAGAAGAGTTCTGGGACTCTTCCCAAGAAATCTTCGCGTATGCATCAGGAGTCACCTATCCCGATGCCCTCACTGGCGTATCAGTGACAAAAGCTTACGACGCTCCCCTCTTACTTACGGTCCAAGGATGCCGCCCTCAAGCAGCAAGTTCTATCACCAAAAAACAAACTGCCTATATTCTTCTTGGTGGTAAAGACTCAGTCTCTTCAAAATCAGGCTTAGGCTGCCAAGTGAAATCTGGAAAAGTCGATTTTCAAAACGGCGTATACACGTTTGCAAACATGAGAATGGAACGTCAAGCTACCGGCTATTACTGTGGTCCAAGTGCAGGTGTGGCAGCTTTGAGTTCTTTTGGACAGACGCGGTCAGTTCATGGACAGGTTTTATCCCAATACACTCTTGCTGGATCACGCTATATGGCAACGGATGTAAACGGAGCAACATTTGGCGAAGATAACATGTTGGTAAGAGGCCTAAATGCCTTTATTGGAACAGACATTTATAAACGAAAGCTAAATGTTACAGGCGATGATGTCCGCCGAGGCGTCCTTGACAGCTTCAAGAAAACTGGGCGACCAGTTGTACTTGAAACCGTTGAATATCCTGGCGCTGCCCATTACAACGGACACCCACCCTATTCTTCATTTGGACATTATGTGACCGTATATGGTTATGACACAAAAACTGACGAGCTTCTTATTTTCGATCCGATCGGCGGTGCATGGGCAGGTTCAAAACAGGTCTTCCGCTATGACACTGACCAGTTTGTTAAACGCTTCCTAGGTAATGAATGGTGGCATGGAATGTTTTACTAATCCTGCTAAGCGGGTTAGCACCGACCTTTATGGCATTAGGATATATCCATGCTTGAGATACTTTCTTTGCCAGCACTGCCTGCCAATAGTGCGCTTCGCGTTGGACTAACTGGAGGTATAGGTTCAGGAAAGTCTACTGTCACATCATTGCTTCAAGACATGGGTGCGATGACCATTGATGCAGATGCCATTGTGGCAGAGCTAACTGGCCCTGACGGCCAAGCCGTACAAAAGGTGACACAACAGTTCGGTAAAGAAGTCATTTCTACAAGTGGTGGTGTTGACCGCCGGGCACTTGCCAAAGTTATTTTCGATGATGCCGAGGCGCGGGAAGCTTTGGAAGCCATCATCCACCCAATGGTCTCTTCCAGAGCCACTGCGTTCATGGATGCTTTGCCACCAAATGCGGTGGGCATTTACGATGTCCCACTATTGACTGAGACACGCATGCAACACCAATTTGATTTAGTCGTGGTCGTTGAGGCTCCATTGAGCACAAAATTGGAACGCCTCGAAAAACGTGGTTTATCCCGCGAACAGTCAATATCAAGAATGCGGAATCAATCAACGGATGCTGAGAGACGAGCCATAGCGAACATTATCGTCGTAAATGCTGGAACTAGCGCTGACCTGGCTAAAGACGCCGAACACTTGTGGCATCTGTTCAAGCACAAAAAGAACTTATAGGTATTGCCACACGAGGACTGCGGCCAAGACCACTATTATTAGCGCAGCAGAGATAAC
>DAIOFF010000131.1:0-7349 GCA_036745855.1 Scrofimicrobium sp. | reverse complement strand
CGTATTAGCCTGTCAAAACGAAGCGAAATGATGCATCGAAAATAGCTGTCAAAACAAACGAAATGGAAAAACCCCATAAGGGCGAAAGCTACAGGAAAACAAACTGCCAATTGGACGCCTCAAACTGAGGCTGAACCTCAAACAAAATGTGAGGACTCAGAGCTAGGAAATGAAACCCCGCTCAGAAAAGGGCTCCTTGCTCCGGCTCCACATGTGCAGTATCAGCTTGTGCCTTCAGGTTTGGGGTGGGCCTTGGAACTCCAAAACCTGGGCCAGGCGTTGGCTCTCCCCCAGCCTGATAGGTCTCAGAAACCCCCCTGGCAAAGTCATCAGCAAGCTCATTCATCTCATGGCCCGCGTGCCCCTTCACCCACTCAAAAGTGAACGTTCGACCTTGAATTGCCTGATCAAGGGCCTCTAGGATGTCCCGGTTTTTCACCGGTTTTCCATCTGCTTTACGCCAGCCTTTCCGTTTCCATCCAGGCATCCACTTCGTAATGCAATTAATCGCATACTGCGAATCGGCCAAAATATGAAGAGGCTCATCAGCCAAACCCGCGGCTTCCGTTGCCAACAAAAGCTGCAATACTGCCGTCAACTCGCCCATGTTGTTTGTGCCGTTTGGCCACCCACCTGCATCCCAACATGTTTCAGAAACAACCCACGCCCACCCTGCAGGACCTGGATTTCCAAGAGATGACCCATCAACTGCTGCTCTAATCACGAAGACACAATACCTGACAGTAGCTAAAACGCATGGGTCGATCACCACCGCGTTTTGCAGCAGTAGCGTTATGGTTGCAGACTCAAGTGAGATGCGCCCTCACTCAGGGTAATGAGACTTCCCCTTCCGCCTCGTACAACTCCAAGAAACAAAGGAGCACCCGCCAAATGGGAGGCCAGGCGGGCGCTTCCAAGTGTCAGTCGGCCGCAAGCGCCTCCACAGGACTAACCCGCGACGCCGCCCGCCCAGGAAGCCAAGCGGCAACCACTGAAGCAAACACTGCGATCAGAATAACTGCCACCAACTGCCACCAATTTATGACGATATCTAGGTGACTCAAGTCCATTGGGAAAGAACGCATACCGCATATGCCGAAGAAAACTCCCAGTGCGGTTCCAACTATCGCCCCGGTTACTCCAATCAGGATCGATTCCACCGAAAGTTGTCGGGCAATCTGCCGTTTCGTCATGCCAAGGGCGCGGAGCAGACCATTTTCCCGCGTTCGTTCTGCCACTGAAAGGGACAACGTATTTGACACGCCAACAAGCGCGACCAGCACTGACACCAGTAGCAGCGCGACCACGATCATCACGATGATTCCAAGTACTTGCTCATACTGAGCGCGCATAAGCGCAGCCCCATCCACCATGTAATCCGTGTTCATGCGTTGAATGTCAGCTGAAACTGACGCCTGATTGGAAAGGTCGCTCAACTGGATCACTATCATCCAGTTCGTCAAAAAATCCCCTGCAATAGATTCCAACCATTTTGAGTTTGCCGAGGCCGTCCAAGGTAAGAACGTTTGGGGAACCAGAGTGACGTTTTGACAAGACCCGTTTACGCAGAGTTCCCCTTGGGTTTTCCCCGCCCACTCTTCACTCACAAACAGTTCTCCATCAGCTGGGACAGGCAGTTCGGAGCGTGCCACATTGGCAAATGCGTTCATGTCAGTGAGGGTAATGTCCTGCCCATCTAGAGTCACAGGAGGCTCATCCTGACCAGACCAGATGATTGCGCGCTGCATTTGCGCCTCGGCAACCCCAGGTAGTTCACTAATTGACTTCAAATCTGCTTCGGTAAGTTCCCCATTCAAGTTCGATACTGTCATGTCGATTGGCATTTGAGCGTCAAGAGTCCGGTCAAGCGTGCTGCGAAGCGACGCAGACCCAACCAACATCATCACAATGAGAGCAACACCGATGACAACAGAGACACCCGTGGCCGCGGTCCTTCCAGGATTGCGCAAAACATTTCCGCGGGCCATCCGCCCAATGACACTACGTTTTCCAACCCAGCCAAGACCCGACACAAGCCAAGCAAAAGCTGACGTCAACGCAAGTATCGCACCCACCAAGCAAACAACTCCCGACAAAATCGCAAACAAAAATGACTGCGTTGTTGACTGCGATGAGAAATAGACAAGGCCAACTGTTCCGCCGCAGGCCAACACCAATCCCACGACTAAACGAATCCACCAGCCGGTAGTCCGCTTCGCAAGAGGGACCTCGCTAGAACCTAACGCTTCAAGAGGTGAAAGTTTCCCAATTTTGGCAGCAGGACGTGCACCCGCAAGCACTGTCACAAGCGTCCCAAAAAGGAACACCCCAATTACCGACGGAAGTGACGTCGCTGCAAGCGCAGCCCCAAAACCAGGAATGACTCCAAGAGCAGACACCAAGACAGCCCCAAGAAGAGCACCAACCACAACGCCAATCAGTGAAGAAACGGCACCAACCACCAGCGACTCACCCAACAACATGCGTGTTACCTGCTTCTGAGTGGCTCCCAAACAACGCAACATCGCAAGTTCTCTAGTTCGCTGCTGAATGATGACCTGAAAAGTAGTCGCAACCACGATGACAGCGACAATTGCCGCAATCAAAGGAAAAATTCCCACCAACATGTTCATTGCGGTTTCATCCGCATTCACGCGCGCAAGTTCCTCATCAAGAACCTGATCCTGAGTCCTAGCCTGAAGGCTGTCATTCGCAAGAGCAGACGTGACTGCCTGTGCAAGAGCAACCCGTTCCTCCGCGTTCAAGTCCCCTTCACCCGCAACGTGAATCTCTTCAACATAAGGGTCGGTAATCTGCCCAAACTGCTTGTCGGTCACAAAGAAATCGCTGGACGCGATTGTACCTATACCCTCACTGCCAAAGATTCCCGAAACCTCAAGGTTGGACCTAGCGTCACCCCCGGCCTCGCCAACCTCAATCTTGTCACCAACATGAACATTCAACGCCTCAGCCACTGACCTCTTGACAGCCACCTGGCCATCAACAGGGGCTCTGCCCTCCGAAAACTGAACGTCATCAAACTCTGGAACATACGTGCCCAAGAAACCGCCCGAAGACACTCCATCAAAATGCCCCTGCACAAAAGCAGCCAACGCAGAGGAAACTGCCACAACACCGGGCACTTGCTTAATCTGTGCCTCGACCTCGTGAAAATCCTCTAACCCATCTTCCGAAGCATCATCCGCGCGCTGCACAATGACATCCGTACCCGCGTACTGCGAGATAAATGCGTTCCGCGTCGACGTGCCAAGACCATTTCCCAGCGCCAACGCCAACAATCCAAACGCGGTAGCAATCGCAACAGCAACCCCCGTTGCAACATACCTGCGGCCATGATGCTTCAAGTTCGCACGCAACAACCCCTTCATCGCGCAATCACCTCATCAGCCACAATCCGTCCATCACGCACCTCAAGCACGCGATCCGATTTTGCCGCACATTCCGGATCATGCGTCACCATAATTACTGTCTGCCCCAGCTGGTCAACAGCCTGCCGAAGCAAATCCAGAACCTCAGCGCTGGACTCTGAATCAAGATTCCCTGTCGGCTCATCTGCAACAATCACAGCCGGTCGCATCACTAGTGCACGCGCAACCGCCACGCGTTGCTGCTGACCACCCGACAGTTCAGACGGCAAATGGTGAAGGCGATCCGCGATACCCAGGGCACCAACAACCGCATCAAACCACCCCCGGTCAATCTGCTTCCCGGCAAGGCGCATTGGAAGTTCAATGTTCGAATACGCATCAAGAGTGGAAATCAAGTTGAAACTTTGGAAAACAAACCCTATTCGATCACGTCTAAGCCTAGTGAGCTCATCATCACCCAACCCATTCAGTTGAACCCCCTCAATAGCCACAACCCCAGACGTCACCCCATCAAGCCCGGCAAGCAAATGCAGCATCGTCGATTTACCTGACCCAGACGGACCCATAATTGACGCAAACACCCCTTTTTCGAAGCCAACTGTCACATTGTTTAGCGCAATTACCTCAGTTTCACCCTCTCCATATGTCTTCGTAACATTATTCAAGCTGACGACAATTTCTGACATAACCAAGCCTTTCTAAGCTTCACCCTTTAGCCAAGCTTTCCACGTCGCTACAAAACAAACTGTGCGGGATGACCCCTATTTTCCCCTGAGAGCATTCGTAGTACTGGGGTACTACCTGCAAGTACGCCATTTTTGGCTCAGAGCCACTTTTGGCGAAAAGTGCAGGTAAACTTACCCTCTGGAGGTAATCAAAGCATGAGCATACGGTTGCGCGGCGGCAAAGTTTTTATCGACGGCCAATTTCAGGTCACTGACATTATTGTGAATGACAAGGGCGCGGTTAGTTTCGATGGGACGGCCGATAAGGACATAGATATCCAGGGGAAATATGTTCTTCCAGGGTTGGCAGACATTCACGTTCACCTTCGCGAACCAGGCTTTTCCTACAAAGAAACCATTAAAACTGGCACACGCGCCGCAGCCCGGGGCGGATTTACCGCAGTTGGGGCGATGCCAAACGTTGCCCCGCCACCAGATAACTTGTCTGAGCTTGAAACACAGATTGAGGCATACAAGCAAGATGCTGTCATCCGCGTTGAGCCCTACGCTTGCCTGACCAAGGGCGGGAATGGGCGCGGTGAAACAATAGATTATGCGGCATTAGCCCCTCATGTTATTGGTTTTTCCGACGACGGTTTCGGCGTGCAATCAGAAGACACAATGCGCAAGATCATGACCGAAGTCGCTAAGACAGGAAGCATTGTTGCCCAACACATTGAAGACCTGGAACTTGCGGGGGCCGGATATATCAATGATGGTGAGTACGCAAAACAGCACGGCCACAAGGGTAAACCCGGTGAATCGGAATGGAAACAGTTAGACCGTGACATCCGTTTGGTCAAGGAAACGGGCTGTGACTACCATGGCTGCCACGTATCGACGATCCGCTCCATTGAGTTGATTCGGGAAGCCAAGGCCCAGGGACTGCCTGTAACTGCCGAAACTGCTCCTCATTACCTGGCGCTATCAGATGACATGTTGCAGGAAGATGGCAGGTTCCGCATGAATCCGCCTATTCGCTCAAAAGCTGACATGGAAGCGCTTCAAGAAGCATTGATTGATGGCACGATTGACATGGTTGCGACAGATCATGCGCCGCATTCTTTCGAGGAGAAAAATGGTGGCCTCGAGAACTCCGCTAATGGTGTTGTTGGGGTAGAAAACTCACTTTTGGTCATTTACACGACGTTTGTTCGAACTGGACGTTTCGACATGGAAACCCTCATCGACCGCATGTGTACCGCGCCACGTGACCGGTTCAAGCTAGGTGGTGGCAATATTATTTCTGGCGAGGCCGCAGACCTGATCGTTTTTGACCCCGATTTTCACGAGCCGTTGGATACGTCAAAGTTTGAAAGTAAGGGGCGCGCTACACCATTTGCTGGCGTCGATCTTTACGGCCGCGTTGATCTTACGCTTTGCCAAGGCACACCTGCATGGGACCCAAACGGTTGGCTAACAAAGTAAAGCTATTCTTGGGGCTTTAAATGCGAATCTGTTGGTTTAGCCCTTGATAATACATCCTGTTGCCAAGTCCTGCACGATGAAATGACGCTTAATCATCATTTGGTACTTTTTTACATCATTTTCATTCAAATCCTGAGACTGCCTCAGTCCATTTTTGACGTGCAATGTTGTCGTTGGAATAATTCCACCGACAGGTCTAAAACCAGACAAATCTATCAGTTTTTCGGCGTTAACATCAGCACACAGTTGCGCTTTATTTCGCCGAGGAAAGAGTTATTGCATGCAGTCTATTCGCCCATGGAAAAACGTTGTAGTCGGTGCAACCGCGCTGACTTTGTTTGCTTCCACATTCGCATTGGGTCCGGCATCAGCAACCGAGCCACCCACATCCGACAGCTTTGCCGGTGGCGTTTCACGTCTAGCAGGTGGAGACCGCTATGGCACTTCAGTCCAAATCGCCAAGAAGTACACGGCCCCAGTCGATCAAGTAGTGGTTGCGGCCGGAACAGACTTTCCAGACGCCCTTAGTGCTTCAGCAACAGGGTCAGAAGGCCCCGTCCTTTTGACCAGCCCAAATGCGCTTCCGCAGTCTGTGGCAAATGAAATCAAACGCTTACAGCCAAAGAAAATCTTCATTGCGGGTGGAGAGAACTCCGTTCAATCTAACGTTGCTGAGCAACTAAAAGCGATTGCCCCCATCAAACGTTTGGGCGGAGAAAACCGCTATGCGACATCACTAAACATTCAAAAAGAACTAGTTGGGTCAAGCGAAGAAGTCTTCATTGCCACAGGTGAAAGCTTCCCTGATGCGTTAGCTGCCGGAGCCGTTGCAAACACAAGAGACGCCGCAGTAATTCTTGTTCCAGGATCAGCTGACACAGTCGATGCCGCAAGCATAAAAAGCTCAACCGGTGCCAATAAGGCTTACATTGTTGGCGGAACAGCCTCCGTTTCACCTGGTATTGAGGCCGCGCTTGGTGGGCAAATGCAGACAGAACGCGTTTCAGGCGAAGACCGTTATGTGACTGCCGCACAACTCAACAGCAAGTTTTTTGGAAACAGCCCTGACACGGTATTCCTTGCAACAGGCACGTCCTTCCCCGATGCTCTTGCTGGCGGCGCCCTTGCCGGAGCCGTTGGAGCTCCCCTTTATGTCACCAACCAGTCCTGCAATCCTCAGCGCGTCTTTGACGCATTAAATGCTGTGAAACCAGACAAAGTGGTTTTGCTTGGTGGGCCCGCATCCCTTACAGATGCGGTAGGAACTAACACGCTTTGCACTGCGGCCCCTGCTCCCGCACCCGCACCAGCTCCTGCACCGGCACCTGAACCCGCGCCGAAGCCGAGCGACCCCGAGTACAAAAACTGCACGGAAGTTTGGAACGCCGGTAAAGCCCCGATCCATAAAGGTGACCCGGGCTACGGAACCCACTTAGACCGCGATCGTGACGGAATCGGATGCGAGAAAGATCCTCGCTAAAGCTTTAGTCGTTTCATCGACGGGTAGTTTACGGCCGACGGATGATGTGCACATGCATTTCACCCGCCGGCCGTTTTCTCACGTTTAATACAAAGGACCGCCGAAGCACCAAGAAACTTGAAGTACCGGGAGACCAGTTTTGTTGGTCACGCACTCGGAGGACTTTTCGCTCCGGGTCCGTGCCAGCCACCAAGGGCCGGAGGGGGAAACCTAGAGTCGGAGCAATATACTGCTCCGACAGACACCTTTTCGCTCCGGGTCCGTGCCAGCCATCAAGGGCCGGAGGGGAAACCCGGGGTCGGAAAGCAAAATCTTGGGCCGGTGACG
>DAIOFF010000130.1:0-7375 GCA_036745855.1 Scrofimicrobium sp. | reverse complement strand
CGGGAAAGCAGCATTTCGCAAGACTCAAAGTCCCGGAAAATCTTCCACGGTTAGTGAGCGTAGAAGCACCAAGGCCGGGCGCTGTCATTGAACCGTATTTGGCAAAGAATAGCGGAGCATCCTTTATTACGGTAGAAGACCTAATTAAGGCACATTTATTTGAGCTTTTTCCCGGTGTTCAAATCAAAGAAGCCCACACCTTCCGACTAACACGCAATGAAGATTTAGAAGTCGAGGAAGATGATGCTGAAAACCTTCTAACTGCAATGGAAGAAGAACTACTGCGTCGTCGGTTCGGCCCAACTGTTCGCCTTGAGGTTGCCACAGGGATCACACCTTTTGTGCTGAAGTTCTTAATGGAACGCCTCCAAATCACAAATGAAGACGTATACCAACTGCCTGCCCCTCTTGATTACACGTGTTTCAATCAGCTACACGAACTTGACCTTCCCCACCTAAAGTTTCCGCCATTCGTACCAGTCACGGCCGCAGGACTATCAGAAGTAGAGTCCGCAACCCCCGGCGATGTCTTTGGCTCACTGCGAACCCACGACGTCCTGGTGCACCACCCATACGATTCTTTTGCCACATCAGTTCAACAGTTCATCTCTCAGGCGGCCCGCGACCCAAACGTGGTGGCAATAAAACAGACTCTCTACCGCACTTCAGGGGATTCGCCAATCGTTACTTCCCTGATCGAGGCAGCGATTTCTGGAAAACAAGTGGTTGCGATTGTGGAAATAAAGGCCCGTTTTGATGAAGAAGCAAACATTTCTTGGGCACGCAAACTAGAGACAGCCGGCGTCCACGTGGTCTACGGAGTTTTGGGACTAAAAACGCACTGCAAGCTCTCACTGGTCGTTCGCGAAGAAGTGGGCGGACTGCGTCATTACGCCCACATTGGAACAGGAAACTACCATCCCCGCACTGCCCGCGGGTATGAAGACTTAGGGCTGCTCACTGCGAACAAAGAGACAACGCGGGACGTCGCACTGCTGTTCAACCAGCTTTCTGGGTACGCACCCCATACCTCGTTCAAACACCTTTTAGTTGCACCATCATCCATACGCACCGGACTGATTGAACGCATCCAAAATCAGGTTGCCCGCAAGCGCGCCGGTTTGAACGCGTGGATTGGTATCAAAGTTAACTCAATTGTTGATGAGGAAACAATTGATGCTCTTTACAGGGCAAGCCAGGCTGGCGTCAAAGTAGATATTGTTGTGCGAGGCATTTGCGCCCTTCGCGCTGGCGTGAAGGGGCTTAGCGAAAATATAAAGGTTCGTTCAATTCTTGGTAGGTATTTGGAGCATTCAAGAATCTATGCTTTTGGTATTCCAGGTGATGGTGTAGAAGCGTGGATTGGTTCGGCAGATTTGATGCACCGAAATCTTGATAGGCGCGTTGAAGCGCTTGTAAGAATTAATGATTCTGAGCAAGTTGATTTCTTGGTTTCCCTAATAAAAAGTGGGGTGTCCCCCAGGGTGAGTTCATGGCATTTACGTAAAGGCGGGTCGTGGAAGCGCCACACATTAGATAAAGACGGAAATGATTTGGTCGATTTGCAGGACGTATTAATGCGTGATGCGTCTGATCGGGTCGTTGGACGGTAGAGCGCATAAGCTAGCATTGTGACGCCTAGACCAAACGCCCTCCCTCAACGCTTAGTGCGCGCTGCTGGCGCGGTAGTCTGGCGTCCGCTGGGTGATGCGAAGAACCGCCCTGCTGGGGATCCTTTGCATGCGAACGATTTTGAAGTTTTGTTGGTTCACCGCCCCAGATATCGCGATTGGGCTTGGCCAAAAGGGAAAGCTGAGCTCAATGAGCCTATTGCCGAGGCCGCGGTTCGGGAGGTCGAAGAGGAGTCTGGCGAGGTGGTTGCGTTGCGCGCCCCGCTAACGACACAGCGTTACCGTCTTGGCACTGGGCAAACGAAGGAAGTACGTTATTGGGTTGGTGAACTGCTTGATTCTGGACCTGCGTTGGCAACTAGACCACCTGTTACGCCTGCCACGAAAAAGGAAATTGATGTAGTCCAGTGGATGAAACCTGTGAAAGCGAAGCAGGTTTTGACTAGGCGGGGGGACCGGCGGTTATTGAATGAGGTTGTCGCGCGCGCTGCCCGCGGCGACTTGACCACGTCAACGGTCATATTGTTGCGTCACGCGAAAGCAGTTAGCCGGGCACACTGGAATGGGGCAGAAGGGATGCGTCCTCTAACTAGACTTGGTGGTGCCCAAGCGCTTGACTTGGTTCCGACGCTGTCAGCGTTTGGTGCCAACCATCTTATAAGCAGTCCCTGGAAGCGTTGCCCACAAACAGTTGGGGCGTATGCAACTATCGGCAATATTGACATCAAAGAGCTTGATTATCTAACTGAGGATGCTGTCGCAAATGATCCAACGGCGTCAGCAAAGCTGGTTGGGAAGTTGATTGAGAAGCGGTCAGGCGTTCATGTTGTCTGTCTTCATCGCCCGGGCCTGAAACCACTTCTCACTCCCCTTTTGGAAGAAAGTGGGGTGTCCCGGTTCCATACTGCTATTCCATCAGAACTCAGCACTGCTGAAATGTATATTGCGCACGTGTCGCATGCAGATGGTGCTCATGTGATCGACATTGAACGGCACGGAACGCTCACAAAACTCACTCACCCGTGACTGGTTTCCCATTTTCAGGGTTTGACATCCTATAGATGGGTTAAGGCGTGTAGCGTTGTTGACATGAGATTCTTGTGGAAATTCACCGCTATTTTTGTGGCATCTGCACTGCTCGCGGGCTGCTCTGGAACAAGCACGCAAAGCGGCGAAGGTGACAGCTCAGATGCCAGCGCGTCGCGTGATGAACGTGAACTCCCAACATCAGAGTTTTCTGAGATCATGGGTGGCTTGTATGGGGGAACTTCCGGTGAAGACCTCAGCGATGAGGACCTAGAAAAACAGCTCGAAGAAGAGGCAACAAAACGCGAAGAACTAATGGCCCAATGTATGGCAGATCAAGGATTCGAATACAAACCTGTTACCGGTAATTATGGGTTTTCTTTTGAGTCCGCCCCTGAAAGTTATGAGTCAGAAATTGAGCGGGCTGAAACTGAAGGATACGGATATTTTTCTGGCCGTGAAGAAACCGGAAATGAACAGGAATATATAGATCCGAACGCCGCTGCTGTCGAAAAAATGTCAGAGTCAGAACGGGAAGCGTTTTACGAAGCCCTCTATGGCAAACAAGTTGAGGAAAACGGCGAATACAACTGGGAGACCGCGGGTTGCAGTGGCCAAGCAGATCATGAGATCAATGGTGAGCGGGCAGAGAACGAGGTTGACCCCTGGGCAATGATGAGTGAAGACCCCCAGTGGGAAGAACTAAACACAGGCATGCAAACCATGTGGGAGAACGCTCAAAACTCGCCTGAAATAGCTGACCTAATGAATGATTGGGGTGCTTGTATGGCAGACGAGGGAATATCTTTCGCCACGAAGCCAGATGACATTTGGGAACATCTCAATAAGCTACAGGTAGAAGTTTATGGGGAATGGCCAGAAGACGCGCCAGATGACTACGTCCAGCCTGACCCAGATCCAAAAGTTTTGAAGAAAGCCCGCGAAGAAGAAAGAAAAATTGCCGTCGCTGAAGTGAAATGTAATGAGAAAACTGACCTTTACTACAAACAAGCCGAAGCAATGGCTAACGCTGAAGATAAATTCTTAGAGGAGAATCGAGAACTTGTCGAATCCTTTGTTGCAGCCGTCCAGCAAGCCCAAAAGGATAAGAAATAACTTCAATGCGGGGAAGTATTTGATGCCCTGGTGAAGATTCCACCTATTTGTTTCGTATTTTGAGGAAAATGCATGGACGAACTGCCAGAGACTGACTCAACGAAAACCAGTGTCCGCAATTCCTCACTGGCTGAAGTTATCGCAGAGCCGATCCCGGAGGCTAAACCAAAGGCGAAAAAATTGCGGTTGAAATCTGTTGGCCGCGCAATAAAAGGCGGCGGCGCAAACCACACGGTGTGGATTATGACGGCAGTCGCTGTCCTATTTCTGTTGGCAGGAATCGCTGTTTCACAGTTTGTTATCTCCCCATCCCAAGCGGCAGCTGAAGCAGAACCTCCGGAAGCAGGTCCTATCACGGTTCCAGTCGAACTTCGTGAGATTTCGAATGACATTATTACCCGCGGTGACGTGGTCTACGATGACGCAGTTTCAGTAACACTTCAAACTGGCGACATTGGCGGACCTGCAGTTGTCACCGGAGCGATTCCTGAAGCAGGAAAGACTTTGGAATCCGGGGACGTCGCGCTTGAAGTAGTGGGCCGCCCCGTCATCGTTCTTCCTGGCGAACTGCCTGCATACCGCACTTTAGTGGCAGGCACTTCTGGTCCCGACGTTGAACAGTTACGCACAGCGCTTCGTTCATTGGGTTTTGACGTAGGGGAAGGAAACACTTACGACAGTGCCTTGTCAAGCGCTGTCGGAGCTCTTTTTGCACAAGCTGGCTACGCAGCCCCCGCAATAGACCCGGCAATATCAGAGGCCCTGAAAAGCGCCCAGGACGGCGTGACTTCCGCCGAACAGGCATACACCGAAGCTGAAACAGCCCTCCAAAATGCTGGTGGGGGACCAAATGAATCCACCAGAGTCCAGTTAGAAAACGGGGTAAATGCGGCGTCACGCGCTTTGAACGATGCCAAGGCATGCGCGGCAAATCCGCCCCCAGAAGGATGCGCCGTCAGCGTAGATGACGCACAAGAAGCATTGAATCTTGCCATTGCGGAACGCGATGACGGACTAGCACCAGCATCAGTTGACGGCGAAGTTGCAGCCCGCGATGCTGCGTGGAAAATCCTTGAAGACGCCAAAGAACAGCTCGGCGAAGCGCAAGCAGATGCACTAACTCCACTTCCCGTAAGCGAAATCCTCTACCTATCTAATCTTCCGCGCCGAATCGACTCCGTAAAAGTAAAACGCGGGCAAATCCTAGACGCCGAACCCGCCTTTTCTGTATCCGGTGCCAACATTGAAGTGCAAGCAAATATCTCAAGCAGTGACGCGGACCTACTGAAAATTGACGACAGCGCCGAACTAGACCTCGACGGCACACCAATACCCGCCAAAGTCACCAAAATAGACTCCAAAGCAGGCAGCGCAGAAGCCGACTCTGATTCAGCCAAAACTCTCCTTACCTTGGTGCCAGACACCATAACTGAAGAACAACGCTCTCAAATGACCGGCATAAACATAAAAGTCACTATCCCAGTTAGTGCCACCGACGGAAAAGTGCTTGCAGTACCAGTCGCAGCCCTCACCGCGGGCCCCGGCGGGGAAACCCGGGTTGAAGTGCTACGGGATGGAACAACAGAACCTGAACTGGTGACCGTAGAAACCGGACTCACAGCCAAAGGATTTGCAGAAATCAAAACAAAAGGCAACGTGATAAAAGAAGGCGACCAAGTCATTGTTGGAAATGCGACCGGTAATGACGACACCAGTGATTGAACTGCGGGGCCTATCCCGCTCATTTCCAGGAACGCCACCCGTAGAAGCATTACATGCCACGAATCTGACAATCTACCCAGGTGAATACGTGTCCATCGTTGGCCCCTCCGGGT
The DNA here is from genome assembly GCA_036745855.1 of Scrofimicrobium sp. Lineage (GTDB taxonomy): Bacteria > Actinomycetota > Actinomycetes > Actinomycetales > Actinomycetaceae > Scrofimicrobium. Next base: position 1,767 of record DAIOFF010000130.1, on the reverse strand, counting down.
CAGGAAAATCAACCCTCCTAAATCTACTGGGACTACTTGACCAGCCAACCAGCGGAGAATACTACCTAAATGGCGCGCCCTGCCACGAAATGAGTGAACGCCAACGAACTGGCATGCGCGCTTCAGACCTAGGTTTCGTCTTCCAAGCCTTTCACTTACTGCCACATCGAACCGTGCTCGAAAATGTGGCGATGGCCTGTATGTATTCGGGAATGCCGCCTCATGAACGCAAAAATGCAGCGCAGGAAGCCCTAGAACGCGTTGGCCTCAGCCACCGCCTAAATTTCCAGCCCACGACCCTGTCCGGCGGCGAAAGGCAACGCGTCGCAATAGCACGCGCCGTCGTCACCCGTCCCCAAATCCTGTTAGCAGACGAGCCCACAGGCAACTTAGATTCTGCAACCACCGAAGAAGTCCTACAACTGTTCGCTGAACTACACAAAAGTGGGCTGACACTTGGCGTAATCACGCACGAAGATGAAGTCGCGTCCCGCGCCGACCGCATCTTACGAATAGTTGACGGCCACCTACATGAGGAAGTCACATGAGGAAACAGCGATTCCCCCATCTGACGGCTCGCGACTTGTTTGTCGAGGCCACCCATGGAATCGGTGCCAGGCCCGGAAGGCTTTTACTGACCATCCTAGGGACAATCCTTGGGATAGCAGCCGTAGTCGTGACACTTGGAATGGCCCAAACAGGGGCAGGCCAGATTGCCCGCCAATTCGACGCAATCGCGGCAACACAAGCAGTTGCGAAACCTGGCGAACAAACCCAAGGTAATGAAACCTTCACAAAAACGACACTGCCGTGGGACTCGGCAGACCGCGTCGTGCGCCTAAACGGAGTAGAAAATGCGGCCTCGATTGCAGACCTAAACCTTGAAGGCAAACGCATTTCAGCCGTGCCACTAATCGACACGTCAAACGTGGAGCGGACCCCTCCGCCTGTTGCCGCAGCCTCGCCCGGACTCCTAGAAGCATTACGTGGCACACTGCGAACAGGCAGAATGTTCGACCAAGGCCACTCAGACAGACATGACCGCGTTGTTGTCCTAGGGCCAGACGCTGCAGAACGTTTGGGAGTGAGCCGCGTCGATTCCGGCCCGTCCATTTTCATAGACGAACGCGCATACACAGTCATCGGCATTGTCGATCACGTGCAAAGACGCATGGACCTCGAAAATGCCGTAATAATGCCCTTAGGGACCGCAGAAAAAGACTTCGGGATCAACGGGCCCACCGAAGTCCAAATGAAAATAGCCGTAGGAGCCGGAAGCCTAGTAGCAGAGCAAGTGCCAGTCGCGCTCTCCCCCAACGAGCCATCAAACGTAACCGTGTCAGCCCCCTCAACTGGTGGAACACTACAACGCGACGTGACCGGAGACATCAACATCATCTTCCTGGCACTTGGCGGCGTTGCCCTCATCGTTGGTGGCTTAGGCATCGCAAATGTGACATTACTAGGCGTGATGGAACGAACAGGCGAAATCGGATTGCGCCGCGCCCTTGGGGCAACCAAAAGCGAAATCGCAGCCCAGTTCGTAATCGAATCCGTGGTCATCGGCCTCATGGGTGGACTCATCGGCTCCGCCGTAGGGGTATTTGCGGTGGTCATCATTAGCGCCATCAACCAATGGACACCCATCATTAACCTTTGGCTTGCTTTCGGAGCCGCTGGGCTTGGGGCCGTAATCGGACTCATTGCTGGGGCATACCCCGCGCTGAAAGCAGCAAGCCTAGAACCGGTTGCCGCGCTTCGTGGTTA
>DAIOFF010000129.1:0-7580 GCA_036745855.1 Scrofimicrobium sp. | reverse complement strand
CAAAAGGCACCCCAACAGGTGCCTTCACCCATTTAACAACCACACACAAACGTACACATAGCAGACATACGCCAGTGGGGATAATATTAAAAGTATGTTTCCTTTTGTCAATGTATTTCTCTCAAGGAGTGCACGACAATAGGGGGTGCGTTTCTTCCTCAGAACGGCACTGAGGATGCGGTCCGCAACGTTTGCGGAAGGGATTATCGAGGAAAGGATCCGTCGATGAAGACTATTGTGTGTGCAAGTGCATTTTTGATGGCAGCAGGAATGGGCATGACACCAGCACCAACGGTCGGTGTGGCAGCGCCGACGACCACAGCAGTTGTAAGCGTTGCTAAACCAGTAGTTGGAGGGCCTGTCGGACTCAGCGTCCTACCAGCCAGGCCCTGGATTTGCGGGATGTTCCCCTGGATTAACGTGTGTAAGAAATAGTGGACGAACAACTTCTTGCGATGAGAATCAAGAAAGCATGGCTGGCGCAGCCAGTGGGGGGTAAAACCCACCAAATCACTTTTCTTGGCTTAGCACTCATCATTTTGGCAGCAGAACTAGTGAACGCGTGGTCTGGCGACGAAACAGTTGATCCAGCGAAGCAGATCTTGTGGTCGGTGCTGTTATGCGTCACTTTGGCACTTTCTGGGTTTTTTCCGCTCAGCGGCGGAGTCATATTCATTATTCTGTCTGTTGCTGAAGTCCTCGTCGGTGCCCCCGTGGCGCTGGCGAGGATGGGCATTTACGCCATCGCAGCCGACTGGATTTCTAGAAGATGGTATGGTGTCGCTTTTGGGTCGATTGCGGTCGTTGACACGTTAGCGTTAGTGTCTTCTGAACAGATTGCAGCCGAATGGATCAGTGTCGGTGTGGGCTGGGTTGTTGCTGTCGCTACTGGCTATAGCCTGCGCTGGTACCGTACCCACCTGGTTGCCGCCACAGATGACGCCGAAATTTTCAAGACTGAAGCGTTAGCAATTGAGGAAACAGTTCGGGATGACTTGGCTGAAAGCCTCCATGACACGGTAGTTCGGGACTTGGTTCGAATTTCTCTGACCGGGCAGGCTATGGTCGCTAAGGACCCTGATTCTGAAGAAGGCAAGCTGATTGCCACTCTCGCAAATGATGCATTGCAGCATTTGCGTTCACTGATACGTCGGTCGCCCGAAGTTAAACCGACTGACAATATCTATGTGGTAATAAATGCGTGCGTTGAGATGCTGCGTTCGCGCGACATCACACTCAAAGTGTCAGCCATTAGTGACATTGATGCCAGATTGAATGAAGAGCAACGCTTGTTCGTTGGGCTTACTGTTCGCGAGGCCGCCATGAATATCCTCAAATATGCGGACTCGCCCTCTGTGGCAACGCTTTCCATTGAGGGCGCAGACTGTGGTGGTATGTCATTAGTTGTAAAGAACAAGATCAAAACTACATCCAGCCGTGGTCCCGTTTCTGGCGGTTTTGGCCTTGAAAATCTTGCTACTCATGCTGAACGGATAGGTGCAGACCTTTATTACTGGCCGACAGGAGGAACTTGGGTTTTGTCTGCTGAAATAGCCCCGCCTCGCATGCCATTGAGACTTGTTGTTGCAGACGAAGGGGAAGTGTGACTGAACCCATCAAGTTACTTATCGCGGACGATGACCCTATTCTTTTAGGGTCACTTCGTTCCTTACTTGGAAATCGTGCGGACCTCACGCTGGTTGCCGCAGTCGCCAATGGAGAACAGGCAGTTCATGCTGTGCAGGCTGGAGGCATAGAGGTAGCGCTTTTAGACGTGGATATGCCCAAAATGGATGGCATTGCGGCGGCGCGCACACTGCACTCTACATGCCCTAACGTGACAGTTGTCATGTTTACTGCTTTCGAACATGGTGATTCGTTACGGTTGGCACTGGAGGCCGGGGCCCGCGGGTTCTTGACCAAAGACATTCCCGTGGATGAGGTAGTCCAGCAAATAAAGAGGGCACACGCTGGGGAAGTCGTCATGGGACCCAGGCCCACAGCGATGCTTGCAGACTCATACGCTAAACGGTTGCCAGAGGAATCTTCAGAGTTCAAGTCTGTTTTGGAGGGTCTTCCACTGTATTTGTTGGAGGTCCTTGATTTGCTTATTTTGGCCTCGACAAATCGAGAAATTGCGTCAGCGTTGAACGTGAGCTTGGATACCGCCAGGATTTATGTGTCGCGGTTACTACAAGTGACTGATTCAAAAAATCGTTCAGAAGTCGCTTTGCGGGCAGTAAATTGTGGCTACTCGCCAAAAGCGACGCGGGCGTGGGCAAGATATGGTTAGTGCATGGAAGTTATTCGTGTACATCACCCTCTTGTAGATCATAAACTCACTGTTTTGCGTGAAAAGTCGACCCCGCCGTCGCAGTTTAGGCACCTGGTGGGGGAACTTGTTGCTTTGCTTTCTTATGAGGCGACGCGAAGGGTTGCTGTTGAAGAGATTGACATCGAGACTCCGGTTGCAAAGACAAAGGGGTGGGGTTTGCAGGAGCCCCGTCCTATGGTTGTGCCAGTTCTTCGTGCAGGGTTGGGGATGCTGGATGGCATGCTGTCGGTCTTGCCAAGTGCTGAGGTTGGCTTCTTGGGGATGGTTCGCAATGATGAGACCCTTGAGGTTGAAACGTATGCTGAGCGGCTTCCTGATGACCTGACTGGAAGGCAGTGTTTCATTTTGGATCCGATGTTAGCTACTGGGTCTACGGTTGTTCAGGCTATTGAATATTTGCTTTCTCGGGGGGCGCGGGATGTGACTTGCATTAGCATTTTGGCTGCTGAACCTGGTTTGAGAACACTTGAAAAGGGTGTTGGAGATCGGGCGGATGTACGCGTTGTAGTAGCGGGGGTCGATGCGGAGCTCAATGAGAGCAACTATATTGTTCCAGGTCTTGGTGATGCTGGAGATCGCCTTTATGGTGTAGTTGACTAACCGAGCAAGATTTTACGTAGGTCTTCAACTGTTGCTGCTTGCGCCACTACGGCTGGTGAACCGAACTCAGATTCGTCGCCGTAACCCCAACCGGCAGCAATTGCTTGGATGCCGTTAGCCTCGGCACCTTCTGCGTCAAAGACGCGGTCACCAACTAGGACGGCGTTGGAGGTGTCGATTCCTTTTTGTTGTAGGCGTTTCAAAGCGTCTGCAACGACTGCAGTTTTGGTGCTGGCTGGGTCTGGTGAGGCACCGGCGATCACGGTGAATGAGGATTTGAGGTCCCAATGTTCAATCTGCCTTTTTGCGGCGCGCTCCATTTTGCTGGTGGCTGTTGCAAGTGGCACTCCGGCACTGACCAGGTCATTAATCAGTTCGACTATTCCTGGGTATAAGCCAGGTTCTAGGAAACGTGGCAGGTACATTGAGCGGTAAACTTCGACGGCCTCGGTAATCCGTGATTCGGGGAGTTTTGCTATGGAGTGGAATGACACTGTTAGGGGTGGGCCGACTACGTGCCGGATGATGTCATCGGGAAGCTTGTTGTACCCGAGTCTTTCCAGAGTCACTTGGAAACATTCCATCACCAGTTCGCCAGATTGCACTAGTGTGCCGTCTACGTCAAATAAAACTGGTGAAAAGTTCGATATGCCCATGGTTCCACTTTATGCGTTTATGCTTTGTGCATGACCCAAATGTCCGCTCTTCTGCATATGGAAAATGTCTCTTGTTCTCCAAAAATGCGTCCTGACCTCAACGAATTCTCCTTGGCAGTGCGGCCAGGGACTGTATTAGCGCTCACTGGTAGCAATGGTTCTGGGTTATCGACTGTTTGTTCGGTGTTGGCGGGTGATATTGGTAGGTACACAGGTCAGGTTATGGTTCATGACCAGGCAGTGAGTCTGCGTGATCAAAATGCTTCACGTGAGGCCAAAATTGGTGTGGTGCGTCAGTCTTTGACTTTGATTCCTAACTTTTCGGTTTTGGAGAACCTTTTGATGGGGAAGGGAATAGTGAAGGGCTTGTCCGCGGGTAAACGAGCGGAGGCCGAAATCGGGGCGACATTATTGTTAGAGAGATACCAGATTCCGATTTCTTTGAATGCTTTAGTGCAAGAACTAAGCGCTGCGGAGCAGGGGTGGGCTGATGTGGCTCGGGTTTTGTTTGCCGCGCCTTCTATTGTGGTATTCGATCAAACTGAAGTTCGTTTGGGTCCGTGGAATCGGCGCGCATTTGTGTTTCTTATTGAGCAGCTAAAAAGTGAGGGGCGTGGCGTAATTGTGGCGTCACATGATGATGATTTTATTTGCGAGGTCGCAGATGAAGTGATTAGGGTCGAAGATGGGCGTGTGGCTTTTGCCAGGCCCGCAGGTGATAGCTTGGGCGATTCTTTGGTGGAGAACAATGGCCACGAAGTGTTCTCTGATGATGTTTTGTCAGTATCGCAGGTAGATGGTGAGGGGGCCAGATGCCAGTTCCAGTTGAGTGGGGGACAGATTGTTGGATTGGTTGGGGTAAAACTAAATGAACGGCAGCGTTTTATTGATGCTCTTGGCGGCGGTGCAAAATGTGGGTTAGCTGCGTCCTGGAATGGCGTTCCATTGGATTTTCGATCTGAGATTGCGGCCAGACAGTCAGGTATTCAGCTTGTTCAGGTAGATAAGCGACGCATTGAGGGGATCCAAAGAAAGAGACTGTCGGATCTGGTTACTGGTGGTAGTAGTTCTTGGTTCGGTAGAATCATGGGTCGCAAAGATCGACATTTGAGTGTGATAGAGCAAGTTGAACTTATTGAGGACATGATTTCCGCTGAGGGCGGTTTGAATGTGAGGATACTTCTTATCGATAGGCCTTTGATTGGACTTGATTTAGAGCATCGGGCAACTATTGTGGCGGCCCTGCGCAGGCTGGCAAATGCAGGAGTTTTGGTGTTCTTTGCAACGGATAATGCAAAGGAACTTCAAAGGATTTGTGATTGCGCGGTTGTTATTGAAGATGGCGGAAAAGCTAGGAAAGTCTCTTTGAATGAGGCTGCAAGCTACACGCTTTTGTAAGGAAGTGTGGCGGCTGATTCGTGGTAAACGGGAATATGTGTTTGGGATAGTTAGGGGATATGTGCGGAGTCGAGTTGTCATCAATGAGTAAGGTGTGGGCGTCTCTTGATCATGCAGGTGATTTTGATGCGACAGCGGGGCCTACTTCGATTCGCCATTCAAATTTGGCTTTGGTGGCTCGGCATGCATTTGCTGGTGGTGGAGGAGCCACAAGAGCTGAGCTTGCTGCAAGTAGCGGATTGACCAGGGCAACGGTTTCTCGGTTGGTTGCAGAACTTATTTCGCTTCGAATCTTGCGGGAATCCGATGTAACTGATGATGGTAAACCTGGGCGTCCAGGGACGCCGTTGGTTCCGGCTGAAGACACAATATTGTCTTTGGGGATGGAAGTGAATGTCGATCATGTCGCAGGTTGCGCTTTGGATCTGACGGGGGCAGTCATTGATTCTTTTCATGAGGATATTCGTCATGAAGATTTCACCCCAGAGTTGCCTCTTGAAGTATTACGTGAGCAGGGTAGCGCGATGCTTAGGAGGTTGAGTTCTAAGCCTTCAAGGCGTCTGCTGGGGATTCACTTGGCTGTGCCAGGAGTTGTTGATCCACACACTAATAACGTTGTGTATGCTCCAAATCTTCAGTGGCGTGATTTGGATTTGGCGAAGGCGCTTGGCAGCGATTTTGGGGACTTACCGCTTGCTGCCATGAATGATGCAACACTTCAGGCGGTGAGTGCTGATATGGACCTTGCAGATCAAATGCATTTGCGAGGATCGTTCCTGTATGTTTCTGGTGACATTGGTATTGGTGGGGCGATCATGGCTGCTGGCCAGCCAGTTGCGGGCGCTCATGGTTGGGCTGGCGAAATCGGCCATATGACAGTTGACCCGAATGGCCCTGTTTGTCACTGTGGTGCCCGTGGATGTTTGGAACAGTATGCGGGGCAGCGTGAGATTCTTTCGGCAGCCCGGTTGCCACTTGATTGCAGGCCTGAAGAGGTGAAGAGGCGGTTTGAGGCCGGTGAACCTATGGTTGTTGCTGCCGTGTCACGCGCAGCATGGGGACTGGGTATTGCCCTTGCTAATGCCGTGAATCTTTTGGATGTTGAAGATGTTGTCCTTGGGACGGGCCTTGGCCCATTGGTAGAGTTTTTGCTTCCAGGGGTGAAGAAAGAAATGAATTCTCGGTTGTTGGCTAGGTCAACTGATGACATTGGCATCCATGCAGCTGTCGGTACTGATTTTCCTGCTTCACGAGGCGGGGCATTGCGGGGGGTTTTGGAGCTTTTGGCAGCGCCCGCCACTGTATTGGGTTGATTTTGTTCTTGTTTCACGAGGCTTGACATAGAGCGCGCTTGGGTTTAGTTTTGTTTCACAACAATCTAATTAGGCTCGAAGCGGAGGAAAAATGGTGCGTAAGCCAGAACCCAGTGACAAATTCTCATTTGGCTTGTGGACGGTTGGATGGAATGCGGTGGACCCGTTTGGCACATCGACACGGCCATCAATGGAACCATGGGAGTATACGCGTGAGCTCGCAAAACTTGGGGCGTGGGGAATCACGTTCCACGATAATGACGTTTGGGATTTTGATGCCAGCGATGCCGAACGCGCTGCTCGCGTTGCCAAGGTCAAAGAGGCGTGTGATGACACTGGTTTGGTCATTGAAATGGTTACGACAAATACATTCACGCACCCGGTGTTTAAAGACGGTGGCCTGACGAATAACGATCGTTCCATCAGGCGCTTTGGTCTTCGGAAGATTCTGAGAAATGTAGACCTAGCTGCAGAACTTGGGGCCAAAGTGTTTGTCATGTGGGGCGGGCGCGAAGGCGCAGAATATGACTCATCCAAAGACCTCAATGCTTCCCTTGACCGGTACAAGGAAGGCTTAGACACTGTAGCTGGGTACATCAAGGAACGCGGCTACGACATGACAATTGGTTTGGAGCCAAAGCCAAACGAACCCCGTGGTGATATTTTCTTGCCAACTGTTGGTCATGCGCTCGCACTTATTGCTGAACTGGACAACGGCGACATTGTCGGCCTAAATCCAGAAGTGGGACACGAACAGATGGCTGGGCTCAACTACACGCATGGCATTGCTCAAGCGCTAAATGCGGGCAAGCTGTTCCACATTGATCTAAATGGTCAGTCTGGAATCAAGTACGACCAAGATAAGGTCTTTGGCCATGGCGACTTGGCTTCAGCATTCTTCACTGTTGACCTGGTAGAAAATGGTTTCCCGAACGGCGGGCCACGATACGAAGGTGCCCGGCACTTCGATTACAAACCATCGCGAACTGAAGGAATGCTGGGTGTTTGGGAATCGGCAGCAGCAAACATGGAAATGTACCTCATGCTGGCCGAAAAAGCCAAAGCCTTCCGCGCTGATCCGCGCACACAAGAACTAATGGAAGCTGCCTCTATTCCAGAATCGGCAGAACCAACCCTTGCTGAAGACGAAACTCTTGAACAATTTTTGAACGACCAGAGTGCTTACGAAGCCTTTGACGCAAAGACTGCGGGTGAACGTGAATACCACTACGTTGAGCTCTACCAACAGGCAATGCGCCACTTGATCGGCTAAACCCG